>JACQZS010000314.1 GCA_016213725.1 Acidobacteriota bacterium | reverse complement strand
GTGGGGTGTAGAGGAGGGGCTCGGGGTGATGGGGGAACATCACGGCGAAGGGCTTCGTGGGGCGGCGCTTGCGGTGGCGGAGAGTTTCGATGGCGGCTTTGTTGCGGGCGTCGCAGATGAGGTGGAAGCCGCCGATGCCTTTGAGAGCCAGGATGCGGCCTTCGCGGATGGCTTGGGCGGCTTGTTGGAGGGCTTCGTGCTTCACGGCTTGAGTGCCGCTGAGAGTTCGGAGTTCGAGTTGGGGGCCGCAAGCGGGGCAGCAGTTGGTTTGGGCGTGGAAGCGGCGGTCCTGGGGGTTGGTGTACTCCTGGTGGCATGCGGGGCAGAGGGGGAAGTGCCGCATGGCGGTGAGAGGGCGGTCGTAGGGGAGGGCTTCGACGATGGAGTAGCGGGGTCCGCAGTGGGTGCAGGAGGTGAAGGGGTAGAGATGGCGGCGGTTGCGGGGGTTGCGGATGTCGGCGAGACAGGGGGGGCAGATGGCGAGGTCGGGGAGGAGATAGGCGGCGGGTTGGCCGGTGTTGGCGCTGGGACGGACCTCGAAGGTCTGGTCTGGTTGATCGGGGATTTGTTCGGAGGTGAAGGTGGCGATTTGGGCGTTGGCGGGTGGGTTTTGTTGGAGTTTTTCCCTGAAGGCTTCTACGGATTCGCCAGGCCCTTGGACTTCGATTTGGACGCCTTGGGGTGAGTTGAGGACGAAGCCGGCGAGTTGGGCTTCCGTGGCCAGACGGAAGACGTGGGGGCGGAAGCCTACACCCTGGACGGCGCCGGTGATGCGGAGGCGGAGGCGCAAATTTGAGTATGGGGCATAGAAGTAGGCGGGGTCGAGTGGCGCGAGGTGAAGGAGTGCCCGTAAGCTTTGGCCGCTAGGGGCGCCTGTGCGGGGTAGGCAAATTACTGAAAATCTGGCTAGGCATTGCAGCTTATGCAGGCAAGTAAATCACATGGGCATTATTCGCGGGAGGAAGAACCTGAGTGCTGGCAGCGGCGTGCCAGGATCCAGCTTTAGTGACAGGCGGGTGATGCTGTTTGGAAGTGCATTGATGTATCAATACATTGCAGGCGACGAGGAGGAGCTTACGGCGACTCCATCCAGGTCTGAGGTGGTGTTTTACCTAGACTCAGTGGCTTTGACTAATGCCACGCCAATTCTTACCTAGGTTCATTGAAGAGATCCGGCGCGCGGGCTTAGGATAGGCGTGTTTCACAAGGCAGTATTCTTCGATTCGCCTGTCAGGAGATTGCGATATGCTTTATCGCGCATTCCTCGCGCTAGTGATTTCGATCCCGGCCAGCTTAGGCCAATCGGGGTCTTCCACCGTGTACGGTTGGGGTTCAAATTCCCGAGGTCAACTCGGGACCGGACTAGTGACGGGAGTTTTGCCTCCGACAGTAGCGAGCGCGCTCGATCGCGTAGTTCACGTGTCGGCAGGCGAGTACCAAGGGATGGCGGTGAAGTCCGACGGTACGCTGTGGGTCTGGGGCGACAATTCGGACGGACGATTGGGCTCCGCTCTGCCGCAATCCTTCCTGCCGGTTCCGACGCAGGCACAGATTGCGGGGACCGTCATTGGCATGGGCAGCATGTATCTGCACTCCGCGGCGCTCACGGCTGAAGGCGACGTTTACATCTGGGGGAGCAACGCGTTCGGCGGCTCAGGCGATGGGAACGCCAATCCGCTCAGCGGCATCAAGGCGCGGCAGATTGCGGTGGGGCGATTCCACACGCTGATTCTGGACACCGCGGGCAAAGTCTTTGCATACGGGGGCAACTCCAGCGGAGCCGTACAGTATCCCGCTTCGGGCGGGACAAGCACATATAGCACTCTGGGGCCGGTTCAGGTGCCAGGTTTGCCAGATGTGGTGGAGGCGGTGGCGACCGCGTACCATACCAATTACGCCTTGGCGCAAGGCAGGGTTTGGGCATGGGGATACAACGCAAATCCTGGCTGGCTAGGCGACGGCTCAGTAACTCTTCCCGACCGGCCAGTCCAACTCGGCGCAATCGACGGCGTGAAGGCCCTGGCCGTGGGCGACAGATTCTGCCTGGCTCTCAAGACAGACGGGACGGTGTGGGCCTGGGGAATGAACGCGTATGGCCAACTGGGGAACTCGACCACCACCGACAGTCCGATCCCCGTAAAAGTCGCGTTGCCGAGGAAGGCGGTTGCGATCGCGGCCGGGGCTCAGCATGGCCTTGCGGTGGACGACGCCGGCAGCGTCTGGGCGTGGGGCAACAATGCAAAAGGACAACTCGGCGTTCCGTCGTCGACTTACTCCTTCACCCATACGCCGAACAGCGTGCCCGGTCTGGATCACATCGTGGACGTTGCGGGCGGCTATCAGTTCGGGCTTGCCGTCGCAAAGAGCGTGACCGATTCGACGGCCCCGGTGATCCGGGCGAACGTCATTGGATCCTCGCCGCGGAACGGGTGGTATAGCGCGCCGGTGAGCGTGGAATGGGAGGTGAGCGATCCCGAGTCCGGCATTCAGTCGTCCACGTGCACGAGGCAGGACGTGACTTCAGATACTCCCGGCAAGACGATTAGCTGCGAGGCTGTGAATGGCGCGGGGCTGAGCGCCACCGGGTCTGTCACGATCAAGCTGGACAAAACCGCACCGCAATTGGACATCCCGAAGAGTATTGCCGTGGATGCGGCCAGCCCGGCGGGAGTGGAGGTCCAGTACCTGAAGATGATCCGGGCAACGGACAACCTGACCGTGCCGGCGCTGAGTTGCACACCCAAGGAGGGGGTGTTCCCGATCGGCTCGACGTCCATTGACTGCGCAGCCACCGACGATGCGATGAACCGGACGAACGGTTCATCGACCATCGTTGTCCGCGGGGCGGCCGATCAGGCCGGGAATCTGCTTTCCTATCTCCTGGGGCTGAACCTGGGGCAGAAAGACAACGGCCTTTCGGCCAAGTTGGGGAATGCACAGTCCTCACTCACGGGCGGCAATCTGGCAAACGCCTGTGCGCAGTTATCGGCCTTCGAGAATCAGGTCGGAGCCAAGTCGAACAAAGATCTGACGGCTGAACAATCCGCGTATCTGATCTCAAGTTCAGTTAGGATTCGCCAGGCGGCTGGATGCGGGAAGTGAGCCTCCGTGGAGGCGGAAACTGTAGGCGACGCCGACTGAGGTGGTACTGAAGATCGTCGGATTGGCGGCTGGGACGGTTTCCGAGGCGGCGTTGGGTGAGTGGCTAGCGGCTCGCAGCGGTCGGGCGCGATAGGTTCAAGCTACCGGGCCCAGAAGACCTCACGGACGACGGTGGCTCCTGATTAGCCGGGAGCCGGAGCTGCCCCACTGAATTTGTCAACGAGGGGTGACGAGGCCTCCGAGTTTGTCGGCCTCGGAGGAGGCGGAGCGGGGGTAAAGGGTGGAGTAGGCTTCCAGGTATTTGAGGCCGGAGCCGGTGTTGTAGATGACGATTTTCTCTTGCGGCTTCAGGAAGCCGGTTTGGATCAGGGATTCCAGAGCCGCGAAGCAGGCGGCTCCTTCGGGGGCGGGGAAGATGCCTTCGAGGCGGGCCAGCTTGGCTCCGGCTTCGAGAGAGGCGCGATCACTGACGGCGATGCAGGTGCCCTGGCTTTCGCGGACGGCTTGGAGGATGAGGAAGTCGCCGAGGGGTTTGGGGACGCGGAGGCCGGCGGCCACGGTGGAGGCGTTCTCCCAGAATGTGGCGCGTTCGGCTCCCTCGTTGAATGCTTTGACCATGGGGGCGCAGCCTTCGGTCTGGACCACGATCATCTTGGGGCGCTTGGGGCCGATCCAGCCCAGGGCTTCCATTTCGGCGAAGGCTTTCCACATGCCGATCAAGCCGACACCGCCTCCGGTGGGGTAGAAGATGGCGTCGGGGAGGTTCCATTGGAACTGCTCGGCGACTTCGTAGCCCATGGTCTTCTTACCTTCGATGCGGTAGGGCTCTTTGAGGGTGTTGACGTCGAACCAGCCTTCGGACTGCTTGCGTTCGGCGACGATGCGGCCGCAGTCGGAGATGAGGCCGTCAATGAGCGTGACTTTGGCGCCGAAGCTTTTGCATTCGATGTAATTGGCCTGGGGGACATCCCTGGGCATGAAGATGTGGGCTTCGATGCCGGCGGCGGCGGCGTAGGCTGCGGTGGCGGAGGCGGCGTTGCCGGCGGAGCCGAGGGCCACCTTTTTGATGCGGAGCTCGTGGCACATGGAGATGCAGCAGGCGAGGCCGCGGGCTTTGAAGGAGCCGGTGGGGTTGATGCCTTCGTCCTTGACCCAGAGGTTTTCGGCGCCGATGGAGGCGGCGTAGTTGCGGGCGCGGACGAGGGGCGTCCAGCCTTCGCCGAGGGAGATCATGGAGGCGGGTTTGGAGACGGGGAGGACGGGGGCGTAGCGCCACATGTTGGAGGGTCCGCCGACGATCCACTCTCGGCTCCAGCTTTGGCGGGCGGCCTGGAGGTCGTAGCGGACGAGCAGAGGTCCGCCGCAGGTGCAGAGGTTGTGCGGTTGGCCGGCGGGATAGGTAAGGCCGCAGAGGCTGCACTCGAGATGGGTTAGAGTGGTCATCTAGTAGAAGGATACTGAAAAGATGCTTCGCTCGCGTTCACTGGCTTTGATTCTCTTTTGTGGCGCCACGGTGATGGCGCAGCAGGTATTGGACGAGGGGTACACGAAGAAGATCAAAGAGTTCACCACGGACCCCATGTTTTTGACGGAGCTGGTGGACCATCTTCCGGCCTCGGCGAAGGTGCCGACTCCGGAGAAGGTGCTGGGCTACATCGCCGGCGCGGAGAACAAGCTGACGTATGCGAAGGAGATTTACGGCTACATGCGCGAGCTGGAGAAAGCTTCGCCGCGCGTGAAGGTGATGTCGATTGGGCAGACCGAAGAGGGGCGCGAGATGGTGGTGGTGTTCGTTTCCGATGAAGCGAATCTGAAGCGGCTGGAGCGGTTGAAGGAGATCACGGGGCGGCTGGCCGATCCGCGGAAGACGACGGATGCGGAGGCGGAGAAGCTGCTGGCGGAAGGCGTGCCGCTGTATTGGGCGACGGGGGCGATTCACTCGTCGGAGACGGGTTCGCCGGAGATGCTGATGGAGCTGGCGTACCGGCTGGCGGTGGAGGATTCGCCGTTCATCGAGCAGATCCGGAAGAACCTGGTGGTGATGATGACGCCGGTGATCGAGGTGGACGGGCGGGAGAAGATGGTGGATCTTTACCGGTGGCGGAAGGCGAATCCGGGAAAGGTGGCGCCGAGCCTGGTGTACTGGGGCAAGTATGTGGCGCATGACAACAACCGGGACGGGATGGCGCTGGCGCTGGCATTGAGCAGGAACATTACGCGCACTTTCCTGCAATGGCATCCGCAGGTGGTGCATG
This sequence comes from Acidobacteriota bacterium, assembly GCA_016213725.1. Lineage (GTDB taxonomy): Bacteria > Acidobacteriota > Terriglobia > Bryobacterales > Bryobacteraceae > Paludibaculum. The sequence goes on along the minus strand of JACQZS010000314.1, from coordinate 26,294 downwards.
ACCTGCACGAGTCAGTTCCGTATCTGTACACGTCGACGGGGATGGGCCCGTACAACGCGTGGATCGATCCGATTGAGATCAACGAGTGGCAGAAGATGGCCTGGAACGAAGTGGAGGAGATGACGAAGAGGGGGGTGCCGGGCATCTGGACGTGGGGCTTCTATGACGGTTGGGGTGCGAACTACATGATGGAGGTGGCGCACGGCCACAACTCGATTGGGCGGTTTTACGAGACGTTCGGCAACGGCGGGGCGGACACGCGGGAGCGGACGCTGAGCAACTCGCAGACATCGCGGGCCTGGTACCGGCCGAATCCGCCGCTGCAGAAAGTGAAGTGGTCGCACCGGAACAACGTGAATCTGCAGGAGAGCGCGCTGCTGTTGTCGTTGAACTTCACGGCGCGGAACCGGGCGACGTTTCTGAAGAACTTTTGGTTGAAGAGCAAGCGGAGCGTGGCGAAGGCGACGACGGAGGGTCCGGCGGCGTATGTGGTGGACGCGCAGGAGCGGCCGAATGAGGCGGCGTCGCTGATGGACCTGTTGAAGCTGCACGGGGTGGAGGTGCAGAGGTTGACGGCCGAAGCGGAAGTGGGCGGGGTGAAGCACGGAAAGGGTGCGTATGTGGTGCGGATGGACCAGCCATACTCGCGGCTGGCGGACATGCTGCTGGACAAGCAGTATTACGACGCGAACGATACGGCGCCGTACGACGACACGGGCTGGACGCTGGGGGCGTTGCGCAATCTGAAATGGACGCGGGTGACGGACCAGGCGATTTTGAAGGCTTCGATGGGACCTGCGCTGGACCACACGGGGCCGGAGGGGCGCGTGGAGGGCGACGGGGCGGTTTACGTGGTGAACCACAACGCGGACAGGGTGCTGGCGACGTTCCGCTTTGCGTTGAAGGACGTGAAGATGAAGGCGGCGGAGGCGGAGTTTGAGGCTGGGGGGAAGAAGTTCGCGGCGGGGTCGTTTGTGATTGCGGCGGCGGAGAACGGATCGGATCTGAAGAAGCGGCTGACGGCTGCGGCGGCGGATGCGGGGGTGACGGTGGTGGCGGTGGGCGAGGCTCCGAAGGTGGCGTTGCATGAACTGGCGGCGCCGCGGATCGCGCTGGTGCATACGTGGACGAACACGCAGAACGAAGGGTGGGTGCGGCTGGCGCTGGACACGACGAAGGTGCCGTACAGCTACATTTCGGATGCGGTGATTCGGGAGACGGCGGATCTGCGGGCGAAGTACGACGTGATTCTGTTCGGGCCGGTGGGGAGCGACTCGAAGAGGCTGGTGAGCGGGATTCCGATGCGCGGAGAGCCGATGGCGTGGAAAGCGTCTGAGCTGACGCCGAACTTCGGGACATCGCCGGACCAGACGGACGATATGCGGGGCGGGCTGGGGCTGGAAGGGGTGATGCACATCAAGAAGTTCGTGGAAGACGGCGGGCTGTTTGTGACGATTGGGGGGAATGCGTCTCTGCCGATCGATTTCGGGTTGACGGAGGGGGTTTCGATTCAGCCGGCGCGGGAGTTGAAGGCGCGCGGGAGCGTGCTGCTGGCGGCCAAGGCGGACGCCAGGAGCCCGGTGATGTACGGATATGGAGAAAAGTTGCCGGTCTATTTCAACGCTTCGCCGGTGTTCGACGTCAACCTGACAGGAGGCATGGGGCGCGGTGCCGGTTCGGGGCAGGGCGCAGGTGCGCCTGGCCGGGCGAGCGGGCGCGGCGGCCCGAACGATCCGGATGTGGTGCAGGGACGGCCGTATACGCCGCCGGCGCCGCCGGAGCGGCCTGGAGAGATGAACGCAGAGATGATGGAGATGATGCGGGCTTTCCTGCCGCCGGCCGCGGAGCGGCCGAGGACGGTACTGAAGTTTGGCGAAGAGAAGGAACTGCTGGTCTCGGGCATGTTGGCCGGGGGCAGGGAACTGGCCGGCAAGCCGGCCGTTGTGGACGTGCCCAAGGGCAAGGGCCACTACCTGCTGTTCGCCATCAATCCGATGTGGCGGCAACAGACGCAAGGCAGCTTCATGCTGGTGCTGAATGCGGCGATGAACTACGGCTCATTGAGCGTGGGGCGCGCGGCGCAGGGGGCGAGGGCGGAGCGGGCGGCTGACGACGATTGGATGCAATGAGATTTCTGGTTGGAGTTTTGTCGATTGCGCTGCCGCTGGGCGCCGCGGAGTTTGCGGTGCTGAAGAGCGGCGCGCGCCTGCAGGCGCAGAGGATTGAGCGGGCGGACGGCAAGTACGTGCTCTATGCGGGGGAAGGGCGGATCGAGCTGCCGGAAGATCAGGTGGCGGCTCTGGAGCATGAGGACGATCCGGCAGTGGCGGCCGCGCCGGCCGCGGTTGCGCCCGTGGTGGTGCAGAAGCCGGTGATGACGCCGAAGGAGCTGGTGACCGAGGCTGCGCTGCGGCACGGATTGCCGCCGGAGATCGTGCATGCGCTGGCGCAGACGGAGTCGGCTTACCGGGCGGACGCGGTATCGCCGAAGGGGGCGATGGGGGTGATGCAGTTGATGCCGTCGACGGCGAAGGCGCTGGCGGCGGATCCGGCGAATGTGGAGCAGAACATCGACGCGGGGACGCGGCTGCTGCGGGATCTGTTGGTGAAGTACGAGAACGATCCGAACCCGGTGCGGCGGGCGCTGGCGGCATACAACGCGGGCGAAGGCGCGGTGTCGCGATACGGCGGAGTGCCGCCATACCGCGAGACGCAGGCCTATGTGGAGAAGGTGCTGGAGCGGTACTGGAAGCAGGTTAACGCTCAGGGGCGGGGAGCACGTTCAACTCCACAGACGGATTCGAGCCGTCCTGGACTTTAACCTTTTTCATTTTGGACAACAGGGGTTTGAGGTAGTCCTCGTCCTCGAGGGCGTTGCCTCCATCGAGAAGAGGTTCGATGGAGAGGGCGAGGTATTCGCCGGGCGCAACGCCGGCGATCTTGAAGAGCCCGTTCTGGTCTGTACGGGCGAACTTCATGCGGTAGGGGCGGCGGGGATCGGGAACGAGGGCCACGGCTGCGCCGGGGGTGGGTTCTCCTTTTTCATCGCGGACGAGTCCGGAGACCTCACTTTTCGCGCGGGCGATCTGGATGGAGAGGGGCGCGGCGGCGGAGCTGATTTCGACCTCATCGCCGGTGAGGATCAGATCACCGAGGCGGAGCTGGGCGATGTCGTGGGTGGGCGGGACGCCCTGGAGGTAGATGCGATGCCGGCCGGGGACGACGTTGGAGATGGTGATGTCGCCATCGGGGTTGGCGCTGCCCATGGCGGCGGAGGCGTTGATGCCGTCGGAGGAGGTGAAGATGGCGCGGATGGAGGCGAGTTTGAGTTCGGGGTCGGGCTCGGCGGTGATCTTGGCCTTCAGTTCGAAGGGGACGAAGGCGGGGACATCGAGGCTGGTGACGGGCTGATCGCCGATTTCGACGGTGGCTTTGACGACGTAGGGGGCGTTGCCGAGTCCGGTGGGGAGGGAGTGGAGGATGTAGGAGCCGGGGGGGACGTTCTTGAACTCGAAGCGGCCGTCGGCGCTGGCGACCATGGCGCGGGGGTGAAGGGCGTTGCCGATGGGTCCGTCGGCTTTGGTGTTGAGGTTCAGGATGGTGACGGAGCCGGCTCCGGTGGAGGGCAGACCGGTGACGTGGCCCTGGACGGAGACGGTGCGGGTCTTCGAGAGACGGATGTCGATGCCGGGGACTTCGGTGGAGTCTTTGATTTCGAGGGCGGTGGCTTCGGCGAGGTGGGGGACGTTGGGGAAGCAGGTGGTGGCGGAGGTCTCTTCGGAGACGGGCTTTGCGGTGGCGTCGGGCAGAGCGGGTTGCACCCAGTTGATGGGGATGGCGCAGACGATGTACTTGCCCGGAGGGAGCTGGCCGATGCGGAATTCGCCGAGGTCGTTGGACATGACGGGAATGGAGCCGCGGGGCAGCCAGATCTGTTTGCCTTGGGCGTAGGTCTTGCCGAGGGCCATGACGAGGGCTTTGGCGACTGGTTCGCTGTCGGAATCGAGGATCTTGCCGGCGATGATGCCCTGTTTTGGAAGAGCGATGTTGAGGGTATTGAAGGAGGCGCCGGCATCGATGCGGAGGACCTGGCCGCCGCCATCGCCGGGCCGGCGGGCGCCGTAGGGTGTGGTTTCGTAGCCGGCCTTTTCGGCAGTGAGGCGGTAGCGGCCGGGCTTGACGTCCTTGAAAGTGAACTTGCCGTCGTCGGCGGTTTCAGCGGAGCCACCACCTTCAAAACCGATGGCGGAGAGCGAGACCTTGGCTTTGCGGATGGGGGTTTGCGTGGCGGCGTGAGTGACGGTGCCTTCCAGGGTGGCGGGCTTGGGCTGCTCGGCCGGGGCCTGGAAGAAGAGAAGCGCCAGGAAGAGGGGCGCGGTCATAGGATTTGCCTCCAGAGCAGGACCTTGAGGACGCCGGGCTCCTGGGCCCGCGCAAAGGCGCGAGGCGCGTCAGTGAGGGCGAACTGGTCCGAGATCATCTGATCGAGCTGAAGCCGGCCGGACTTCAGGAGTTTGAGCGCGGGCTCGAAGCGGCCGCAGCGGGAGCCGATGAGGGTGATTTCATTGACGATGACCGGAGCGGTGTCGAGGGGGACGCGATCGTGGACGGTGGATTTGAGGATGATAGTCCCGCGCGGGCGGGTGATTTGAACTGCCGCGGTTAAGCCGTCGCTGGAGCCGGTGGCTTCCACTGAATAGTCATACGCAGCGCGGGGGAGTTTGTTCGAGATTTCGGTGGCGACGCCGGCTGCGCGGGCGATTTTGAGTTTGGACTTGTGGCGGCCATAGAGGGTGACCTGGGCTCCGTGGGCCTGGAGGACCTGGGCGATCAAGAGGCCGAGCTTGCCGTCGCCGAGCACGGCGACGGGCGCGGCTTTGGGGATTCTGACCTGATCGAGGATTTCGCAGGCGGCGGCGACGGGCTCGGCGAAGACGGCGTGTTGGGTGGGGATTGTGTTGGGGATGACGTGGAGGTTTTCGTCGGGGAGGGTGAAGAAGTCTGAAAAAGCGCCGGGATGTTTAACGATGCCGAGGACGGTGCGGTGGGGGCAGTGGCGGCCGAGGCCGCGAAGGCACCAGCCGCAGCGGCGGCAAGGGAGGTTGATTTCGCCGGTGACGCGGCGGCCGGGGAGGCGGGGGTCGTCGGATTCGAGGACTTCGGCGACGAACTCATGGCCGGGGGTGCCGGAAAAGCCGTAGTAGCCGCGGAGGAGTTCGATGTCGGTGTTGCAGATGCCGCCGCAGACGAGGCGGAGGAGCGAGTGGCCGGGCTGGCGGCGCGGGGTGGGACGGCGAATCAGGGAGAGCCGGCCGGCGGCGATGTGGACGGCGTTCATTTGGATTGGGCTTGGGCTTTCCGGAGGCGGCTGTAGTACCACCAGTTACGCTTTTCGGGGGGGAGGTTGGGGTCTTTCGCCTGGGCGATGGCGCAGTTGAGGGTGTCGAGGACGCAGGGGTCCTGCCTGGCGCCCGTGAGGTGGCAGAGGCGCTGATACAATTTCTGGCCGTTTTGTTTCTTGAGCTGGTCGACGTTCCGGATGCCGAGTTGCTCGAAGTCCTTGAGAAAGGCCTTGCCGACGCCGGCGAGGTCGCGGAGTTTCCGGGTGTCAGGCATACTCCGACATGATGGCAGGTTCGGGAGGGGGTGAGGGCCGCGGGGGAAGGCCGCGGGGGTAGCGGCGGCCGTTGAGGAGCGCGCCGAGCCAGGCGGGGCGGACGAGGAGGTCGTAAGAGATGAGGAGGAGCCCGACAGAGAGGGCGAGGACCAGGGGGATCTTAGCGAGGGCCGGGATGGGCAGCGGCAGGAGTGCGGCTTGGAGGCCGACGACGACGGGCATGTGCATGATGTAGAGCCAGTAGGAGGAGTCAGAGAGGTACCGGCCGAGGGGGCTGGGTTTGCTGCACAGCTTGAGGAAGAGGCCGGTGGTGATGAAGATGAGGAACCAGCAGCAGAGGACGTTGCCGGCGGCGCGGAAGGCGGGGTAGTCCCGGCCGGAGATTTTGCCGTAGATGAGGAAGGCCGGGATGGCGAGGACGAAGTAGGGGAGGATGTGGCGCTGGAAGCGGGGGAGGAGGTCGCGGTGGTGGTAGAGCAACCAGCCGAAAGCGAAGGGGGGCAGGTAGGCGATGAGGATGGGGAGTTCGGGGGTGAGGCCGTCGCAGTCCTTCAGATTGCCGTGCATCCAGGTGAGCGGGCCCCAGGAGAAGAGCGCGAAGATGGCGGGGGCGAAAGGGGATTCGAGCGCCCAGCGGTAAGCCGCGTGGAGCTTCGTCATGGGGGAGCGGCGGGCGAACCAGGCGACCGCGGCGCCGAGGAGGTAGAGCAGGAGGAGGTATTCGAGGAACCAGAGGTGGAGGGGGTGGAGGCGTTTGAGGACTTCGCCGGAGGTGAAGGCGGGGACGACTTGGGCCGAGCCGCGCTCAAGGGAGATGACGATGACGGCCATGATGGGGAACATGAGGGACCAGAACAGGAGGAAGGGCCAGAGGATGCGATGGATGCGGTTAGAGAAGAAGGCGCGGGGGCCGCGCGTGTTCCAGAGCAGCGCGCCGAAGAAGCCGGCCATGGCGAAAAAGGCAGGCATGCGGAAGGAGTGGATGATGCCGAGGGTGAAGTTGAGGACGGAGGTGGGGTGGGGATCGACGTAGGGCCAGTGGCCGTCGCCGGAGTAGCCGACGACGACGTGAAGGTAGATGCCCAGGAGCATCATGGAGGCGCGCATGCTGTCGAGGGCGTGGTACCGCATACAGAAGATGTTACGCGAGCGGGCGGGCGAGAGTTCCGGAGTTCGAGTTATGATCCTGACATGCAACGAGTCTGCTTTGTGCTGCAAGTGAAGAAAGACCGCCTGGCCGAGTACAAGGAACGGCACAAGGCGGTGTGGCCGGAGATGATTGCCGCGTTGAAGGAGACGGGCTGGAACAACTACTCGCTGTTCCTGCGGGACGACGGGATGCTGGTGGGGTATGTGGAGACGCCGGACTTCCAGGCGGCGCTGGATGGGATGGCCGGACTGGACGTGAATGCCCGGTGGCAGGCGCAGATGAAGGAGTTCTTCGAGGACCCGGCCGGCAGGAACCCGGACGAGCAGATGCGGCCGCTGGAGCATGTGATGTTCCTGCCCTAAAGGGGCAGATCTGCGGGAACTTTTGGGAGAACAAGGGCGTATTGTCGAGATAGGAACCAGTGTGAAGGGGAGTTCGCCACTTTACGAAGCGATGATGGTGGCCGCAGCGAGCCTGCGGGCGGCCAAGATGCGCAGTTTTCTGACGCTGCTGGGGATCATTCTGGCGACGACGACGCTGATCGCGGTGATGAGCGTGATCGAGGGGATGAACCAGTACATTGCGAAAGAGGTGTCGGACATGGGGGCGGAGGGGTTCCGGATCCGGCGGATCGTGATGCTGGGGGAGTTCGACGCGAAGAAGTACCTGGAGATGGACAAGAAGCACCCGCAGATGAACCGGGACGAGTACGACTTCATTCGCGAGAAGGCGACCCTGGTGAAAGAGATCGGGATGGAGGCGTTCCGGGGTGTGAAGGCGGACCTGGGCGGGGTGACGCTGGAGCAGGTGCAGATGAGCGGAGTGACGTCGAACATGGGGGTGATCTCGAGCACGAAGACGGCCAGCGGGCGGTTCATCATGGAGAGCGACGAGGCGCGGCGGCGGATCCGATTGGGAAGACGCGGAACGTGGACGGGCGGCCGTTTGAGGTGATTGGAGTGGCGAAGCCGCTGGGGAACGTGTTCGGGCAGTCGCGGGATAAGTTCGTGATGATTCCGGCGGAGACGTATTTCAAGATGTACTCGTCGCGGCGGGGCTTGGGCTACAACGCGCTGGCGATCGACCAGGCGCACCTGGAGCAGGCCAAGGATGAGGTGCGGACGCTGCTGCGGGCCTACCGGCATCTGCGGCCGGGGCAGGCGGACACGTTTGGCATTGTGGCTTCGGATTCGCTGGTGGGGCTGTGGGACAAGCTGACGGGGACGATTGCGGCGACGGCGGTGGGGGTGGTGAGCGTGTTCATGGTGGTGGGCGGGGTGGTGATCATGAACATCTGGCTGGCGGCGGTGACGGAGCGGACGCCCGAGATCGGGATCAGGAATTCGGTAGGTGCGCGGCGGTCGGATATATTGAAGCAGTTTCTGGTGGAGTCTTCGATGATGGCGGGGGCTGGGGGCCTGATCGGAGTGCTGCTGGCGTGGGCGGTGGCGGTGATTGTCAGGAATGCGACCCCGGTGCCGATGTCGGTGCCGATGTCGTCGGTGGTGGTGGGTGTGGGCTTGTCGTCGGCGGTGGGGCTGTTCTTTGGGATCTTTCCGGCGCAGCGGGCGGCGAAGCTGGATCCGATTGAGGCGTTGAGGTACGAGAAGTGACCTGGAACAGCTTCAGTTCAGGCTTTGGGATGGCGTGGGACAGCATCCGGCAGGCGAAGATGCGGGCATTTCTGACGGTGCTGGGGGTGGTGATCGGGACGAGCTGCATTATTGGGGTGGGTTCGATTCTGGCTGGGTTGGATGGGGCGATTGCGGAGGTGTTCAAGAGCTTCGGGCCGGACACGATCATCGTGCTGAAGTTCAACGGCGGATTCCGGGCGGGCGATTTGACGCCTGAGGAGCGGCGGCGGCAGCCGCTGACGCTGGACCAGGCGCGGGCGCTGAGGGAGCGCTGCCCGACGGTGAAGTATGTGAGCCCGTACCTGTTTGCGGATTTCAACCGGATCATCAAGGCGCGCTACAAGACGAAAGAGGTGTACCAGTTGGAGTTGGGCGGGACGGAGTCATCGTACGCGGCGGGCGGGACGGAGATGCTCTCCGGGCGCTTCATGAGCGAGACGGACAATTTCAGGCGGGCGCCGGTGGTGGTGCTGGGGGAAGACATTGCCAAGGCGCTGATGCCGTACATGAATCCGATCGGGCAGATCATCGAGGTGGATGGGCGGAGCCTGGAAGTGATCGGGGTGATGAAGCGGCCGTCGGCGTCGTTCCCGGGACAGGACGACCGGCGGGTGCTGCTGCCGTATTTCACGATGAAGAAGATCTTCCCGGCGCTGAAGGAGAACATGTTCATCGTGATCGCCGAGCACAACCAGGTGGCGAAGGCGATGGACGAAGTGCGGATGACGCTGCGGCAGGAGCGGCGGGTGCGGGGCAACGAGCCGGACAATTTCTGGATGACGACGGCTGAGCAGATGATCGAGCAGTTCCGCAAGATCACGGCGATGACGTTTCTGGTGATGATCGTGCTGAGCTCAGTGGGCCTGTTGGTGGGGGGCATTGGCGTGATGGACATCATGCTGGTTTCGGTGACTGAGCGGACGAAAGAGATTGGGGTGAGAAAGGCGATCGGGGCGAAGCGGACGGACATCGTGATTCAGTTCCTGAGCGAGGCGGCTTCGCTGACGCTGCTGGGGGGCTTGCTGGGGCTGCTGATCGGGTACCTGATCTCGCTGGCGGCGCGGCTGGCGTTCCCGACGATGCCGACGGCGGTGCCGATGTGGGCGGCGGTGAGCGGGGTGGTGATGTCGCTGGCGGTGGGGCTGTTTTTCGGCATCTGGCCGGCGAACAAAGCGGCGCGGCTGGACCCGGTGGAAGCGCTGCGCTACGAGTGAGCGGCGGGCGCGTGAAATAATGGTAAGTTCGTGACTCCACAACTTACCTGCTGCAACGCGAAGTGCCGGGCTGCGTACCCGATTGAAGACGCGATTTACACGTGCCCGAAGTGCGGGGCTCTGATCGAGGCGACGTATGCAGAGCTGAGGCTGGACGCGCCGGCGACGAAGCGGCTGTGGCGCGAGCGGAGGATGTCGAACGCGCCGCTGGACCAGAGCGGCGTGTGGCGCTACCGCGAGCTGCTGGGCTTTGTAGATACGGAGCGGCACAGCGCGGTGACGTTGCGGGAAGGGAACACTCCGCTGCTGAACGCACCACGGGCGGCCGCGTTCGGCGGGCTGGATGCGCTGGTGTTCAAGCACCAGGGATTCAACCCGACGGGATCGTTCAAAGACAACGGGATGACCTGCGGCGCGACGCAGGGGCTGCGGCTGGGGATGAAGAAGGTGGCGTGCGTCTCGACGGGCAACACGTCGGCGTCGATGGCGGCCTACGCTTCGGCGGCAGGGATGACTCCGATCATCTTTTTGCCGCACGGCAACATCAGCTACGGCAAGCTGGCGCAGGCGCTGGAGTACGGCGCGCTGACGCTGCAGGTGGAGGCGAATTTCGACCAGATTCTGGCGCTGGTGCGGGTGCTGGCGGAGAAGACGGGGATCTATCTGCTGAACTCGGTGAATCCGTTCCGCATCGAGGGGCAGAAGACGATCATGGTGGAGATGCTGGACCAGCGGGAGTGGAGCGTGCCGGATTGGGTGGTGGTGCCGGGCGGCAATCTGGGCAACATTTCGGCGTTTGGGAAGGGCTTCCGGGAGCTGCGGGCGATGGGGTTCGTCGACAAGCTGCCGCGGTTTGCGGTGATTCAGGCGGCGGGGTCGGCGCCGTTTGAGAGGTATTGGAAGGCGCGGGGCGAGTTTGAGGCGGTGACGGAGCCGGAGACGCTGGCGACGGCGATCCGGATTGGGGATCCGGTGTCGTGGCCGAAGGCGATCCAGGTGGTGGACGAGTCCGACGGGGTGGTGGAGAAGGTGACGGAGCAGGAGATTGCGGACGCGAAGGCGGTGGTGGGGCAGTGCGGCATTGGCTGCGAGCCGGCTTCGGCGGCGACGCTGGCGGGGATCAAGAAGTTGGTGGCGGCGGGCGTGATGAAGAGCGATGCGGACGTGGTGGCGATTCTGACGGGGAACGTATTGAAGGACCCGGATTACATCTACAAGTACCACACGGGGCAGCTGAAGACGCCGGGCGGAGCGGGCATTTCGGCGACGTTTGGGAACGCTCCGGTGGTGGTGCCGAACGACGCGGCGCGGATCGCGGAGATCGTCGCGCGGCATGGCAATGAGTGAGTGTCGCTTCGGGGCGAGCCGCGGGTGGATGCTGTCATAATGGAAGAGAAGTGGGACCGTAGCTCAGGTGGATAGAGCATCTGCCTTCTAAGCAGAGGGTCGCAGGTTCGAGTCCTGCCGGTCCTACCAACGAGATTGAGAAAGAGACGGCCGTCAAATCCCGCGGGGTTTGGCGGCCGTTTTGAGTGATTGAGGCGAAGATCAGAGGGCGCGAGGGGTGCGCCTGGGGTACTTGGAGAGGGTGAAGTCGTCGATGGCCTGGCCGTCGGCGCCGATGGCGGTGGCGCGGAGCATGAGGCCCTGGACATCGACGCGGAGGTAGTGGTGGGCGGAGGCGGCGACGGCGTGGCGGCGGCTGGAGCCGACGTAGTAAAGGCCGGCGCCGCCGCCGCCGGTGACGCAGTAAGTGGTTTGGCCGATGGGAAGGAAGCGCTGGTAGTTGTGGTCGTGACCCATGAGGACGAGGTCGACGCCGGCGCTCTCGAGGCGGGGAGCGAGGAGGCGTTCGACCTCGAGGCAGATGGGATCGTGGGCGTGCGTGCCGCGGGTGTAGGGGGGATGGTGGAAGAAGACGATGCGCCAGACTGTGGGCTGGAGCAACTCCTGGTCGAACCAGGCGAGCATGGCGGGGTCGGCGAGGGAGTTGGTGTCGAGGGCGATGAAGTGGGCGGCGTTCCAGCGGAAGGAGTAATAGCGGCCGCCGGCGGGATGGGCGGGGAGGCGGTGGATGGAAAGCAGAGGGTTGCCCTGAGAGATCATGCAATCGTGATTGCCGAGCGAGATGTACATGGGGCAACGGGCCATCATCTGGCCGTAGCAATCGAAATAACGTTCGCGGATGCCTTCCGGGGTGGTGTAAGGGTAAATGATGTCTCCGGTATGGAGGGTGAAGTCCGGGTCGTCGGCGGCCATCAGGCGGGAGAGGGCGAACTGGGCGTCGCTGGCGACGCCGCTATCGCCGAAAGCGAGGAAGCGGAATGTGGCGGGGGCGAGACGCGGGGTGCGGAAAGAGGCCTCCTGGGGCTGATTCCAGGCTCCACGATAGGCGATGCGGCCGCCCGGGGGGAGGCCCGAGAGTGTGACGAAGGATTGTTGAGTGGATGGGCCCAGATCGGTCCACGTGGCGGCCTGGCTTGTGGGGCAGGAATGCCAACGGCCGTTGCCGGAGGACCATTCGATGGAGAGAGGGGCAGATTGAGCCGGTGGCCACGCGAGAGTGGCTTCTGACTCGGTTACGTTCTGGAGGAAGGGGAGCGGGGCCGCCGATTGAGCGCTGAGGGAGCGGGCGGCTCCGGCGGCGCCGAGGATTTTGCGGAAGATGTCTCGCCGGTGGTGCATCCGGATTCCTGGCGGCCGGGACGGGACCGCCAAGCATCAGGGTAGGCCGAGGGAGCGGACGAATCAAGCTGGTGAGGACCAGGACTGGTGAAGACCAGGACTGGGGAAAACCAGGACTGGGGAAAACCAGGACCATCGAAGGAGATTGGGCCGGGGAAGGCCAGGGATCCAGGACCGGGGCGCCGCGGGAGACGCCCCGATTGTACTGATGCAGAAAAGCTCGATCGGAGCGCGGCTAGGGTTTGATTCGTGCGACGGTCTGCTCCGGGGGGGCGGGAGTGGGACGCCACTCTTCCAGTTGTGCGCGGACATGGATCTGGCGCTGGCGGATGAAGGCGCGGGTCTCTTCGAGGGCGTGGTCGAACTCGCCATTGCTGAACGGTTTGTTCGGGTCGGATTCGGCCGCCTCGCGGATCAGTGCGGCGGTGTTTTCGAAGGTATAGGCAAGCCAGCCGTCCTCGCCGCCGGAAGCAGTGGCGACGGCTTCAACCCAATGGAGGAAGCGAGACGCGATGACGGGGTCTTCCATAAAGCGGCGCAGCAGGACGTTGCTGGAGAAGTCGAAGTGGATTGGCATGTCGTACCAGTTGAAGGCGGAGTCCTTGTCCCAGGGCAAAGCGGTGATGAGGGGCTGCGGGGTCTCGGCGGTTTCCGCGGGGCGGTGGAGGTAGACATTGTTCATACCGATGCCGCCGGCGAAGCCGTCCTTATTGGCGACATAGGCGTCGAGGGCGAGGTGGCCGAGGATCTGATCGAGGTTGACGCGCTGCGAGATGGCCGTGGCGAACTCTTCCGCGGGCAGGTTCTGAGCGAGTTCGGCGATCTCTATGATTGGGGCGAGGTTGGGTTGCTTCTCGTTGGTTTCCGGCTTGAAGGGGGAAGGCGAGTAGGCGGCGGGGTCCGGGCCGAGGTATTCGAAACGGTAGGGGAAGGTCCATTCGATGCTGAAGAGATCACCGTTGCCGCTTCCGAATGCGCGCGTGAGGAATATCTTGTCGAGGGGTTCGATGGCGAGGAAGAGGCCCTGGTATTCGCCGTTGACGAAGAGGCGCACGAAGGTCTCCCGCGGAGTGAAGAAACCGAGGTGGGCGCTGAGGGCCATGGAGAGGTATTCGCGCACCATGGGGACGTCCTGGGTGAGGTTCTTGACGACCAGGGATTTGAGGCCGAAGAGGGTGCCGGCGCCGTATTTGTTGAAATCCAGCTTGAGAGAGGGTTTGACGCCGGAGCGGCTGGCGCTGCCTCGGCTGCGGATGCCGATGCGGGCGAGAGAGTAGTCGCCCCAACGGAAATCGGCCTCATAGTAATCGTTGGCGAGGTAGTTGTCCTTGAGGGTCTGCCAATCAGCCGGAGCTACCGTGAGGTGGAAGTCCTGAATGCCGGAGCTGGAGAAGAGAACGGAGGCTTCATCGGGTGGCGCGGATTCCTGCGCGGCGAGGTGCGACGTTCCGGACAAGGCGGTGACCAGAACGGCGAGCAGAGGAGCAGAGTGCAACGGATGCATAGCCTGCATATCGACTGCGGCCGGGCGCAATTGAGAAGCACTTGTGCGGCAATCCGATGACAGAAAGAGGCGGGACTAGGGCTTCAGGTAGGAATCGAAGACACGCACCTTTTCCCACCTGGACTGGTTGGCTTCGATGAACTTGAGGTGCTTGGGGGCGGTCTGGTAACGGTCGTGGTCGGCCTTGGTCCGGAAGATGACGGTAAGGGAGACCTGGAAGTCCTGGTCATTGACGTCCCGCTTGAGTTCCACGGCGCGGGTTCCAGCGGAGAAGTAGACCTCGCCAGGGTGGCCCTGAAGGTACTTGCGGCACTCGGCGGCGAGCGTGGCGGCAGATGCGGGAGATTTATCCTTCAAAGTGAAAAAGACGGCGTGGGAGAGCTGCGGTTCCGGGGACTGGGCGGCGAGGATGCCGGCGGTGATGACGGCTAGCAAGAGACAGCGGAGCATGCAGATATGTTATCCCGGCGGAGGGTGGTGAAACGAAGAACCCGCCGGATGCGGCCGCGATTGGCGAGCGCATCCGGCGGGTGGAGTAAACCGGAACCGTTGGGAGCTAGAAGCTGAACTTGGCGCCCAATTGGATCTTGCGCGAACCGCTGACTACGGAATTGCGGATGCGCCCGAAGATGGAAGAGCTCAACGTGGCGGTGGGGAAGCCAAACACGGGGTGATTGAGCGCGTTGGTCATGTCGGCGCGCAATTCGAAGTTGAAACGCTCGTTGATGCGGGTGCGCTTCAGCACCGACATATCGATGCCCCAGCCGCCGGGTCCGCGGAAGTAGTTGCGGCCGGTGTTGCCGAACTCGCCCATGCCGGGACTGGAGAACTTGGCGCGCTCTTCGGCGGTGAAGAACCACTTGATGCCGTCGATGTCCTGAGCCGAACCCATGTTGCGCGAGCAGCCGTTGCAGTTGGCGAAGCCCTGCACCACGTTGTTGAAGGTGTAATAGCCGGAGTAGACCGACATGGGCCGGCCGCTCTGGAAGGTGCCGGTTCCGGCGAACTGCCAGCCGCCGGCGAGCCGCTGCGACCAACCTTCCGCCTGGCTGAACAAGGCACGGCCCTTGCCGAACGGCAGTTCCCACACCCAGTAGGTCTGCACGGTGTGAGTGCGGTCGAAGTCGCTGAGGCCGTAGTTCAGCCGCCGGTTGTAGATATCGAACGGCGTGCTGCTGGCGGACTGATTGTTGGCGCCGGAGACCACCGTGAACGCCGGATCATACGAGCGCGTGTCGAGGGATTTTGCCCAGGTATAGCTGAACTGCAATTCCAGGCCGTTGGTCATGCGCCGGTTGAACTGGGTCTGGAGGGCGTTGTAAGTGGACCAGTCGTTGGAATCCACAACGTTCATGCCGTTGGCGAACTGCGGGTCGTTGATGAAGAAGAAGGGGCCGAGGCCGGCGGCTTCCGGCTGGCCTTTGCCGCCGACGACGCGGCGGGAGAGGTCCTGGCCGATGAAGGCGACGTTGTTGTTGCGGAGATCGGTAGGATAGATGCGGCGCATGGCGGCCGAGCCCGTTTCGCTGGCTTGTTTTCGGGAGTCCACCGACATCAATTGATTGATGAGCGGGCTTTCGCCCCCGGCGTTGACCACCTTCACCGCATCCAGGAAGCCGTTTCGGCGGAGTTCCGCCTGATTGGCGTTATAGGCGCCGAAGAGATTGTAGGCGCGGCGCCCGATGTAGTTCACTTCAATGAGCGAGTTCCGCATCACTTCGCGCTGAATGGAGAAGCCCCACTGCTGGGTGGTCGGGATGGAGAAGTTCGGGTCGGCCACCGTGATGGTGCGATTCGAGTAAGGGGCCGGCTGCGCGTAGCTATCGGGCTTCGCGGTGGGTGGATTGAGCACCGGCAGTCCAGTCAATCGTCCGCCATTCTGGCCATAGGTAACATTGTTGTCACCGATGGTGATGCCGGGCAGGTTCTGGAAGACGGTGGAGCTGAAGACGAAGGTATTGATGCGGTCGTACGCCATGCGGTAGTTGCCGCGCACCGACGTCTTGCCCGTGCCGAACGGATCCCAGGCGAAGCCGATGGACGGCGCCCAGTTGTTGACTGAGTTCCGGTACAGGTCTTTCTGAACCCACTTGAGCGTGTTCGAGGGGGGTGCGCCGGCGGCCACCACCTGGTCTGGAGCGCGCACGCGGCCATCGGGATTTGTCGGCGCCATCTTCATCTCCAGGCGGACCCCGAGGTCGATGGTCAGCGTGCGGCTGACCTTCCAGGTGTCCTGGGCGAAGAAGTCGTACTCGTTGAACTTCGTCAGGAAGTCGTAGAGCGTCGCCACATAGCTGTCCGGCGTGGAAGAGAAACCGCGGTTGATGTTGCCGACGCGGCCCAACATCCAGTTGATATTCGATTCCAGCGTCGAGCGGTCGTTCGACTGGTTGATGTCGGTGGGAAGGTTGAACTTGGCGGCGTCCACGGTATTGACGGTGCGGGAGAAGTCCACCGATTGGGTGATATTGTAACCGGCCACCGAGCCGCGCTGGTCCTGGTGGCTGCCGAGGCGCAGGTTGGTGCCGAACTTCAGGCTGTGCGGGCCCTTGAACCAGGAGAAGTTGTCGACAAACTGCCAGGTTTGAAGGCGCCGGAGGTTGCCGACGGAATAGTCGAAGGGCACGGCCACGGAGGGGCTGGCGTAACTCAGTTTGGATGCGTCGGCGTGCGGGTTTTCAAAATTGAAGGCGAACTTGTTGAGGCCGAAGACCACCTCGTTGGTAGTGGTGGTGGTCGGCGTGGAGCGCCAGTTGAAAGCGAAGTTCTTCGGGTCGCGCATCGTGTTGACGAGACAGTCGGCGCCGGGAAATACCGGCGCGCCGCCGTTGCCGCGGTCGCAGTTGCTGTTCTGGTTGCCGAAGCTGATGCGGGCGAAGACGGTATTGCGCGGGTTGATGATGTAATCCGCCTTGGTGGTTACGTCGTACTGCTTCTCATACTGCAAGGCCGTGAAAGTGTAGGCGGCGGTATTCAGGCCGTCGCCGGTGTTGAAGTTGTTCGGCAGCGGGGCGGACTGCGAGATGCCCTTGGTCACCGAGTTCCACCCGAGCCGATCCGGGTCGTTGGCGATGACGTTGTAGCTGCCTACGCTGGCACCCGGGACGACGTTGCCTTGCGCGTCGATGATGGTTCCGGAGACGCCATAGGGTTGGTTCCGGCCGTTCTTGTTGTAGCGCCACAGGCCCTCCCGAGCTTCCTTCGTGTAGACGATGGGGTTCTGAACTGCCGATTCTCGGGTTCTCAGCAATTGAACGTTGGCGTAGTAGAAGAGCTTGTTCTTGATGGCTGGCCCACCGATGGAGCCGCCCGGCATGTTCTGCTGGTACTGGCGCTTGCCTACGTTGTCGATGTTGTTCTCCCACTCGTTGGCGCTCAGCCGCGGCGTGCGGTAGAACCAGAACGCCGAACCGTGGATGTCGTTGGTGCCGCTCTTGGTCACCATGGCCACCTGGCCGCCGGAGTTACGGCCGTACTCGGCGGTCGCGTTACCGGTGAGGACGCGGAATTCGCTGAGCGAGTCGGGGTTCATGCGGATGGGCGCGAAGTTGGAGCCGCCCGCGCTGGTCTCGTTGGCATCTATGCCGTCGATGGTGTAGTTCCAGGCGCGGTCGCGCGCGCCGTTGACGTGGACGCCGCCGCCGGTGTTCGATCCGCTCACCACGCCGGGTTGGCGCACCACCAGATCCAGGGGATTTCTTCCGCGCGTGCCAACGATAGGCAGGTCCTTAATGACTGTTTCGCTAAAAAGATTGCCGTAGTTGCCTGAGGCGGAGGTTTGGACGACTTCG
Organism: Acidobacteriota bacterium; assembly: GCA_016213725.1. Lineage (GTDB taxonomy): Bacteria > Acidobacteriota > Terriglobia > Bryobacterales > Bryobacteraceae > Paludibaculum. The sequence goes on along the minus strand of JACQZS010000314.1, from coordinate 8,699 downwards.
GCCTGGGCGAGCACCTCGACGGACTCAGCGACGGCGCCCACCTCGAGAGTGATATTGACGGTGGTGGGCTGGCCGATGGTAACGCGATTGCCCTTGGACATGAACTTCTTGAAGCCCTTGGTTTCCACGGACACGCTGTAGAGCCCGCTCTGCAGAGCCTCGAAGAAGTAAGCGCCGTTGGCGGCCGAGGTCGTGGTGAAGGTGGTGTTGGTGCCTTCGTTGATCAGTTTGACGGTTGCGTTGGGAATACTAGCACCGGAGGGGTCCATCACCACGCCGATGAGACGCGATGTGGTGCCCTGCCCGAATACAGCGAGAGAGAGAAGCGCGAGAGCGCATACAGCGAAAGAAACCCTCTGTGACATATAGGTGAAAGAGTATCAGACCTCGATGGAATTCCAAAACGGTAATGCTCCGGCGGAGTGCCGGGGCGGGGGGCTGGACTAGCGGGACGGGGCTTCCAGGAGAGCGACGTAATCCTGAAGGAGCGTTCTCTCCTTTCGATTGTAGCGCGAGCGGGCCTCGGCGCTGCCGAGGAATCCGGTTCTCTCGGCGGAGGACATCTCGTGGATGTGGCCGATGGCGAGGCGCAGGGCCTCGCGGCGGTCGCCAGGCAGGTCATTCAGGTCGCGGAAGAGCTTGCGCGCCTTCTCCTGGTCGGCGGCTGAGAGCCGTTGGAAGGAGTCGTAACGGCGGGCGAGTTCGCCACGCTCTTCGGGGCTCATGCGGTCCAGTTCCTCCATGCGCGCTTCGGCCTGTTTGCGGCGATCGGGAGGGAGTTTTTCGAGCGCCTTGCGGCGCTCATCGGGGGGCATGGCGCGGAGGCGCTCCACGGCGTTGTTGGACCGCGGTGCGGACGGCGCCTGGCCGAAAGAGAGGGAGAAGGCGAGAGTAAAGAGGGCGGCCAGGGGGAGGAGTCGCATTATCGCCGGCCCAGGGGGAGCTGCTGGAGCATTTGAACGTCTTCCAGCACCTTTTCCAGCTGATCGGGCTGCTGCGGGGCGGAGGGTTTGGAAGAGTTGAAGCCGTTGGGCGGGAAGACCATCAGCCAAAGAGCCAGGGCCGCCGCGAGCGGCACGGCCGGCTTCCAGCTGATGCCTTCTCTCCAGGTGCTGACGGAGTCCATCCACGCCGGGCGGCCTTCCTGGCGAAGGCGTTCCTGCAACCGCTGGTTGAACTCCCAGCCGGTATCGGAGGCCTCCCAGCTATCGAGCGAATCCCAGACGAGCCGCTGGGCGCTGCGCAGTTCCTGGCAGGCGGCGCAATGTTCCATATGCGCTTCCAACGCGGCTTTGCGGTCAGGGTCCAGGCGGCGGGCACAGTAATCGAGAAGCAGAGAAGCGTGCTCTTCCGAGTGGAGCGGGCAGCTGGGACGCAAATCCTTCAATTCAACCCTCAACCGTAATGTGCCAGTCGCGCGCGCAGGCATTCATAGGCCCGGAACAGCAGCGACTTCACCGCCGATTCCGAACAGCCCAGCACCTTCGCGATCTGAGAATACTCCATTTCTTCGTACTTGTGCATCAGCACAGCCGCCCGCTGCTTTTCCGGGAGCAGACCGATGGCTACCCGGATCTCCTCGAGTTTGACCTCATAGACCAAACGGCTTTCCACGCTCGGGGCGCGGTCGCAGAGCTTTTTGGTGGCGTTGGAGGCGGTTTCGTCCTGGAGGCTATCCTGCGCCTTGCGGCCCTTTTCGTCTCTGAGCCAGTTGAAGGCGAGGTTCGTGGCGATCCGGAACAACCAGGTGGTGAATTTTGCTGAAGCTTCGTACTTTTCGCGCGACCGGTAAACGCGCAGGAAGACCTCCTGCGCCAGTTCCTCCGCGATGGCCTGATTCTGGACCATGCGGAAGAGGAAATGGATGACCGGCGTACGGTGCCGCTCCAGCAGCGTGGCGTAACTCGATGCGCAGCCGTCGCGCACCCTGAGCATGAGGGTGGCGTCGAAGTCGAGCGTAGCTGCGACGGCCATACCCTTTCCAACCCCATTCGCCATCGCGGGTTGCGGTAAATTGTTGCCGGACATCATCAGTGTGACGGACCTCAGGGGCATCGGGTTTACGAAAGAATGCGAATTTGTTAAATTCTCTTTTTGTTCAGGTGGCTACTCCTCCTTGAGAGAGCGTTCCATGAGCTCACGGAGGCTTTCTCGGGGGGAGCGTCCTTCCTTGAGCACCGCGTACATCTGGCGGGCAATGGGCATCTCGACGCTGAGCCGGGCGGCTAAGTCCACGGCGGCAAAGGTAGTTTGCACTCCCTCCGCCACCATTTTCATGCCGGAGAGGATCTCGTTGAGCGGACGGCCCTGGCCCAACTGGAAGCCAACGGTGCGATTGCGGCTGAGTTCGCCGTTGCAGGTGAGCACGAGGTCGCCGAGGCCGGCCAGGCCGGCGAGGGTGCGCTGCTGCCCGCCGGCGGCGACGGCGAGGCGCGTGATTTCGGCGAGGCCGCGGGTGATGAGCGCGGCCATCGTATTGGCGCCGAGGCCGAGGCCGGCGCAGACGCCGGCGGCGATGGCGATGACGTTCTTCAGCGACGCGCCGATTTCGACGCCGACGGGATCGGAGTTGGTGTAGAGGCGGAAAGTGGGTCCGGCAAACGCCTGTTGAACGGCTTTGGCCAATTCGGCGTCGTGGGAGGCGATGACGATGGCGGCTGGTTCGCCGCGAGCGACTTCCTTGGCGAAGGTGGGGCCGCTGAGCACGCCGATGCGCGGCTGGAAGCGGGCGGCGATGACTTCCCGCATCACTTCGGAGACGCGCAGGAGGGAGCCGTTCTCCAGGCCTTTCGTGGCGCTGACGAAGAGCATCTCCGGGGTGAGCGCGTCGAGGATCTGGCCGTACACGCGGCGGGCGTGATGAGAGGGCATGACGCCCAGAACGATCTGTGCGCCGGCGGCAGACTGGGCTGCATCCGTGCAAATCTCGATGTTCTCCGGCAGTCTGGCGCCGGGCAGGTAGACGTCATTGACACGGGCGGCGGCCATGCGTTCCGCCAGGTCCTGCTCGTAAACCCAGAGGGAGACGCGATCAAAGCGCGGCGCGAGCACGATGGCCAGCGCGGTGCCCCAACTGCCGCCCCCGACGACGGCCAGGCGCTTCACTTCTTGCCTCCGAAGCGGAAGACATTCTCCGTGCCGGCGCGCAGGCGCTGGATATTCGAGCTGTGCCGCCAGATGATGAATGCGCTGCAGAACGCCGTGGCAGCCACCACCGGCCAAACCGGGTGGTAGATGAGCCAGACGCCGACGGGGAAGAGCCCTGCGCCGAGGATCGAGCCGAGAGAGATGAAGCGCGTAGCCGCTACGGTGACGATGAAGATCACCAGCACGCCCAGCAGCGCGGCCGGCGCAAGATGCAGTGCCACGCCGACAAAACTGGCCACCGCCTTGCCGCCCTGGAACTTGAGAAAGATGGGGTAGGCGTGGCCGAGCACGACCGCCACGCCGGCCAGCGCGGTCCAGACCGGATCGGAGGCGGTGAAGCGCGCCATCAGCCAGCAGGCGAAGTAGCCTTTGGCGATGTCGAGGAGCAGAGTGAGGACGCCGAACGTGCGGCCGGTGGTGCGCAGCACATTGGTGGCCCCGATGTTTCCGCTGCCGGATTGCCGCACGTCCTGGCCGGTTTTGAGCCGCACCAGGATGTATCCGAATGGAATGCCGCCGATGAGGTAGGCGGCCAGGAGAAGAATCGCTTGCATGGCTATTTTGATAACGGGTAGCTGGCCAACTTGTAATAGGTGGAGCCGGCGGGCTTGAGCTTGCTCTCGTAGAGGTGGAAATGCGTTGCGGTGAAGGCTCCGAATTCGACGCTGGGCAGCTCGGCGATGGCCTTTTGCAGGGGCTGGAGGTCTACCGGCTCCTTGATGCGGGCCAGCGTCAAGTGCGGGTGGTAGGGTTTCAATTCGGGCGGGACGTCGAGCTGTACACAGAGCAGGTCGGTCTCCCGCGCCAGGTTCTTGAGCCCGTCATAGGCCTGAACGCCGGCGTAGAAGACGCGCGGGTGGTGGGGGTTCGGAAACCAGCCCAGGCCCTGGATGGCGATTCTCAGGTCGCCGGCCACTGGAACTTCGGCCAGGGTGTCCTTGACCACCTGAACGTCCTCGTCGGGAATGTCGCCGATGAACTTCGTGGTGATGTGGAGGTTCTTCATCGAACTCCACTGGATGCGTGCCTTCGGCTGCAGCAATTGCAGCAGGAGTTCCAGGTTTCGCCGCATCTCGTACGGTACTTCGATGCCTACAAACAAGCGCATGGTGCGTGCTACCCTTCACACAAGCGTAACCCGTCATGGCGCTCCGAGTCCTGCCGCGCAAGTTCTATGCCCGCCCGACCGTGGAGGTGGCGCGGGATCTGTTGGGGCAGGTGCTGGAGTTCCGGGGACTGCAGGGCCGGATTGTAGAGGTGGAGGCCTACCTGGGGGAAGGGGACCTGGCGGCGCATTCGGCGCGCGGCATGACGCCGCGGACACGAGTGATCTTCGGGCCGCCGGGGCACGCCTATGTCTATTTCATCTACGGGATGTACTACTGCCTCAATGTGGTGGCGGAGCCGGAAGGGACGGCGGGCTGCGTACTGATCCGGAGCGTGGAGGGTTGGGGAGACGGGCCTGGGAAGCTGACGCGGGCGGTGGGGATCACGCTGGAGGAAAACGGGGCGGATCTGACGCGCGGGCCGCTGCGGATCCTGGCGCCGGCAGAGCCCGTGCGAGGCGAAGTGGAAGTGACGCCGCGCGTCGGGATCAGTCAATCGGCGCACTTGCCGCTGCGCTTCGTGCTGCGAGCTGGATGGACGGAGGCGTCGCGGCGAGAGTAGGCTGACTGCAGGAGCGGTTGCGATGCATACACCTCATGTGACGGTGCTGGGCGCGGGCCTGATTGGAAAGGCGATTGTCCACGACCTGTGCCACGACTACGCGGTGACGGCGGTGGACCACTCGCCGGCGGCGCTGGAGGCGCTGTCGCACCAGCCCTGCGGGCACGCGGCGCTGGATGCGTTTGCCACTGGCGCGCTGGAGTCGGTAGCCGGACATGCGGATCTCGTCGTGATGGCGATGCCTGGAGCGATCGGGCACAAGCTGCTGGAGCGGCTGGTGTACCTGGGCAAGCGCGTGGTGGACATCTCGTTCACGGAAGAGGATCCCACGCACCTCAACGAACTGGCCGTGGAGCACGGGGCCGTGGTGATTCCAGATGCGGGTGTGTGTCCGGGGCTCTCGAACATCGTGGCCGGATATGCCGCCGCGCATCTATTCAGCCGGCTGGACAAGTATGTCTGCTATGTGGGCGGCCTGCCGCGCGAGCCGCAGGGACCCTGGTTCTACAAGAATCCGTTCGCGGCGGCGAGCGTGGTGGACGAGTACACGCGCCCTTGCCGGTTTCGCATCGACGGGCAGGATGTGGTGCTGGAGCCGCTGTCGGATTCCGAGGAGTTTGAATTTCCGGGCGTCGGGCCGCTGGTGGCTTTCAATACCGACGGAATTCGAACGCTGCTGCGCTCCCTGCCGCAGGTGCCCACGCTACTCGAGAAGACGTTGCGGCACCGGGAACATTACGAGTTCATCTGCAGGCTAAAGGCGGCGGGGTTCCTGACGGCGGCGCGGGCGCAGGAGTTCACGGAGGTGGCGAGCCCGGGCTGGAAGTTCGAGCGTGGGGAAGAGGACATTACGGTGATGCGGCTGCTGTTTGAAGGGTTATCAAAGGAAGGCGCGCCGCTGCGGTTGCACTTCGATCTGTTGGACCGCTACGACCGGGAGGCGCGCCTGCTTTCGATGGCTCGGACAACGGGCTACACGGCGGCGGCGGTGGCGCGGTTGCTGCTGGCGGGAGGGTTCTCAGAGCCGGGCGTGCACGCACCGGAGAGGCTGGGCATGAACGGGAACTGCTATGAGGCGATTCTGGCGCACTTGCGGGTACGCGGTATCGAATTCGCTCAAACGCGGGTCTGATGGACGGCTTGCGCTTTACTCCGCCGCGGCTCGCGATCTTTCGAGGCCCATGCGGACGAGCGTGGTCGCGTTGGCGGCGGCGATGAGGGATTCGAGCACCACGCCCCCGATGGAGCGGCTGAGATAGCCGTTCATGAGCCACATCAACGTCGTGGTGAGGAGCACGATGCGCAGCTTCATGCCGTCGAGCGTGAAAAACGCGACGGTAGCGGCGCATGAAGCGATGATGGGGATCCAGGCGAAGCCCGTGGCGGCGACCTTGAGCCCAACGCCGAGATTCAGGGCAACGGCCGCGGCGGCCAGCCAGAGGGAACGGCTCTTGAGCGAGAGGTAGGTTCTGCCGGCCGAGATGGCAGCGGAGCCGGCGGCAGCCAGATTGCCCAGCATGAAAAAGTGGGCGCCATAGACGACGCTCTCCACCGACAGCAACAGCTTCATGCGCTTGTCGTCTTTGTTGAGGAAAGCTCCAACGCCCAGCACCAGCGCCACGTATCCAGCGCATTGCGCCGGTGAGAAGTAGTCCATCTGACCTCATTTTCGCAGTTTGCGCGAAGAAATGCCAAGTTCGGGCGAGGGCAGGGCGGAGACACGGATGGCGCCGGGTGGCTGCGCTGGATTTTCATTCCATCGCAAGGAAGGTAAGGCCTCGCCGCACGTACGGTCAGTGCCGGCCGGTCTCGCGGACACATCAGGCAGCTTCCATCGTGCGCCTGCACGAATCATGAGCTTCAGGCGTCATGAATGAAGGCCCACTGAAGTGATTGCCCGCGAGCACCATCGCCTGCCGCCGCTTCGCCGTCTGGCCGGAGTACTCCTTGCCGCCGGATTGCTGTGCTCTGTGCCTGGCCAGACAATGTCTCGGGAAATCAGGATCGCCGAGCAATTTCCACCAGCTGATCTGCGCTTTCAGGCGCAGAAGTTCGTGGCTGTGTACCGCCGGCCCATTCCGCGGCCCGGTCCTGAAGACCAGTGGGTTGTCGTCCGGGGCCGAGACTGGGGTGAGGCGGTAAGAGTCTATCCCGGCAAAGACGTGGCGGCGCTGATTCCCCTCAAGCTGCTGGATCTGGAGCGGGACGGGCGCGCTATCCCAGGCGTGAGCGATGCGGCGGCAGTTCACTCGACAGGCTTCACGGTCTGGAGTGCATCGCTCAATGAGGTGGGAATCCTCGCGATCAGCGGCACCGCCTGGCTGGACATCGACAAGGGACTGTCCTTGATCGTCCTTTACCAGGTTTCCAGTGGCCGGATGTTGAGGGCCATCAGCCCTTGGCCGGTGTCGTGCAGGGCCGCAGAGGCGGACGCAGAAGACGGCGTGTGGTGCCTGGGCAGCGACGTGGCGGCGCTGCGAAAGTCGGAAGCGCCCGGTGACGTGCTGCACCGCTACTCTCTAGCGGGGAAGGCGTTGTGGCACGGTATCAAAGCCGGTGGCTTTGCCCGTGGGGGCGGCCCCGTCCTGCAGCAGCACAGAGGGGATGCCCGGGTTTTCCTAACCAAGTCAGGCGGGTTGATCCTTTGTCTTCCGGCGCTGGACCTCATTGTGTTTGCCGACCACAAAGGCCAGGAGCTTCGACGGCACACGCCAGCCATGCGGAAACTGGCTGTGACTTACACTCTTGCTCTATCGCCCGAGGGGAAATTGCTGGCGCTTCTGCCTCAGTGCTTCGACTGCACGAACAGCACAAGATACCGGCTGTATGAGTTGGACTCCGGGACGGATGGAGCTGCGCGGGAGCCCAGCTCAACACTGGGATGGGTGCAGGCGGGAGCAGACCGGGACTTCGCGGGGCACTCGACGGAACTCGTCGGCTTGGACGGCCCGCAGCCAGTGATTTGGGACCGGTCAGGAGGCGCTGTGCTCTGGCTGGAGCCGCTTCGGTAGAACGCCGGCCCGCGTTTCCACGCGCCTGGGCCGGGCATTGAACAAAAAGCCCGCCGTCGCCGGCGGGCCGTTTGTGATTTGGTTGTCTGCGGGCGGTTACGCCTTCTTGGCGCCCTGCTTGGCCACCGCCTCCATGGCCGCTTTCACTTTCTCCGGGTCGCCCAGATAGTAGCTCTTGATCGGCTTGAGGTTGGCGTCGAGCTCATAGACCAGCGGCATGGCCGTGGGAATGTTGAGTTCGAGGATGTCGGCGTCGCTGACGTTGTCGAGGTACTTCACCAGCGCGCGCAGGCTGTTGCCGTGGGCGCCGATGACCACGCGCTTGCCGGACTTGATGGCCGGGGCGATGGAGTCGTGCCACAGGGGGAGGAAGCGCGCCACGGTGTCCTTGAGGCACTCGGTGAGCGGCAGATCTTCCTTGGAGAGGTTCGAGTAGCGGCGGTCGTGGCCGGGGTAACGCTCGTCGTCGGCGGTGAGAGCCGGAGGCGGAACGTCGTAGGAGCGGCGCCAGATCTTGACCTGGGCTTCGCCGAACTTCTCGGCCGTTTCGCTCTTGTTGAGGCCCTGGAGGCCGCCGTAGTGGCGCTCATTGAGACGCCAGCTCCGCTCCACCGGGATCCACAACTGGTCCATCTGTTCGAGCACCGTGTTCAGCGTAAGAATCGCCCGCTTCAGCACCGACGTGTAGGCCAGGTCGAACTGATAGCCTTCCCGCGCCAGCACCTGGCCGGCTTCGATGGCCTCCTGGACACCCTTCTCGCTGAGATCGACATCGGTCCAGCCGGTGAAGCGGTTCTCTTTGTTCCACGTGCTCTCGCCGTGGCGGATGAGGACTAGCTTGTGCATGGCCGGGCTCCTACTGCTTGAACGCCG
>JACQZS010000313.1 GCA_016213725.1 Acidobacteriota bacterium | reverse complement strand
TTCGGTGTTCGTAATCGATTGAACGACATTCGGGTACCCTCCGCCCACCATCACGCCGTCTACGTTGACAGCGGCACACGTACGCCGTTTGATCTCATCCATGTTGTCTCCTGGAACTTTCATTTTATCAGGACCGGGCGAAGGGACCTTCCACACGCATCCGTCCGATAAATTTTTCCGATTGGACCTCGGCTCCGTCCCGGCCTACACTGAGGTTGTAGCGGGCTTCTCACGTTCCCACCGTTCGCGTTCTCCCCGCCGAGGACCAGTTTCCCCTTGCGCGCCGCAGGGGCTTCCCCAAAAGGATTTTCTGCAATGACTGGTTCCAACAAACCGATCCCTCGTCTTCGCAAAGCACTCCTCTTCCGCCTGGAAGAGCCCCTGGCCTCCGCTCTCCAGCAGACCCTCACCCTCTGCGGCTGCAAATCCCGCCTCATCGACGCCCCGGCTGCGCACCAGCGCGCCGACATCGTCTTCTGCCCGTCTACCGGCGATCTGCTCCGGGCCGCCCTGGAACGCTTCCGCGGCCTGCCTGTCGTGGTGGTCAGCCGCTTGCCGGAGGAGTCCGGCTGGCTCGATGCGCTCGAAGCAGGCGCCGCCGATTACTGCGCCGCACCCTTCGAGCCCATCCATCTGCGCTGGCTCCTCGACGCCCACATCCGCCCCCACTCCGCCTCCGCCGCGGCCTGATCCGGCGAACACACTGCCATCTGGAGCCGCCTGCCCTCCAAAGCCGCCTAGCGGAACTGGAAGGCGTAGAGCTTGGCCCCGCGCATCCGGAAGTGCAGCCGTACCGCGCGCCCGGCCAGCGCGGAGACATCTGTCTTGCCCTTCCACGCCACTGCCGTCCGCACGCTGTTGCCGTTCAGCGTATCGGCCTCCACCATCGAAAAGCCGGGCACCGGCCGGCCCTTCTCGTCCAGAATCTCCACCCATCCGGCGCCCCCGCCCCCGGTGTCCAGATTCAACTCCAGGCGCGAGCCTTCAAAGCGCAGCGGTGGCGTGATCAGCGTCCCGCCCGCGTAGTCGAAATCCGCCGAAACGAAGCCGTCCAGCCGCATCACCGCCCGCGAGATCGCCCGCTCCTCCGCTTTCGCCGCGGCGTCCATCTGGCCGCCATGCGCCACGTTCGTGCTGAAGTAGTAGATCCACAACTCATCCCCCATCCGCACCGGCCGCACCATCGGCCAGATCCACTTCGAATCGAACGAGCCGGCCGGCCCCAGCCGCAGGAAAGGTTCACGCCCGCCGGGGGCAAGGAAGTGCTTCCCGTCGCGGCTCACCGCCAGGCGCACGTCCCCCGTATCCGGCCAGGAGCCCCGCCCCTGGCGCTGCCAGTGGTGGAACACCTGCATCAACGAGACGTACACGCCCTCGGCCTCCGCATACGGAAACACGCCCGGCCCGTAAATATCCAGCGGCGCACCCGGCATCGGCACCATGTCCTGCCCCGCCGCCGCCTCCGCATCCCGCTCCTTCGCCGCCCCTGCTCGCAGCGGCGACCACACCTCCCGCTCGCTTGTCATCTTCGTTACATCGAAGCGCGGCCGCGGCGCCGCCGCGAAATCCGCCTCATCCGGCAGAAGCACCATCTGCATGTTCTCCCACGCATGCATGTCGTCGGATTCGTTGTAGCTCGCCATCCGGATCTTGCCTTCGCCCTCGAACTGCACCCACTCCCGGCTATAGCCCGCATAGCGCCCCGTGCGCGGGTCCCAGAACCACGTGGGCTGAGTATCGGCCGCATGCAGCCCCGTCACCAGCTTCTCCGACAGCTTCCACCGCAAGCCGTCCGGCGACACCCAGATGCGGTGCGGCCCCTGGATCCCCGTGCCCGGCTTCGGGTAGATCTTCTGCCAGCTCTTGTAGCGCTCCTCCGGCGGGCACTTCGGATTCTCGTCCCGCATCACCGAGCCGCCGCCAATCGCCATCAGCTTCGGGTCCACGGGCAGCACCAGGTTGTTCTCCCGCGAACCGTTCCGCTCCACCAGCCCCAGCACGGGCTTCTTGAAATGGATCCCATCTTCCGACTCGGCATAGGCCACGCCCATGAAATCCGGATTCTTGCCCGCCTCGTGTTCCCGCCCGCTCACCTGATACCACATCCGCACGCGGCCATCCCTACCCTCCACCGTGCTGTAGCTGGCCACCGTCAGGCCCTTCTCCCAAGGCGCGTCCGGCGTCACCACCACTTCGCCCGTCCGCCGCGGCGGATTCATCACCAGCTTCACGCCCTCCGCGCTCTCAATGAACCGGTAGTCGACGAAGAGCTGCTTCTTCGTCCCCACCGTCAGTGCGGGCTCTTGCGCGCTCACACCGGCCGCCAGCCACACCGCTAGACACAATACGGCACTGCGCTGCATAGTGCCCCCCATTATCCCCTCCCTACCGCGCCACCGGATACTCTTCCGAATCGCTCCGCGCCCGCTCCATGACGCTCACGATCCGGGCCGCCACCTCCGGCCGCGCCGCCCACAGATTCTCCCGCTCGCCCGGGTCCACCGCCAGGTCGTACAACTCCCCTGCCCCGCCCCTCGCCCGCAAGCCCTTCCACCGCCCCATCCGCACCGCCTGCCGGAACTCTTTCTTCCCGTGCGCCTCCCAATACAGCGCCTCTCGCGGCAGTTCCGCTGCGCCCTGCAGCAGCGGCGCAATCGACACACCATCCAGCCCTCGCGGCGCCTCCACCCCGGCCAGTTCGGCCGCCGTCGGCAGGAAATCCCAAAACGCCCACGGCGCATCGCACACCGTCCCGGCCTTCACCCTGCCCGGCCAACGCGCGATCGCCGGCGTCCGGATGCCGCCCTCATACAGCGTTCCCTTCGCCCCCCGAAATCCGCCGCCGCTCCCAAAGAACGACGGGCTATGCCCGCCCTCCGTTGTCGCCCCGTTGTCGCTCGCAAACACCACCAGCGTGTCCCGCTCCACCCCCAAACTCCGCAGCTTCTCCATCACCCGTCCCACGTCGCTGTCCAGCATGCCCACCATCGCCGCGTAGCCTTTCTCCGGACGCGGCCAATCCCGCCCCGCATACGGCCCATAGCCCGGCACCGGATACCCGTCCCCCGTATCCCGCCCCAACTCGCTGCTGGCGTGCGGCACCGTGTACGCCAGGTACAGAAAGAACGGATCGCGGCCACGCGCATCCAGAAAGCTCAGCGCCCGCCGCGTGAACAACTCCTGCACGTACTCCTTCTGCCGCGCCCCCTGGTTTCCGTCCGGGAACACCTCCCGCTCGTTCTCCCACAGATGCCGCGGATAGTAATCCAGCGCATGGTCCTGGTTCAGGAACCCGTACCAGTCATCGAACCCCTGCGCGTTCGGCACTCCCCGCGAACCGGCCTCGCCCAGCCCCCACTTGCCAATCGCCGCCGTCCGGTAGCCCGCCCGCTTCAATACCTCCGCCACCGTCACATCCTCCGGCCGCAAAGACACCCGTTCGCCCGCCGCCGACTTGTTGTTCCGGATCCGCCCATGCCCCGTGTCGAGCCCCGTCATCAAACAACACCGCGAGGGCGCGCACACCGCCGCGCCCGCGTACGCATTCGTAAACCGCAGACCCTCCGCCGCCAGCCGGTCCAGGTTCGGCGTCTCGATCAGCTTCTGCCCGAAGCAGCCCACGTCTCCGTAGCCCAGATCGTCCGCCAGCACGAGGACGAGATTCGGTCGCCGGGCATTCGATACCCGCGCTGCAGCCGCTTGTAGAAACTCCCTTCGTCTCACGCTTTCCCCGGAGTGCCCCAATGCTTTCTGTATTTCCGCCCGGTCAGCGCATTCGCCTCCGCGTCGCCCGGAATCGACATCGTCGCCGCGTCGAATTTCACCGTGCGCCCCGTGCGCGCCACGATGTTCGCCAGGTGGCAGTGCAGCGCGCTCTGGAATCCGGTCTCGATCTCCGCGTTCGGCTTCTGCCGGCTTTTCACGCACGAAACGAAGTTCGCCACGTGGCTCTCCCCTCCCCCGTCCAAGTCCTTCTGCCCCACCTGCACCACCTTGCCCGCCTTGTCGAACACCTTGAAGCTCGCCGTCTCGCCCACCCAGCGCCCCACTTGAATCATCCCGTCTGACCCGTACACCGCCACCCCGTTGTCCACCCCCTCCATCCGGTACGGATTCCAGATCCGCATCTCGAACATCAGCACCTTGCCCGGATACGAGAACGTCGCCACCACCGTGTCCGGCGTCACCTGGTCGTCTTCAAAGAACAGCTTCCGCCCCATGCCCGAAACTTCCGCCGGGTAATCCACACCCAGCGCCCAGCGCGCCTGGTCCATCTGGTGCGCCCCGTCGTTGCCCACGTCGCCCGTTCCGAAATTCCAGTTCCAGTGCCACTTGTAGTGGAAGCGGTTCTCGTTGAACGGCATCCACTCCGCCGGCCCCACCCAGGTGTCGTAATCGACGCCCGCCGGTACCGGCGAATCCGCCCTCTTCCCGATGTCCTCGCGCTTCTGCACGTCCCACGCCTTGGCCATCAGCACCTTGCCGATCGCTCCAGAGTGCACCAACTCCATCGCCTTCATCGTCGAAGCCCGGCTGCGCGCCTGCGTGCCGTGCTGCACAATGCGCTTGTACTTCCTCGACGCCTCCACCAGCAGCTTCCCTTCCCGGATGTTGTGCGAGCACGGCTTCTCCACGTACACGTCCTTGCCCGCCTGGCACGCCAGAATCGCCGCCGGCGCATGCCAGTGGTCCGGCGTCGCCATCGCTACCGCGTCGATGCGCTTGTCCTCGAACACACGCCGCATATCGCCCAGCAGCGCCGGCTTCGCGCCCCACTTCTTCTCATACCCCGCCGACACCTGCCGCAGCACCGTCTCGTCGACGTCCACAAACGCCGCCACGCGTGCCTCGGCCACGCCGGCAAACTCGTTCGCCAGCGCCTTGCCTCGCCCGCGCACGCCGATGATCGCCACGTTCACCTTGTCGCTGGCCGCCACCGCACGGCTCCGCGCCGCCGCCATCGCTCCCGACATCAAAAAGTAGCGCCGCTTCATCTCACTTCCTCCCTGCATAGTCCGTGAACAACTTCTCCGCATCGATCTCACCCAGCCCGCCGGGATGGATCACCACCCGGTACCGCAGCTCCAGCTTCCCGCCCGCCGGCACCGTCATGCTCCCGTCGCGAGTCTTGTCCTTCAGGAAATCGTGCTCCCCAAACGGATTCGCCGAAAGCAGCCCGTACGGCCGCGCGTGCCAGTAGGTCGGGTGCTTCGGATTCGACGGGTGCTCCAGCACGATCACCCCCGCCTTCTCGCCCTTCACTGTCGTCGAATAGTCCACCCACTTCGCCCGCTTGCCCCAGATCACCTTTCCTTCATCGCCTGCCGCATTCTTCATCGTCACCCCTCGGCCTTCCCGGAACTCGTCCGCCAGCCGCACCGCGAACGTACCCTCTTCCGTATCCCCCATCTTCAGCGCCAATCCCTTGTCCGCCCGCACCGTCACCACCGCATCCACCATGCGCAGCGCGCCCTGCGCCGCAAACTGAAACTCCTCCGCCACCGTCCCCAGCGCTTCCTTCTTCGGCGTCACCAGCTCCGCCTCCACCGTCAGCTTGCCCTTCTTCCAACTCGGCTTGCCCTTCACCACCATCCGGCCCGTCTTCTCCGCGCCCAGGTCGCGCCAGAAGTCCACGCCGTTCACGTCGCCGTGTCCGAACCACAATCCGTGATGCCACTTGTGATCCTGGATCTCGCCCTCGATCTGCTCCACCGGATACCCGCGCGTCACCGCCACGCCGCTCGCCGCCCGCAGCGGATGCAGAAACGGCAGCGGCCACTCCGGCCCGTAGTACAGGTTCGAAAACGCCTTCCCCTCCACCGTGATCGCCACCCTCGACTTCTCCGCTTCATCCTGGAACTTCACCTGCGCCCCCAGCGGCAGCGCCGCCGCCAGGCACAACGCGCACACGGCAATCTGATAAGTTCGACTTTCCGGCATGACTGGCAACATCATATCTCCGCAAGGCCCGCCCGTCGGCCTGATCGGCGTCGGCCTCGTCGGTACCGCGCTCGCCGAACGGCTTCTCGCTGCCGGCTTCCAGGTCACCGGCTACGACACCGATCCCGCCCAACTCGAAGCCCTTCGAAAACTAGGAGGCCGCCCCGCCGCTTCTCCCCAGGAGGCCGCCGCCGCGCCCCGCCTCCTCCTCAGCCTCCCCACCTCCTCCACCGGCGCTCAGGTCCTCTCTCAGATCGAACCCCATCTCGCCCCCGGTGCCATCGTCCTCGACACCACCACCGGCGACCCCGCCGAGATCGCCTCCTTCGGCGCCCGCCTCCATTCCCGCGGCGTCCATTACCTCGACTCCACCGTCGGCGGCTCCAGCCGCCTCGTCCGCGAAGGCACGGCCATCTACCTCTGCGGCGGCGAGCGCCAGGCCTTCAACGCCTGCCACGATCTCTTCCAAGCCTTCGGCGGACGCGCCTTCCACGTCGGCCCCTGCGGCGCCGGCGCCCGCATGAAGCTCGTCCTCAATCTCGTCCTCGGCCTCAACCGCGCCGTCCTCGCCGAAGGCCTCGCCTACGCCATCGCCGAAGGCATCGATCCCGCCGCCGCGCTCGAGATCCTCAAAGCCGGCCCCGCCTACTCCCGCGCCATGGACGCCAAGGGCCAGAAGATGCTTGCCCGCGACTACTCCGTCGAAGCCCGCCTCTCCCAGCACCTCAAGGACGTCCGGCTCATCCTCCAGACCGGCGCGCAAAACGGCGCCCGCCTCCCCCTCAGCGCCGTCCACCGCCAGCTCCTCGAACAGGCCGAATCCGCCGGCTTCGGCGCAGCCGACAACTCCGCCATCTTTGAAGCCTTCACTCAGGACCATCCCGAATGAACAACGCCCGCTTCCTCGACCTCCTCGTCGTCGTCGCCTACATGGCCGGCATGGCCTGGATCGGCATCCGCTTCTCGCGCAAGCAAACCTCCACCGAGTCCTACTTCGTCGCCAAGCGTGCCATCCCTTCCTGGGCCATGGGCCTCTCCATGCTCGCCACGCTCATCTCCAGCGTCACCTTCGTCGCCTACCCCGGCTCCTCCTACGCCAAGGACTGGTCCCTGCTTGTCCCCGGCTTCCTCGTCGTCGGCGTCCTCGTCCTCTCCGGCTCCGTCATCATCCCCTTCTACCGCCACGCCGTCGGAATGAGCGCCTACGAGTACTTCGAGAAGCGCTTCGGCCGCCCCACCCGCGTCTACGCCTCCCTCGCTTTCACCCTCGCCCACTTCTCCAAAATGGGCTTCGTCTTCTACCTCATGGCCCTCACCATCAACTCCATCACCGGCTGGAGCATCGACTGGGTCATCGTCGTCACCGGCGCCGTCATGGTCTTCTACACCCTGATCGGCGGCATCGAGGCCGTCATCTGGACCGACGTCATCCAGTCCTTCGTCTGCTGGGCCGGCGTCTTCGTCTGCCTCGGCTATCTCCTCTTCCTGCCCCCCGGCGGCCCCGCGGCCGTCTTCCGCCTCGCCGCCGAAAACCACAAGTTCAACCTCGGCCTCCCCGGCTGGAGCTTTTCAGAGCCCACCCTCCCCGTCCTCATCCTCTACGGCTTCTTCTGGTACCTCCAGCGCTACACCGCCGACCAGACCCTCGTCCAGCGCTACCTCGTCGCCAAGTCCGACCGTGCCGCCCTCAAGGGCGTCTCCCTCGGCGCGCTGCTCTGCCTCCCCGTCTGGGCCCTCTTTATGCTGGTGGGAACCTGCACCTGGGCCTTCTTCCGCCTGACGGGCGAGAAACTCCCCGCCTACATCACCAAGGCTGATCAGGTCTTCCCCTACTTCATCGGCACGCATCTCCCCGCCGGCGTCTCCGGCCTCTTCATGGCCGCCTTGATCGGCGCCGCCATGACCATGCTGGCGTCAGACCTGAACTCCCTCACCGTCGTCGCCACCGAGGACTTCTACCGCGCCGCCCGCCCCCACTCGACCGATGCCGACCGCCTCAACGCCGCCCGCATCCTGGTGGTCGTCGTCGGCAGCCTGGCCGCCCTCACCGCCCTCATCCTCGCCCACACCACCGGCAGCGCCCTCCAGATGTGGTTCGCCGTCTCCGCCATCGTCTCCGGCGGCCTCGCCGGCCTCTTCCTCCTCGCCTTCCTCAGCCGCCGGACGAACCGCTACGGAGCCTATGCCGGCATCGCCGCCAGCTTCCTGGTCACTATGTGGGCCGTCCTCACCAAGAACGGCAAAATCCTCAACCTGGGCCCCCTCAACTACACCTGGGACGACCTCATGATCGGAGCCGTCGGCCACGTCACCCTCTTAATCGTCGGCTTCACCGTCAGCCTCTTAATCCATCCCCCCACCGACAGCGACGCCCCCGCAACCATGACCCTCTGGGGCTACCTCGCCCACCGCCGCTCCGCCTAAAAGGCCTAAAAGGGGACAAAAAGGGGACAGCCTGACCCGTCCCACCGCATTTTTGCGAGAGATTTCGCGACTTGAGAACCCACTATCCCGGCGTATGCCTCGAATAGCGCGCCGGGTGGCGGCAGGACTTCCTCATCACATCACGCAGCGTGGAACGAATCGGCAGGTGGTGTTTCTGTCAAGGCGCGATCGCCGAGTCTACCTCGACCTGCTGCGCATGAACGCCAGCTTGGCGAACGTGCGGATTCTGGCTTACTGCTTGATGCCCAATCACATCCACCTCGTGGCAGTGCCGGAGGAACCGGAGGGCCTGGCCGTGGCGCTACGCCGGACTCACGGCCGGTACGCGCAGTATTTCAACGCTCGCAAATCGCGCAGCGGTCATCTTTGGCAGAACCGATTCTACTCCTGCGCCATGGATGGCGCGCACCTGTGGACGGCCGTGAGATACGTGGAGCGCAACCCGGTGCGGGCTGGATTGGTTGAGCGGCCGGAGGAGTTTGTCTGGTCGAGCGCGGCCGCGCACGTGGGAGAGGTCGACCGTTCAAGGATCCTGGACGAGGACTTCTGGCGAGAGGCAGGCGGAGCTGAGCTATGGCGGGATCTCCTGGCCGGGCCTGAAGATGACATGGAGATGAAGCGCATCCGAAAGGCCACCCACTCGGGGCAACCCTTGGGGGATGAAGAATTTAGGAGACAAATTGAGCAGCTGTCAGTTGCCCTGGATCAGGGAGAACACGAGATTTCTGAGGGCGATGCGGGCGGCCGTGGGAAGTCGCGCTGTCGAGCCCTGCAGGCCACAGGCGCTTGAGATTGCCGTCGAAGTGCACCTTTACTGGACTGGCGGATTTTTGCGAAAGTGCAGCTGGGACGGGTCAGGCTGTCCCGTTTTGTGTCCCGTTTTGACGAGTTTGAAAGGGGTGAGTTGGACCGGCCCCAAAAGGCCGGATCGGGGCAGGGGCGTGAATCCGTAGAGGCGGCGGAACTGAGCGTCGTCGTCATGGAGTCCACGGCCGTAGCGGGCCGCCAACTCCGGGGAGAGCGGAGGCGCCTTGCTCCAGGCGGACACGCGATTGATAAGCGTATTGGTCACCCTGACCCTGAAGGCATTGGCGCCCGAGTGCACCAGCCTGGTCACATCGAGTGACTGGCCTTGCATCCAGACGATTCCGGCAGAGCGGCCGTTGACTTCCACTTCAGCGATGTTGCCTACATCGCCGAGCGTGAGTTGGAGACGCAGGTCGGGGCCAAGGTAGCTCGCGGGGAGATCAAAAGTAGCCTGGTAGAGACCAGTGCCGCTGAAGTTCCGGGTGGCGGGGTCGGCGGTCCACGAGTCGAGGCGAGGGAGAGTCTTTGCGCGCCCGTCTAGAGTCAGGCTCCAGGGACCGCCTATCTGTAAGGGCGCGGGAATGCCCTCGACAGCAATGACCCGGCCATCCACCTGATGGACCCCATTTCTCGCGGCCAGTCCTTGGCTGGGTGACAGCATTTCGACCAGGTCGCTGTGGCGAACATGAACCGCAGCGGGCGTCCCCGAAAAGACGATGAAGGTCGATTCAAACGGCGCCAGGCGGAGCGGGAGAACGGTGGACTCGGGCTTCAACTCGAATTCATGCAGGGGCCCAATCTCGCCGGTGTAGGGATTCCACCGGTGCGGCGCTCTTCCGGCGACACGGAAGCAGGCGCGCAAATCCACCGGGTGGTCCTGGATGTTCGATACGAAGTAGACCTCGGCGCCGGAGTTCGACTGGTGAGAGAAGACTAGCCCATTGTTTTCACGTTGGCCCTGGCGAACGAGGTCAATGGAAAAGTCGGGCGCGACGTGACGGCGTAGGGTGTTGACGAACGGGTCGAACAGGCTGGCGGGCCGGTCCAGGACATTGGGGCGATGGAGGACGGCGGGAACGAAGTAGGCCTTGCCCTGCCCGGAGTCCTTGGCGTTGAAAAGCGCGGCTGAGAGCGACCGCACTTCGGCGTCGCTCCGCTCGAATTCGTTGAAGCCGGTGGATGCGTCCGGAAGCCGGTCAATGGCAACGGCAATGCCGCCGCTGCGGACGAATGCTGCGATGCGGCGCATGGTCTCCACAGGCAGCGCCTGGATGCCCGGCAGCACGAGGATGCGGTAGCTCTGGTCCTGAATGCGGATGCGGCCGGAGGAGAGGTCGGCCTTGGTCTGAAGGACGTCGTCGTTGATGAGATCAAAGTCGTAGCCGTTAGCCAGGAGGAGCCTGCCCAGATCGCCCCAGTCGAAGTCGCGAGTCCAGCGGCGCGCGTTGAGCACATCGCGAGTCCATTGGTTGGCCAGCGGAGAGTAGACTGCGACGTCGGCCACGTGCGAACCGGAGCGGAGCAGAACGGAGGATCGGGCAACGTAGTCGCTGAGGAGGTGGTAGTAGGGCCACCAGATGTTGACATCGCTCAGCAGCATCTCGGCGCCGAAGCGGCGCGAAGGCGCGAACTCGCGTTCCGGCGTCGCGGTGTAGCCGTGGTTGTAGAATTTCGTGGCGCCGGCGCGCAGAAACGTATCCGAGGCGATCTTCAGTTCCTCCAGAGTGTCGCGGGCCTGTTCCCAGTGGAGGTACGTGTAGGCTTCCACGCTGATAGGACCCCGGCCGTAGTGGCGGGCGCCGCTGGCGGTGTAGATGCGCGGGCCGATGCGCGTGTCGAACCACGGTACGGCATCTTTTTCTCCAGCCGTAATCTCCATCTCCGGAATGTCGGCGGCTCCGGCTCCCTGGAGAATGTCGGTGACGAAGCCATAGGGCTGGATGCGGGCTTTCACGCCGTGACGCCGGCACCAACCGGTGAAGACATCGAAGAAGGCATCCATACCCGTTTCGTGCAAGGTGCGGTTGACGTCGTAACGGATCTTCGGGGAAATGCCGTCGACGTCCCACCACAGTGCAGGCAGGTACTTCGGCAGCGCGTAGGCGCGGTTGCGCTGGAAGATCTCAGGAAATCCGGGGGTCCAATAGAGTCCGTTGCGGAACACCGGAACCTCAAAGCTGTCCATGAAGAGAGATTCGACGGTATGGCCGAACTCGGCTCCGAATTCGCGCTGGAACAGGGTGCCGACGTGGTTGCAATAGAACTCCATGGCCGCGCGGCTCAGATGGTCGATGGACGGTTCGCCGTTGAGCACGCTCCAGAAGGCCATGAGCCGCCAGCGGCCGGGAGGAACTTGCCAGGATAGGCGGCGGCCGGCGGCATGGGCGGTAAGGTCCGTGAGTGTGGCGGCTCTGAGCCGGCCGTCTTCGATACGCGCGGCAACAACGGCGATCAACTGGTCGCCTGGGCGGATGCGCTGGAGGGACTCGGTGCGATTGGCGGGGTTCTGGACGACGTCGAGGGGCAGTTCGGCGGAGTACGGCTGCGCGCCTTCAAGGTCCGTGAACGAGGCCACAAGATTACGGTTGCGGAATTCGACAGGCACCCAGTCTCCTCCCCAGATCCAGCCCGGGCCGCCGAAGTTCAGGGAGAACTCCATATGGCGGGCCTTGGCTTCGGCGATGGCATGGTTCAGGAGGACGAAGTAGTCCCGCGAAAGGAATTCCACGTTGCCCTTTTCGTAGACGGGCTGCATGGAAATCTGTTCGACGCCGCCGATGCCCTGGGCCTGCATCTGAGTGAGCTGGTAAGTGATGTCTCGCTTCCGCAACGCATTGCCCATCCACCACCAGCGGGTATGCGGGCGGTAGGAGACGGGCGGATTGATGAAATCGCGGCGAAGTTGGACCAGATCGGAGGCGATCAGTGGGAAGGCTAGAAGGAGCAAGGCGAGCTGGCGCGGCATGGCGGTGAGGAGAGGGTCCGCAAGGGACTCGACCTCAATGGTGACACAAGCAGCGGAACACGGCGCCTGGTGACAGGTCAGGCTGTCCCCATACAGGCCATACAAATACAAAACCGGCTGGCCACTGGGGCCAGCCGGATCAGAGATACACCGAATTTTTCGATCTGAAACCTAGTCGCCGAGGGCGCCCGTGGTCTCTTCTTCCTTCACGCCGGCGGGCTTAGCGCCACCGATCTGGACCAGGCCGGTCTCGGGTTCCTTCAGCACGTGCTTCTTGTAGAGCGCCATCATGCGGGCGTTCTCTGCTTCCTGCTGGAGGCGGAGCTTTTCGTCGCGGGCGCGCATTTTCTCTTCACGCGCGGTCTTGGCGATGCCGAGATTGTCGAGGTCCTTCTGCTTTTCCTTGGTGACGATCTCGTCGCGCAGCACCAGGCGGTGGTCCGTGGTGTTCAGCGGAACGGCTTTGTTGCCGGCGAAGATCTCGTGGCGGCCGTGCTCTTCATACCACTTGGTGAGCGTGGCGGTCATATGCATCTTCTCAACGATGTTCCGCCAGCCGACGCCCGTGTTGTAGGCACAGAAGCTGATCTCGCCTTCCTGAGTGGCGTAGGGGATGATGCACTGTTCGGTGCGGCGGAAATCGTAGTTAAAGAGATCCTGGAACCACATGCCGGCGATAAAGAGGAAGTTCCAGCGATCGGCGCGGCGCTTCTCGATATCGGCCTGGGTGCGGTCGCCGGTCACCTTGCCGTAGTTGCGGCCCGTGGCGCCGAAGGTCTTGTCGAACTTCTTCAGCAGGTCGACGAGCTTGAAGTGGGTGGGCGACTGGAAGGGGTCGTAGTTCCGCATCAACGCAAGCGCCATGCCTAGAACGGAGAGTTTCCGGCCGCGGGCGGCGTCGTTCACGCGCTGGATGTCCTTATCCAGGCGGTCGCCGTGCAGGAAGCGGGTGACCGGCACGGATTCCTTGGTTTCCTTGTCAACCATCACGGCCATGCCGATGCCGCAGTTGGGGTGGCAGCCGCAGCTCAGCGAGCCCCAGGTGGACTCGGGCCCGTGCACGAGGTCGGCCCAGTCGCTGAAGGTGGACATGAAGGAGATCGGGTACCAGTCGCGGGTCGGCTCGCCGATGCCGGTCTGGTTCTTCACGTCGTGGGCGAGGTGCGAGAGCGTATACCGCTGGGCGGCGCGGCGCTCGTCGCTGACAGCCTCATCGCGTCCGGTGAAGGAGACGGGCTGGAAGCTGAGGAAAGAGATCTTCTTGGGGTTGTCGAGCGCGAACTGCACCACCCGGCCAACCTGCTCGTTGTTGATGCCGTTGATGATGGTGATCACCGGAACGATATCGACGCCGGCGGAGTGCAGGTTCTCGATGGCCCGCAGCTTCACGTCGAAAAGGTTGCCCACGGCGCGGTGCGAGTTGGCGGCGTTGCCGATGCCATCGAACTGCAGGTAGGCGTAACGCAGACCGGCAGCGGCGGCCTTCACGGCGAATTCCTTGTCCTTGGCAAACTCGATGCCGTTAGTGGCGGCCTGGACGGAGTTGTACCCGACCTGCTTGCAGTAGGCGACCGCGTCGAGGAAGTAGGGCGAAAGCGTGGGTTCCCCACCCGAGAACTGGACCGACATCTGGCGGCGCGGCTTGATCTTCAGCGCGTTGTCCAGCATGGTCTTGATCTCGTCCCAGGTCAGTTCGTGGACGAAGCCCACCTGGTTGGCATCCATGAAGCACGGATCGCACATCATGTTGCAGCGGTTGGTAAGGTCGATCGTCAGCACCGCGCCACGGCCGTGCGTGATCGTGGAGGAGCCGTGCTTGCGCAGGTCGGTGTCGTTGTGGGAGCGGATGTCGCGGCCCGGGAACACGTCCTCGAGATGCTTGAAGAAGGCGGAGTCGATCGCCATCACGTCTTCAAAATGGCCGTGGATGGGGCAGTCCTTCACCATCAGGATCTTGCCGTCGCGCTCGATGATCTGGGCCTTGATTTCGCCGGGGCGATCCGTGACGAGGACGCTGACGTCCTGCTTGCCGTCGATGATCTGCTGGCGGACTTCCGGAATGCACTTCGGGCAGAGAGAATCGGTCGTGCGGGGCCAACCCAGCTTCGGCTTCATCTTCTCGTACGACTTCAACAGGGGCTTGTCGGACCACTTGGGGGTGAAGCCCGGGTTCTGGTTGACCTGGTTCAGCGTGTCGAAGACCTGCCAAACAGCTTTGGCCGCGAGTGTCGCTGCCTTCTCCACATACTTGATCGGCTTATGCATGTATCTTTTCTGCTCCTGTTGACCGGAGATTCGATTTTGCCTTCGGTGGTGCACCCAGACGGGTACTTCTCTGCACTCTCGATTCTATGCAGAGTCCTGGATAGGCTCTACTGCTCGTCATCGAACTGCGAAGATTAGTGCCCGGATGGGGATATGCCGGGTTAAACGGGGAGGCTATCCTTGGGCGGCGAGGCGGGGCATAGTAGCATGATTCCAGAGGACATTTTGCAGATTCAAGCGGACGCGCAGGCAGGTTTGGCCGACTCCCGGTTCAGGGCCGCCGCGGCGCGCGCCGGCTTTCAACTGGCGGGCGTGGCCGCGGCCGGGCTGGCAAAGGACTATCCCATTTATGATCAATGGGTTGCCGACGGCCTAGCAGGACCTCTGGGCTACTTGACCGACCACCGCGGAAAGTTGAGAGAGGACGCCCGGGCCCTGCTGCCGGCTGCCCGCTCGGTACTCTGCGTCGGGATGCTCTACCACACACCGGGCCCGCAGGCGCATTCCGTGTCGCGATATGCCTGGGGCGGGGCGGATTACCACGACCTCGTACGGGCAGCACTGGAACGCATGGTGGGGGAGATGCAAGCGGCGCTGGCCAAGTTCGAGTACCGCATTTGCGTGGACACCGCGCCGCTGCTGGAGCGGTCCTGGGCCCGGGAAGCCGGCCTCGGTTGGATCGGCCGCAACACGTGTCTGATCAACGAGCCCCTCGGCAGCTGGTTGTTCCTGGGAGAAGTTCTTACGACTCTTGAGCTTACACCGTCTACGCCGCCTGCTGACCGCTGCGGCACCTGCCGCCGCTGTATCGAAGCCTGCCCCACCCAGGCGTTGGTGGAAACCACCGCCGGGCGGGCGCGGCTGGACGCGGCGCGCTGCATTTCCACCTGGACCATCGAGCAGCGGGGCGCCCTCGCGCCGGAGCAGTGTGAGGCGACGGGCGGTCTGCTGTTCGGCTGCGACATCTGCCAGGAGGTTTGCCCCTGGAACCGGCGCGCGCCCGCAACGGAAGAGCCGGGATTCCAGCCGCTGCACCCGGCACCGGACCCGGCGGAGTTGGCGGAGATGCCGGAGGCCGAGTTCCGGG
The DNA here is from genome assembly GCA_016213725.1 of Acidobacteriota bacterium. Taxonomy (GTDB): domain Bacteria; phylum Acidobacteriota; class Terriglobia; order Bryobacterales; family Bryobacteraceae; genus Paludibaculum. The sequence continues at coordinate 15,647 of JACQZS010000313.1, read as the reverse complement.
CGCGGTTCCGTCAGACGCCGCTGTGGCGGACCAGGCACGCCGGGCTCCTCAGAAACGCGGCCACGGTGATGGGGAACTCCGGAGATCCCGCCTATTTGCCTGCGCTGCGCAGACTGTCGGAATCTGAGAACAGCGCGGTGGCGGCCCACGCACGCTGGGCGATTGAGAAACTGGAGTCGAGGAGATGATGCTCGCCGCCCTACTGCTGTTTGCGCAGGGCCTGGACCCGCTCGTGCAGGCCGGCTACGACCATTTCTACAACCTCGAATACCCGCAGGCGATCGCCTCCTTCCAGAAGGCGTTGCAGGCAGCGCCGCAGGACCCGACACGGCACAACCACCTCGCCCAGGCCGTGCTCTTCCAGTTGATGTTCCGGGCCGGAGCGCTGGAGACGGAGATGGTGACGGGGGGCAATCCGTTCATCCGGCGCCCCAAGATGGAACCCACCCCGGAGGAAGAGAAGCTCTTCAACCGCTCCATCGACGAGAGCATCCGGCTGACGACCGCGACGCTGGCGGCCAAACCCAACGACGCACCGGCGCTCTATGCGCAAGGTGTGGCCATCGGCTTCCGCGGCACCTACAACTACCTGGTGCGGAAAGCCTGGCTGGATGCGCTGCGGGACGTGACTACGGCGCGCAAGCTGCACAACCGCGTGGTGGAGTTGGACCCGTCCAACATCGACGCGCGCATGATGCAGGGCGTGCACGACTACATCATCGGTTCCCTGCCCTGGGGCTACCGCGTGCTCGGATTCCTGGCAGGATTCCATGGCGATCTGGAGCAGGGCAAGAAAACCGTGCGGACGGTGGCTGAGCGCGGCGACCTCAACAAGGTGGACGCGCAGATTCTGCTGGGTGTCGTGGCGCGGCGCGAACGGCGGCCGCAGGATGCGATTCCCATCTGCGAAAGCCTGCTGAAACGCTACCCGCGCAACTATCTGTTTCTGTTCGAACTCTCGCAGATGTACGCCGATTCCGGAGACAAGGACTCGGCCCTGAAGGCGCTGGACCGGATCGATGAGCTACGCCGCGCGGGCACGCCGGGATTCCGGCCGCTGCCGCAGGAGCGCATCGAATTCGCGCGCGGCAACCTGCTGTTCTGGTACGACGATCCCGATGCAGCCATTCCCTATCTGCGGCGGGCGACGGCCAACGCCCAGGCGCTGGACCCGAATTCAGGTGTCACCGCGTGGCTTCGCCTCGGGCAGTGTCTGGACCTGAAGGGCAAGCACGGCGAGGCGCGCGCGGCCTATCAGGCGGCAATGCGGTACTCGCCGCAGTCGGAAGAGGCGCGGCTGGCCAGAAAGTACCTGAACCGGGCTTTCACGGCAGATGAAAAAAGGGCCATCTCCATCTAGGGTTTCCGTTATATACTCCCGCCTATGGGCATGTTACAGGAGTTTAAGGAATTCGCCCTCAAGGGCAATGTGATCGATCTGGCCGTCGGCGTGATCATCGGAGGCGCGTTTGGCAAGATCACCGCTTCGCTGGTGGAGGACATCATCAATCCCGTCCTCGGCCTGGCGCTGGGGAAAGTGGATCTGACGCAACTCTATATCGCTCTCGATGGAAAGACTTACGAGAACCTGGCCGCGGCAAAGAAGGCCGGAGCCGCGGTGCTGGCCTACGGCAACTTCATCAACATCGTGGTGCAGTTCATCATCGTGGCCTTCGCCATTTTCATCGTGATCAAACAGATGAACCGGCTCACGAAAGTCAGCGGAGAAAACCTGCCGAAGTAAACCCGGGCAAACGCCGCCACCGGGCCGCTAGAATAGAAGCGGAATGCTTCTGATCGGCCCGGCGGTGGTGCTGGGCGCTTTTCTTCTTTTCTTAGTCCAGCCGTTGGAAGGCAAACGGCTGCTGCCGCTGTTTGGCGGCTCGGGCGCCGTGTGGAGCGCCTGCCTGCTCTTTTTCCAGTCTGTCCTGTTGGTGGGATACCTGTATTCGCATGCTCTGACGCGGCGCCTGCGGCCCGCGCATCAGGCCTCGGTGCACGCCGTCACGGTGCTGGCCTGCCTGCTGGCGCCGCGGTTTGCGGCCAGCAGCGGAGGAGGCTCGGCCAGCGTGCTGGCGGCGCTGGCCATCAGCGTGGGCCTGCCGTATTTCCTTCTTTCCACCACCTCGCCGCTGCTCCAGCACTGGTACTCGCTTCTGCACCCGCTGGGAAAACCCTACCGGCTTTCGGCTTGGGGAAATGCGGCGTGCGCGCTGGCGCTGGTGAGCTTTCCCTTCCTACTGGAGCCGCGGTTCGGGCTGCGGCAATTGAGCGCGTTGTGGAATTGGATTTTCTACGTGCAGTGTGCGCTGCTGTTGGCTTGTGCGGCCTGGCTCTGGCGGCAGAACCCCAATGAGCCGCCGCGCGGGCTGGTCTCCGGCACGCCGCTCTCGACGAGGCTGAGTTGGATTCTCTGGCCGGCTCTGGGCTCGGCCTTCCTCATGGCGACGACGACGCATCTTTGCCAGGTTGTGGCGCCGGCGCCGCTGCTCTGGGTTGTCCCCATGCTGATGTACCTGCTGAGCTTCGTCGTGGTCTTCGCGGCGGACACCATCCACATCCACCGGGCGGCGCGGCGGGCTTTGCTGGGATTGCTGGCGATGACCGCCTCCGTGCTGTACCTGGACCTGCAGGCGGTGTTCGCGGCCAAGGTGGCGCTCTACGCCTGCGGGCTGTTGCTGGTATGCCTGTTCTGCCATGGAGAGTTGGCGGCGCTCAAACCGGAACCGGGGCGCATCACCAGCTACTGGACGCACGTGGCCGCGGGCGGAGCGCTGGGATCTCTGGCCGCGGGATCGCTGTCGGCGGCGGTGCTTCCCGGCTACTTCGAACTGCCGCTGCTCATGGCTGCGGCCAGCGGGTTGTGCGTCTGGCGGCTCTGGCGGGAGTCACGATGGGTGCGGCAGGCGGCGGCGATGGCGGCCATCCTGTCGGCAACGCCGGCGCTGGCTATCGTTCAGGGCCACTATGCCGGGCTGGTCGAGGCGGGCAGAAACTTCTACGGCAGTCTCAGGGTTCTGGACGCGCCGGCCACCGCCGTCCAGGCGGCGCAGCGCAAAATGCTCAACGGCATGGTGACGCACGGCCTGCAGTTCCGCGATGCATCCACGGCCCAGACGCCCACCACTTATTACTCGCCGTCCAGCGCCGCCGGCCTGCTCTTGAGCCGTCCGGGCGATGGCCGGCGGGTAGGCATCATCGGACTGGGCGCGGGCACGCTGGCCGCCTATGGACGGGATCGCGATCGCTTCGAGTTCTATGAGTTGAATCCGATGGTAATCTCGATGGCGAAACGGGATTTCACGTTCCTCTCCGCGTCGAAGGCGGCCATCAGCGTCATCGAGGGCGATGCGCGGTTGAGCCTGGCGGCAATGGCGCCGGCCAACTACGACGTGCTGGTGGTGGATGCGTTTTCCGGCGATTCGATTCCGGCGCACCTGCTGACGCGGGAGGCGTTCGCCATCTACCTGCGGCATCTCAGGCCGGGTGGAACCCTGGCGCTGCACATCTCGAATCAGTATCTGGAGCTGGCGCCCGCGATTCGCGCCCTGGCGGCCGATGCCGGGCGGCCTTGCATGCAGATCCGGTCGAACGGAGATCCGGCGCGAGGGACGCTGGCCGCGATTTGGATGCTGGTGGACCAGCGGCCGGGCACAACTCAGACCGCCCCGGGCTTTCCTGTGTGGACCGATGACTGGAACTCGCTGCTGCCTGCGTTGAAGTAGCGGCGGGCGTGCGGCGTACGAGACGAGCCGGGAAACCACCCCGGGGCCGAGCTGCTTCAGGGCTTGGCGGGCGGGGCTCCCGAGGCCAGGGGCTTCACGCCGCCTTTGCCGCAGATCCCGACGCCGTTTTTCTACACTGCCACCAGAAAGTTGAACAGCACGCTGTAGAGCACTTTTTCGCTCACCGGCTGGCGGCCGGGCAGGCGGTAGTGCGCCGGCATCTCCTTGGCGATCTGGAGGCGGAGCGCGCGCGGGTGGGGCCGCCCTGCGGCGTCCTGGTGGTTGGCGACGACAAAGGGGGTTTGGAGGACTGCGCCGGTCAGGGCGTCCACGTAAAACTGGCACCGGGCGAACCAGCCGGTATTGGCGGGATCGGCGGCGTCGAACAGCAGCAGCGGCCCTTCACGGTCCAGGCAGCTCAGCTCGAGCACGACGTTGCGCGGCGTCTCCTGGACGACGCAGGCAAAGCCCGTCTCCTCCGCGCCCTGGCGCAGGATGTCATTATCCAGTTCGAGGCGCACCATGCGGTGGCCCGCGGCTTCAACCAATTGCATTACTACCATTCTAGCCGCCAGACCCTTCGCCATGATGAAATTGCAGGATGGAGCCGAACGCTCTGGTACTCTTCGACATCGACGGCACGCTGCTCCGGCGGGCCGGGCCGCACCATCGGCAGGTGCTGGAGGACGCCGTCCTGCGGGTGACGGGGCGCGCCGCGACAACCGACGGCATTCCGGTGGCGGGCATGCTGGACGGCCAAATCCTGCGGCTGATGATGGCGGCTGCCGGCCTCCAGCAGGCGGAGATCCGCGCCCACCTGCCGGCGATCATGGAGAAGGCGCAGAGCCTCTACGCTCGGCGCTGCCCGGACCTGCGCGGAAAGGTCTGCCCCGGCGTGAGGATGGTGCTGTCGCGGCTGGCGAGAGGCGGGGTTCCCACCGGCCTGGTGACGGGGAACCTGTCGCGCATCGCGTGGCGGAAGATGCACAACGCGGGGCTCAAGGAGCGCTTCCGGTTCGGAGCGTTCGCCGAGCAGGGCGCCACGCGGGCGGCGCTGATCCGGCGGGCGGTGCGGGAAGCGCGGCTGGCCGGGTGGATCGGCCGCGGAGCGCTCATCACCATGGTGGGCGACCATCCGAACGACATTCTGGCGGCGCGGGCCGCGGGCGTACGGTCGTTGGCCGTCGGCACGGGAATCGTGGCGATGGACGAGTTGCGCGCGCACGCTCCGGACCTGCTGTTGGAGGACCTGCGGGCGCTCGATCACCGCTGGCTGCTGACAGCCTAGTGCCCGGCGGCTGCCGCGCGGACCGGAGTGGATTAGCAGAAGCGGAGTGGATGACTAGAAGACGAACGAGACGCCGACATCCACCTGGTGGCGGCGGCTGACGGCGGCGCGCTCGTTGAAGATGCCGCCGAACCAGTAGGTGTAGCGCACTCCGGGGATGATCTTGATGCCGAAGTCGTCCTTGAGCATGACGCCGGCGCCGGCGCTGGCGCCGAAGGCGGACTTGCTGGAAGGAGTGGCCGGCACTTCGGAGCAGCAGGTACTGTAGTCGGCAGTGTCCACCTGCGTCTGGCTCCGGATGTTGCGCACGACGCGGGCGGTGCCGCCGGCTTCGTAGAAGTACCGCCAGCCGCCCTCGAAGCGGCTCTTGCTGTACCGCCGGACGAGCAGGGGGAGATCGTAGTAGTCGGCGCGCGTGTCTTCGGTAACGGTCATCATCAGCGTGCGTTCGTCAGTGCTGGTGCCCGGATCGTCGACCGTGTCGTGCAACTTGGTGGTGAGGTGGTACCCGGCCCGGCGCCAGATGAGGCTGAGATTGATGGAATAGCGTTCCAGGATGTAGGCGTCCATGGTGGCGCCGACGCCGAAGTACTTGCTCTTGTTGTCGGCCTGGCTTTCGATGGAGATGGGTGGGGTGCCGTAAGTCTCAGACTTCTTGCCGCCTTGAATGAGGCTGAGGGGAAGCCAGGAGAGCGTTCCGCCGAACGTGAAGCGGCGGATGTAGGCGCCGGAGTCCACCAGGCCCGGCGGAGGAGCCTGGGCGGGCGGAAGTTCCTTGATGGCGACCGGAGCCTGAGGTGCTGTGCTCTGGGCGCCGGGGGCCGGCTTGGGCTGGCCGGGGGAAGTGGAGGACTGCGCCGACAGGCCGAGGCTCAGGGCCAGGCAGGCAACGAGCAAGGCGAAGCGGGGGCCGAAGGGGAAACTCATAGAAGGATTCACACCAATTCTTTAGAATAGCCTTTCCGATGACCTTTAGAAGTGGAAGCGCAGCACGAACTGCACGGACCGCGGACCGCCGGCGCGGAAGAACGAACCGGCCGCGCCGCCGTAGGCAGTCGATGCCGAACGGGTGGAGAGCCCGAACAGCGGGCTGGTGAGCGTGGCGCTCTCATCCCGGGCCGGGTTGAGGAAGCTGGGCGTGTTGGTCAGGTTGAAGGCCTGCGCGCCGATGCTGAAGCGCATCGTGTCGCGGAAGGGAATGTCGCGGCGGATGCCGAAATCCACCTGGCGCGCGCCGAAGCCCTTCAGGGCGTTGCGGGCCAGGTTGCCGTTGCCAAAGTAGCCGGTGTTGGTAAACAAGGATGCATTCAGGCGCTTGCCGCCCGGGGCTTTCGCATCCGTCACCCAATTCTCGCCGACGGAGTAGTTGGGGCGGACCTGGGCGAACAGGCCGACGGGAGTGGTGGAATCGCCATGACTGGTGAAGGCGGATACGGCGGTGACATCGTAGGGCAGCGAGGTGCGGTAGGTGGCCACCCAGTCGAGGTTCCAGTCGCGCAGAATATAGTCGGCGACGGCCACCTTGGGGTAGGGGATGGCGTAGGAGCCGGACCAGTTGATGGCGTGGCGGGCATCGAAGTCGGAGTTGCCGCGATCGCCGCCGAAGATGGAAGAAAGTCCGTTCGGCGTGTCGGAGACGGAGGTATCGATGGCGTGGGACCACGTCCAGGTGGCCTGAGTCTGGAGGCGGCGCGAGAGCCGGCGGCGGTATTGCGCCTGGAGGCCGTGATAGTCGGATTGAGCGCCGTTGGTGACCATGCGGAGAATGGTGTAGTCCGCGCTGGCGCTGTAGCTGGAAGAGTTGGTCAGCAGCTTGCGCCCGCGGGTGCCGATGTAAGAAGCGCTCACCGCCTGATGTGCGCCGAAGTTGCGTTCCAGCGTGAAATTCCAGGAGTAGATCAGGGGAGACAGGAGGTAACGGTCCGCGGTGCTGATTTGGCCGTAGGGCTTGGCGGTCTCGGGCAGAGCCGGCGGCGAGTTCTTCTCCGAGATCAGCGGGAAGGCCGGCAGCAGCGAGGTGCGGACGCTCGAGAAGGGCGCGCCTTCGTAAGGCGTGAGCACCGTGCCGACGCCCATGTCGTGGAACATGCCCAAACCAATGCGCAGGGTGAGTTCCTTGCCCGGGGTGGATCGGATGTTCTGCACGAACCCGATGCGCGGTGCGATGTCGGACCAGTGGGTGTCAAACAGCGGCTCGTTCTGGGCAAGGCGCCCGCTGAAGGCGCTGGAAAGCGCAAACGGGCTGGAACCGGAACGCACGCCGGGCGCGGGATTGACGTCCCAACGGACGCCGAAGGTAAGAATGGAACCTGCGCCGAGGCGAACCATGTCCTGGAAGAACATGGAGAAGTTCTTGTACGACGGGTAGATGGAGGTCTGGTTGGAGCTGACCACCGCGGTGAGCGCCTTGGCGGAGAGCATGGAGCCGTCCAGCAGCACGGAGGCGGTCTTCTGCAGGGAGTAGCCGTTGAACAGGGAGAGCGAGGTGTACGACGGCCGATCGTAGGTTGGATTGGAGGCGCGGAAGTCGAAGCCGAGCTTGTAGCTGCTGCTGCCGGCGGTCATGGTGATGGTGTCGGCCAGTTGGTACTGCTTCTGGCTGCTGCGGCTGCCGGCGCCGAAGCTGTAGGCTGCGCCGCCGATGACGGAGACGCCGAAGTTGCCGTTGGCGCTGGTGACGCCGTCGGGGAACGCCTGGGATTCGCGCAGCAGCAGCGCGCCGCCGAAGTTGTCCATGGTGGGTGTGAGGGCCACGGAGGAGGAGGTGTAGTTCACGCGCAGGTCGTTAATGGTGTTCGGATTGATCCAGGACGTGAGCCCGCCGGTGACGCCGTAGTAGCGGTAGCGCGAATCGGTGACCACGTTGGGGGCGGTGTACTGGGTGCTGCGGGTGTTGGCATCGGACGGGGCGTTGTAGTAGCGCGCGAAAAGCAGGTGCTTGGAGGTGATGGCGTGATCCAGGCGGGCGCTCATCATGTTGCGCTTGAAGTCGTTGCTGAAAGCGGCGGAGTACAGCGCGCCGCCGTTGGTCAGCACGGCGCCGTTCGGGATGGGGAAGGCGTTCAGGAAGGGGCGCAGAGTGATGCCGGCCGCGGCGCGGCTGGCGAGACTCGGCACCACCACGGTGGTGTTGGCGGGATCGGTGAGCTTGAGGCCTTCGTAGGAGACGAAGAAGTAGGTCTTGTCCGGGATGATGCGGCCGCCCACCGAGGCGCCGAACTGGTTCTGCTTCATCTCGCCGCGGCCGAAGCCGCTGGCGTTGGCAAACCAGTCGGCCGCGTTGAAATTGGTGCCGCGGTAGTATTCGTAAACCGAGCCGTGAAACTGGTTGGAGCCGCTGCGGCTGCTGAGGGCCACCTGGGTGCCGCCGGTGCGTCCGAATTCGGCGCTGTAGGTAACGGTCTGGTAGTTGGCGTAGGCTACCGCGTCGAGGGATGTGGAGTAGGTGCCTTGCTCGCTGGCGATAGCGGAGAGGCCCATGGTGAGGGGGTTCGGGATGCCGCCGATGCGCCGGCCGCCGGAGACGCCGCCTTCGCCCGGACCGGCAAGAATGTTGAGGCTGATGCCGTCCAGCGAGTAGTAGTTGGTGTTGGAGCTGACGCCGTTGGCATTGAATCCGGCGCCGGTCCCGGCGATGGAATCCGGCGCGATCTTCGCCAGGGCATCCAGGTTGCGCCCATCGACGGGCAGACCGCGGATGTAACCCTGCTCTGCGTTGAGCCCCACGCTCACATCGCCGGCAATGGCCTCTCCTTCCGCAATCGTGACGGGCGTCTTGGCGTCCCCGGCCGCGAGTTTGACGTTGAGTACCTGGCGGCCGAAGGCCCGAACCGTAACTCGCTCAAACTTGACGGGGCTGAAGCCATCCTTTGCCACTTCCAGGGAGTAAGTCCCGGCCGGAATCGGCTCGAAACCGTAATCTCCTCCCTTCGTGGAAACCGCTGACCTGGTCTTGTTGTGGGCTTTGTCGAACAAGGTGACTTTCGCGCCTTCGACCGGCGCGGACTTGGGGTCCAACACGGTGCCGCCGAGCACGGCGGTGTCCTGGGCCATCAGGGCGCAGGATGAGATCAGAAACAGGCAAAGGGTTCGCATATGACGAAAAACTCACTGACGCGGGCCGCCCATTGAACATGTACAGTGCGTAAGCAATTTTACACAGTCAGGGCGAAGCCGGCGTCTTAGCACAGTTTAACACTCCTTATCCGCGGCTTAACCCCGGCGGCGCGTCTCTTCTCGTCATTACAGTTGATGAGATTCCGATCCAGCTTCATTCCCCTCGTCCTGGCGGCGGCGCTGGCGGCCCAAACCCCGGCTCCGCGATCCGTCATCGGGACGGTTTCCGCATTCCAGCCGGAACAAGCGGCCTTCGAAGTCACCACCGACTCCGGGGCCAAGGAAAAAGTGCAGATGAGTACCACCACCATGGTGCAGCAGGTGGCGCCCGGCGAGAAGGATCTCAATAAGGCTCAACCGTTTGACGCCACGAAGATCGCCATTGGAGACCGCGTGCTGGTGTCCTGGACGACGGGAGCGCCGGAGGCGCGGCGGGTCGTCGTCATGGGAGCGAATGAAATCCAAAGCAAGAAGGACGCCGACCGGCTGGACTGGCAACAGCATGGCCTGGCGGGCGTGGTGGAGTCCGTCAGGGGACAGGAGATCACGGTGAAGTCGCGCACCTTCGCCGGCGAGAAGGTCTCCATCATCGCCGTCACCGAAAAGACCCTGTTCCGGCGCTACAAGCAGGATTCGGTGAAGTTCTCGGATGCCGTTCCCTCCAGCCTGGCGGAGGTCAAGAAGGGCGACCAGCTCCGCGGCCGCGGCGCGAAAAGCGCGGACGGCGGCCGTGTCGATGCCGGCGAAGTGGTGTTTGGCTCCTTCGCCACCCGCGCCGGCGCGGTTACGGCCGTGCGGGCGGAGGCCGGCGAGGTGGCGGTGAAGGACATCGAGACGGGCAAGCCGTTTGTTATCAAGGTGACGGCGGACAGCCAGCTGAAGCAGATGCCGAAGATGGCCGGCGGAATGGCCCGTCCCGGCGGCCCGATGGCCGGCGGAATGCCGGGCGGCGGCATGCGCGGGCCGGGCGGCGCGCCGGAGATCGCCCAGATGTTGGAACGGATGCCGGCCATAAGAATCACGGACTTGCAGGCGGGCGAAACGGTACTGGTGTCGAGCACCCGCGGCGCGTCGAAAGACCTGGTCACGGCCATCATGCTGCTGGCCAACGCGGAAACACTCATTCAAATGGCCACCGCCAGCTCGCGCCAGAGCACCGGCGGGCTTTCGCTGTCGGGGCCCGGGCTGTCGGGCGGCGTGGGTGGCATGAGCGGCGGGCTGGGCGGCCTGGAGTTGCCCACGATGATGCCGTAAGTCGAGTTTTCAGCCAAACAGAACGTCGAATCGAGGACTTTTCGCATGAAAAACGCACTTTTTGCGTCAATTCTGATGCTGGCAGGCGCACTGAGCCCCGTCTGGGCGCAGGCCGGCGCCGTCACCCTGAAAGGGCAGATTACAGACCCCTCGGGCGCCTCGGTGCCCGCGGCGCTGGTGCAACTGCGCGGCCCCGGGGGAGAACAGCGCGCCTACACCGACGAGAGCGGCGCGTACGCTTTCACCACCCTGCGGCCGGGCAAGTACAACATCCGGGTGATCGCCAAGGGCTTTACGGTGTCGCAGTTCAAAGACCGCAACATCACGGCGGTGGACACGCTGGACGTGCAACTGACGATCGAGGCGGAATCTCAGGTGATCAACGTGGAGGCGGAGGCGGCCAAAGTGTCGCTGGACCCGGACTCAACCACCTCCGCGCTGGTGATGGGCGAAAAGGAGCTGGCGGCGCTGTCGGACGACCCCGACGAACTGGCGCAGCAGCTGCAGGCGATGGCCGGTCCGGCGGCGGGTCCGAACGGAGGCCAGATCTTCATTGACGGATTCTCCGGCGGCAGCATGCCGCCGAAATCGTCCATCCGCGAGGTGCGCATCAACTCGAACCCGTACTCGACGGAGTACGACCGGCCGGGCTTCGGCAGAATCGAGATCCTGACGCGGCCGGGCACGGACAAGATCCGCGGGCAGGCGTTCGCGCAGTACAACAACCAGAACTTCAACTCACGCAGCCCGCTGCTGGACCAGCCCACGCTGCCGCCTTACAGCCAGAAGTTCTTCGGCTTCAACCTGACGGGGCCGATCAAGAAGGGCAAAGCTTCGTTCGGCTTCGACCTGGAGCGGCGCAACATCGACGAGAACGCCTTCATCCTGGCGACGACGCTCGACAGCAACTATCAGCCGGTGACGGTGAACACGGCGGTGGTGACGCCGCAGATGCGGACCAATCTGACGCCGCGGCTGGACCTGGCGCTGAACTCCAAGAACACGCTGGTGGCGCGCTATCAGCACGGCTGGTCATCCAACGAAAACGAGGGCGTGGGCGGCTATGCGCTGCCGTCGAAGGCTTATAGCCAGACGAATTCAGATCACGCGATCCAGGTGACAGAGACGGCGGTGCTGAGCGCGCGGGCGATCAACGAAGCGCGGTTCCAATGGCGCCGCAGCTCGGGCTGGAGCACCGGAACCACGACGGATCCGGCGCTCAGCGTGCAGGGCGCATTCGAGGGCGGAGGCGCGCAGGTGGGCAACTCCGGCAGCCTGAACAACAGTCTCGAGCTGAGCAACATCACCACTCTCACGCGCAACACGCACACCTGGAAGTGGGGCGGACGGCTGAGGAACTCGTGGGACGACGACACGTCGGTGAACAACTTCGGCGGCACGTACACGTTTTTCGGCGGCATGGGGCCGGCGCTGGACGCGAACAACCAGCCGATTCCGGGCCAGGCGATGCAGCTCACGGCGCTGGAGCGCTACCAGCGCACGCTCTACCTCCAGAGCCTGGGCTACGGCGCGGACCTGATCCGGCTGCTGGGCGGCGGCGCCTCGCAGTTCAGCATGGGCGCGGGCACGCCCACCACCGGCGTCAGCCAGTTCGACGCCGGCTTCTTCTTCAACGACGACTGGCGCCTGCGCCGCAACCTCACGCTGAGCTACGGCGTGCGCTACGAGACGCAGACCAACATCGGCGACTACGCCAACATCGCGCCGCGCGCCGGGCTGGCCTGGGGCCTGGGCAAGGGCAACAACATCAAGACCGTGCTGCGCGTGGGCGCGGGCATTTTCTACGACCGCGTCAACCAGTCGTACACGCTGCAGGAGATGCGCTTCAACGGCACGACGCAGCAGGCCTACCTGATCCGGAACCCGGACTTCTTCCCCGTGATTCCGTCGCCGGACACGTTGGAGCAGTACCGCCAGCCGCAGCAGTTGCGGATGATGTACGACAGCATCAAGGCGCCGCGATCCTACCAGGCGAGCGTGGGCATCGAGCGGCAGGTGAACAACTATGTGCGGGTGAGCGCGCAGTATGTCGCCAGCGTGGGCGACCATGTGCTGCGCACGCGGAACATCAACGCGCCGGTGGACGGATCGTACCCCTACGGAGATTCGCAGTACCGGCTGCTGACCGAATCAACGGGCAGAAGCGCCACGCAGATGTTCATGGTGAGTCCGAACGTCAACTACAAGAAGCTGTTCCTGTTCGGCTTCTACTCGTTGGGGCACGGCCGGACAAACGCCGAGGGCACGCCGGCGGATCCGTACAACCTGCGGGCCGAATGGGGCCCGTCTTCGTTTGGCGACATCCGCCACCGCGCGGTGATCGGCACCAGCCTGCCGATGCCGTGGAAGATCAGCGTGAGTCCGTTCATGATGGTGCAGAGCGGATCGCCGTACAACATCACCACCGGGCGGGACACGAACCTGGACGGCTACACAGCGGAACGGCCGGCGCTGATGGCGGGCCTGGACTCGACGTCCTGCGCGGGAGGCAACATGGTGTGGACGCCGGGATTCGGCTGCTTCAACACGATACCGGCCTCCGGCACGTCGATTGAGCGGAACTACGGCCGCGGCCCGTCCACCCTGACGCTGAACCTGCGCATGGCCCGCACCTGGAGCTTCGGCAACCAGGGCGAATCCGGAACGATGGAAGGCGACCGCCCGCCAGCGGGCGGCCCGGGTGGCGGCCCCGGCGGCGCTGGCGGCGGCGGTGGAGGAATGAGAGGAGGCGGCGGTCCGGGCGGTCCGGGCATGATGGGCGGCGGCCCAGGCGGCCCGGGTGGAATGCGGGGCGGCATGGGCGGCAGCTCGTCGGGCAGGAAGTACAACCTGACGCTGAGCGCCTCAGCGCACAACATTCTGAATCACGCCAACTACGCGGCGCCCAGCGGCGACCTCTCATCGCCCTACTTCGGCGAATACCGGAGCCTGGCCGGCATGGGTCCGATGGGCGGCGCCAGCACCTACAACCGGAAGATCGACTTCCAGATGCGGTTCAGTTTCTAAGCCCGCGGGCCCGGCAGGATCTCTTAACATTTCTTGACCGGGCCCTCCGCAACCCTTTCAGCAAAAATCCCGTTATTAGCTTCAGAGAGGTTGAACCAAAGATGAAAAAGACGATGATGACCACGTTTCTGCTGAGCGCCGCTTTGGCGTTTGGCCAAGGCCCCGGCGGCACGCCTCCGGATCCGGCCAAGATGATCGAGATGCGGGTGAACATGCTGGCGAATCAGCTCAGCCTGACCGAGGAGCAGAAGAGCCAGGCCACGAAGATTTTCACCGACGCGCAGACGTCCAGCCAGACGGCGCGGACGGCGATGGAAACGGCACGGGAAAGCCTGCTGGCGGCCATCAAGACGAACAACGTGGCCACGATCGATCAACTCTCGCGCGACATCGGCGCGGCGACAACGGACTTGACGGCGATTGAGGGCAAGTCGCAGGCCGCATTTTACGCGATTCTCACCCCGGAGCAGCAGACGAAGTACGACAGCTTCGCGCACCGCGGCCCGGGCGGTCCGGGAGGCCCTGGCATGGGCCCCGGACCAGCAGGCATGTGGCGCCGGCGGTAGGCACAGGAGAGACCTTCCGCTTGCACACGCCCGGCGGCAGCGCTACCCCCGCGCTGCCGCCGGTTTCCTTTTGTGGGGTCCTACCAGGGGCGCGGCCGCGCCACCGAAATCCCCCGCACTTCCGTCTTCCAGGGTCCGCTGACGGCGCAGTAGAAATGGCAGAGATCGCCGCCGTGGCAGACGACCGAGGGCTTGTGGGCGTAGGTGGAGTCCACTGTGCCGGGCGGGCCGACGTCTACGAGCACTTCCCCGCCCTTCTCGAACTCGAAGGGCCCGGTACCCACGGCGGCCAGATCGCGCGCTACGCCTTTGGCGTCGAGGCCGAAGTAGAAGAGCACCCACTTGTTGCCGTCGAGCATGACGCAGGGATCGCTGGCGAAGCGCTCGTCCCAACTGCCCGGGCCGCCGTTGCGGATGACGGGGCTGCCTTCGTAACGCTTCCAGGCTTTGAGGTCATTGGAGGTGGCCACGCCGGTCTGCTCGCGCCAGCCGCGGGGGACGTTGGTCTTGGCGTTGTAGAAGAGGTAGTAAGTTCCGGCGTCTTCGACGAGGCAGGGCTTGTAGAGGCCGCCGCGCTCCCAGTCCGCGCCGTCGGCGGGATTGAGGATGGGCGGGCCCACCTCCCAACGCAGCAGGTCCTTGCTGTAGCAGAGGCCGATGACAGCCGGGCCGGACTCATAGCCGGCGCTGGGGTAGGCGTGATAGACGCCGACATAGCAGCCGCCCACCTTCTTCAGCTTGCCTGCGGAGCGCAGATTCGAATCGCGCAGAATCCAGTTCATGGCGATGTTGTAGCGCGTGACCGGGTTGGAGGGATCGCGCTTGAGGATGCAGCCGAGGCGGCGCCAGTTGACGAGATCGGTGGAGGCGGCCATGCCGGTCTGGTAGCCGGTGCCGTCGAAGCCGAGGTAGGTCATGCGCCACTCGTTGCCGTGACGGAAAACGAAAGGGCAATCGACGGCGCGGGAGTCGAAGGCGCCGGGCGCGGGGTCAGCGGCAAGCACGAGCTTTCCGTACTTGTACGGCGTGCGGTAGGGGCTCAGGTCCGCTCCGGAGGAAGGGGCGAAGCCGGCGGCGGCGGTGACGGCGAGCCATTCGCGTCGGTTCATCCTCTGCATGATTCCTGGCTTCACTTCGGCGCCAGCTTGAGCGCCAGCGGGCGAAGGTCGTCGCCCGCGAGCCGGAGTCCGGCCCAGACATCCTTCAACCCTTCCCAGCCTTCCAACTCCAGCACACGCTCCAACTTGTCGCCCGGCTCCAGCCGGAAGGCGATGGGGCGATTGCCGCCGAGTTTCGCGGCTTCCGGCCAGGTCCAGACCCGGAGTTCGCCCTGCGCGGCGGAGGCGCCGAGATTCTCGATGACCAGACGGGCGCTGCGGGCCTGCCCGGCAACCGCCTCCAGGCGGTAGTTCAGGATGGTGCCCTGGCGGACGGGCAACTGGGGCGGCTCAGTGAGCTGTTCGGTGCCGCTTTCGGCCACCCACTTGTCGGTGCCGTCGCGGTAGCGGGTCCAGCGCGATCCGTACCACTTGTTGCCTTCGACGATATTGCCCTTGGGCACGGCCGGCTCGTCGGTGAGGATGTTGACCAGCGCCGGATAGCGCTCGCTCCAGGGCGGGTCTTTGTAGGGCATGGCGGCCAGGCGGTCCATCAGGGTATTGTCCTTGCCGT
>JACQZS010000309.1 GCA_016213725.1 Acidobacteriota bacterium | reverse complement strand
GTAGTAAATGCCGACGCCGCCGCGGAAGACGGTGTTGTTGTTGGCGAAGGGCGAGTAGGCGAAGCCGAGGGCCGGCGAGAAATCCTTGTAATAGCGGTGGGACGCGCCGAGGTTGCCGGCGCCGAGGACCGGGGCGAGGTACTGCGGCTTGTTGAGGTCGTGGTTGAGGAGGTTGGATTCGAAGTTCCAGCCGAGGCCGTAGTTGAGGGTGAGCCGCGGGGTGACCTTCCAGGTGTCCTGGAAGTAGAGGTGATAACGGGTGCTGGAGTTGGCGTTCTGCGACTGGAACGGCGGCGGCTGGGAAGGATCGCCGACGCCGACTTCGAAGCTCTTCATGGGCAGCATCAGGATGTCGGCCATCGTGTTGAAGGTGGCCGGGATGGGGATGCGCTGGGAGGCCGGGACTGCGGCGTTGTAGGCGCGGACCTGGTCCGGCGAGTAGAGCTTGATCTGGCCGGGGCTGTCGAAGGCGTAGAAGCCGTCGACGGCGACGTGGTCCATTTCGCCGCCGAAGCGGAGGCGGTGGTTGCCCTTCTGCCAGGAGAAGTTGTCGGTGACGATGTAGTGGCGGGAGAGCTGTCCCTGTGGGGAGTCGGACTGGTTGCCGACGGTGAAGCCTGCGCCGTCGACGGAGATCTGGGCCATGCCGAGGCCGAGGCAGTCGGGGCAGAGGTCGGAGGAGGCGTTGAGGTTGCGGTTGCTCCAGAAGGTATAGGCGACGCGGAGGTCGTTGACCATGTTGGGGCTGAGGGTGTTGGTCCAGCCGAGCATGCTCTGGTCGGCCCAGTTCTTGTTGGCGACCCAGTTGGAGGGCATGCCGCCGCCACGGGGACCGAAGCCCTTATTGCCATCGTGGGAGTAGCGGGCAAAGAGGGTGTTGCTCTGATTGAGCTGGTAGTCGAAGCGGAAGCTGGGCTGGGTGCCGTTGTAGGGGTTCTGGTAGATGATGCCGAAGTGGGCGAAGTCCGGCGAAGTGGGCTGGACGTTGGCGACGCTGGTCTGATTGGTGTGTTCGGCGTTGGCGAAGAAGAAGAGCTTGTTCTTGACGATGGGGCCGCTGATGGTGCCGCCGATCTGACGACGAACGAAGAAGGGATCGGGGTTGAGGGGGTCGCGCTGGAGGCCGGGATAAGCGGCGGTGTTGTGATCGCGGTAGAAGAAATATCCGCCGCCGTGGAAGTCGTTGGTGCCGGTGCGGGAGACGATATTGATGGCGCCGCTGGCGGAGAGGCCGGTGGAGAGATCGAGGTTGGTGGTGGAGATCTGGAACTCCTGGACGACTTCCTGGGAGAAGTTCTGCTGGGTGCCGCCCTGCACCTGGTCCTGGTTGTTCACGCCGTCCACGGTGATGCGGGTCTGGCTGTCGTCGCCACCCATGATGGAGACGTTGAACTGGTTGTTGTAGACGCTGAGGGACGCGGGCGAGACGTTGACACCGGGCTGCAGGCCGGCGAGCTGAAGGAAGTGGCGGCCGTTGAGGGGGAGCGACTGGATCTGATCGCGGGTGATGGTGCCCTCGACGGCGTGAGATTCGTAGGTGAGCTGGGCAGCGCTTGCCTCAACCGTGACGGATTCGGAGGCGTTGCCGAGCTGGAGCTGGAAGTCGACGGTGGAAACGGCGCCGGCCAGGACAGTGGCGTCCTGGACGAGCTTCTTGAAGCCGGGCGCGGCGACTTCGATGTGGTAGCGGCCGGCGGCGAGCGCGGAAGTACTGTAGACGCCAGCGCTGCCTGTAGCGAGGTCGCGGCGGAGGCCGGTTTCAGAATTTGAAACGAGGACCTTGGCGCCGGATATGACTGCACCGGTCGGGTCGATGACAGTACCGGAGATTACCCCTGTGGGGACTTGTCCAAACAAGAGCGCCGAGGCGCCTCCCAGAAGGACGGTTAACTTCAATAAAAAGCGAGACATACGTACCATTGACAACCTTTGGGCCAGCAATCAGGAAGAGCCTATTGCCAGCCGAGCATTTCGATTCCCATATCGACGAATTTCATCCCTCCAGAAAATGAAATATCGTTCCGATAGTCAAAAAATTAACACAGTTAAGTGGTACCATGTTTCAGTGTACCCCGCAACTCTCCGAGCCGTGGTGGGCTCGAAAGAGAGGTTTGCGCAGGATGCGAGACCTGAGGGCCAGAGGGCGAAAGAATGAAGAAAACAGAGATGGCTTTGTGGATGATGCTGGCGGCGCTGGGCAGCGGCACGGCGGCAGCGGGCGAGCTGCGGGTGGGAGTAGCCAAGCGCGTGGTGACGCCGGATGTGAAGGCGCTGGGGAAAGTCTACATCGCGGGTTATGACAACAACCGGCTGGCGACTGGGGTGCACGACGAGTTGTATGCGCGATGCATGGCGATGAGCACGGGGGGGACTCCGCTTGCGATTTGCGGCGTGGACGTAATCGGGATCTATTGGGACGACGCGCAGAAGATCCGGGCGAAGGTGCCCGGGGCGCAGGTAGTGATCGCGGCGACGCACGATCACGAGGGTCCGGACACGATGGGGCTATGGGGTCCGAGCGAGAGCAAGACGGGCATGGACGAGCGGTACATGCAGTTTCTGATCGAGCAGACGGCAGAGGCGGCGCGGGAGGCGGTGGCGAATCTGAAGCCGGCGAAGGTGCGGCTGGCGAGGGTGAAGACGCCGGAGCTGGACAGTTTCATCAAAGACAACCGGCCTCCGGACGTGCATGATTCGGACGTGGTTCTGCTACAGGCGCTGGGTGCGGGGAACAAGCCGGTGGGGACGCTGGTGAACTGGGCGAACCATCCGGAGGCGCTGGGCTCGAAGAATCAGCTGATCACGGCGGACTATCCGGCGCGGCTCTGTTCGGAACTGGAGAAGCTGGCGGGCGGGACGGTGGTGTTCGTGAACGGGGCGGTGGGGGGGATGCAGTCTCCCGGGAACGCCAAGATCAAAGACCGGAAAACGGGGCAGATCTATGACGAGGCCTCGTTCGAGAAAGCGGATTACGTAGGCGGGCGGGTGGCTGAACTGGCGGCGGAGGCCCTGAAGAAGGGCGAGGTGCTGGGGGTGGACTAGATTCAGTTCAAAGAGCGGCTGGCGACGGTGCCGATGGCGAATCCGATGTTCCTGATGGCGGCGCAGGCGGGGCTGTTTCTGGGGCGGAAGCAGGCAAGTGCAGGAGGGGAGACGAAGGTGCCGGTGGGGCTGATCCGGCTGTCGAGTGGCGGGCGTCCGGTGCTGGAGGCCGCATTGATTCCCGGGGAGCTGTATCCGGAGCTGAGCGTGGGCGGCGTACAGCGATACGGGGGCGCGGACTACCCGGAGGCGGCGGTGGAGCCGGCAGTGAAGCAGATGCTGAAGGCGCCGTACAGGATGCTGTTCGGGCTGGCGGACGATGAGAACGGGTACATCATTCCCAAAGCAGAGTGGGACCAGAAGGCGCCGTGGCTGCAGAACGCCAAGTCAAATTGGTACGGCGAAGTGAATTCGGTGGGGCCGGAGATGGCGCCGAAGGTGATCGAGGCGCTGGGGGAGTTGCTCCGGTAGGCGATTGGCCGGAGACCGGAGTTGCCGCCCGCGCCGCGGCTTCAGCGCCCAGGGGGAGGGCCGGCGCAGGCCTGGATGCCCAGCCTGTTCAGCCCAGCCTGTTCAGAACGTGAGGCCGACGAGGAAGTCGGCCTGGTTTTGAGCGGGGCCGAAGAGATTCGTGGCGGGATTGGAGCCGGTGCCATAGCGGGTCCAGCGGAACTCGGGGCTGATCTTGATGAGGCCCAGGTTGTAGCGGATGCCGCCGCCGAGGACGAAGCCGGCGGAGGTATTGTCCCAGAGGCTGGGGATGTCGGAGATTCTGCGGAAGCTGTAGCCGCCGACGGCATAGAGGCGGGCGAGCGAGCCGGGGAACTTGTACTTGGCCAGGAGGGGGAAGCTCCAGGAAGAGGACTCATAGAGAGAGCTGGCGTTGGCGACACCGACCTTGCGATAGAGCGCGTTGGCCTCGACGCCGAGGCCGAAGGGGAGGTTGAGTTCCACCGCGGGTCCGACGGTCCAATGCTGCGAGCTCGGCTGGAGAGTGACGGCGGAGTGGAAAGCGTCTGTCATGGGGAAGCCCCCCTTCACGCCCCAGTTGAGCAACTGGGCGTGGAGAGGGGCGGCCAAAAGGATGGTGAAGAGGATGAGCGAGCGCATTAGGAAACGGTGACCAGATCTTCGGCGAGTTTGGCTTTGCGTCCTTCGTAAAGCGCGATGTTGGCCAGGTGAGGGCCGGAGACGGCGCGCTGGGCGATTTCGACGGTGCAGTTGGGCTGCTGGCGGGACTTGAGGCAATCGAGGAAGTTCTGGATGTGGGGCTCGATGGGGACAGGCGCCTTTTCTTCGAGCGTGGGGGTGCGGTTGTCCTTCCACTGCTCCTTCCAGATGGTGACGCCGGCTTCGTCGAGGCGCATGGTGGCCTGGTCGCCCATGAAGAGGATGGACCAGCTGTCTTCGAAGTCGTTGCAGTAGTTGAGTTCCCAGGTGGTGAGGAACTTGCCGTGGTCGATGGTGGCGCTGAAGACTTCGGGGTGCTCGGCGCCTTCGTTCTTGGCGACGTAGCCCATGGCGATGGCGGACTTGGGTCCGGAAGCGCCGGTGAACCACTGGACGACGTCCATGAGGTGGGTGCCCTGGTCGGTCATGTTGCCGCCGGAGTAGTCGCGGAAGAGGCGCCAAGCGCGGAGGCGGCGGGGCTCCATGGGGCGTTTGGTGGCGGGGCCGAGGAAGCGGTCCCAATCGACCTTGCCTTCAAAGGCGGAGTTATTCAGGGGCCGGGCGACGTTCCAATGCCACTTGGCCTTCACCATGGTGATGCGGCCGAGCATGCCGGAATCGACGAGACCTTTGGCCTTGATGAGCGAGGGGGCGCTGCGGCGCTGCATGCCGACCTGGACGACCTTGCCGCTCTTCTTGACGGCTTCGACGATCTGGGCGCTCTGCTTGAGCGAGTAAGAGAGGGGCTTTTCGGTGTAGACGTCCTTGCCGGCCTTGAGGGAATCGACGAGGTGGGCCATGTGCCAGTGGTCGGGGCCGGCGCAGACGGTGAAGTCGATGCCGGATTGGGCGAGGAGTTCCTCGTGGTGGTAGTAGGTTCTAGAGCCGGGGCAGACTTCGAGGGCCTTGGTGATGCACTCTTCGCGGACATCGCAGACGGCCACGCACTGGGCGCCGAGCTGGTTGAAGTACTTGGCGAGATAGCGGCCGCGCCCGCCGGAGGCGATGAGGCCGTAGGTGGGCTTGCTGTTGGCGGCAGTCTGATTGGCACGCATGGAGAGAGGCATGGACAGGGCGGCGGCACCGCGCAGGAAGGAACGACGATCAGTACGCATGAAAGACCTCCAGCACTAATGTATCCGAAATGGGCGCTGAGCCGTCAAAGGCAAAGAAGGATTTGGTATACTTGAGATGGTCTTGCTGGGACGTCGTCTAATGGTAAGACTGCAGACTCTGGATCTGCGTATCGGGGTTCGAGTCCCTGCGTCCCAGCCACACTGTTTCTTCCCTGCCTCCGCACTCCCTCCT
>JACQZS010000308.1 GCA_016213725.1 Acidobacteriota bacterium | reverse complement strand
GCTTCCACAACAAGATGGAAACCATGACCAGGCAAGCCTATGGCTTCCGGAACTTTGAAAACTACAGACTCAGGGTGAAGCTGACGTGTGGTTAACTAGGAAGGATTCCGGGGTGGGGTCCCCCGTTGTTGGCGTAGAGCCATTAAATGTGATATGGGTGAATGGCGGAGAGGGAGGGATTCGAACCCTCGGTACCGCTTTAAGGCAGTACGACGGTTTAGCAAACCGCTGCTTTCGACCACTCAGCCACCTCTCCGCGAGGTACTCGGTGGGTCCTTTTGAATCTTAGCACAGCGAGCCGGCCTGGCACGCGTCCCGCCCGCCCGAGGAGCCTACAGAACTCTCGCCGCCACTATCGTGATGTCGTCGTGCTGCTCGGCCCCCTTCGCGAACTCTTCCACCCGCGCCATCACCAGGCCCACGGCCGCGCTGGCGGCCATCCCTCTGGCCTCTTCCAACACCGCCCACCACCTCTGCTCGCGAAACTCTTCGCCCCCCGCCGACATCGCTTCGGTCACCCCATCCGTGCACACCGCCACCAGGTCCCCGCTCCCCAGCGACACCTCTCCGTACCCATACTGCGCCTGGCGCACCAAGCCTAGCGCCAGCCCCCGATTCGACGTCCGGTCCATCCCTCCGCCCGCCCGTAGCACCACTGCGTCGCCATGCCCGGCGCTCACATACCGCAGCACTCTCGACCCCGGATCGTACTGGCCGCACCACAGCGTCGCAAAGCGATTCTTCGGCGTCGCTTCGAACACCAGCCGGTTCAACCGCGTCATCAGCTCGCCCAGATCCTCCACCCCGCCCGCGCACAGTCCTCGCAGCGAAGCCTGCAATCCCGCCATCAGCAGCGCCGCCGGCACCCCCTTGCCGCAGATGTCGCCCACCGCCAAAGTCAGCCGCCCGTCCGCGCTCAGAAAGAAGTCGTAGTAATCTCCGCCGATCGACTGCGCCGGCTTGCACACCCCGGTGTAGTCCAGTCCCGCCACGCCCGGAGGATTGTGCGGAAACAGCCGCTCCTGGACCTCCCGGGCAATCTCGAGTTCCCGGTGGATCCTCTCCCGCCGGGCCGCCTCTTCCGCCACGGCCCGGGTCAGGCGGGCATTCTCCAGGGCCAGCGCTGTTTGTGCTGCCACAGTCTCCAACAGCCGCTGGTCCCCTTTGGAATACGGCTCCTCGCTCTTCTTCGCCCCCAGGCGCAGATACTCCGTACCCGGCGACAACGGCACCGCCAGCTCCCAGCCCTCTCCGGGCCCCTCTCCAATCTCCACCCGCTCCACGTGCATCGCTGCCGATACCCGCTCCGCCACGCGCTGCTTCAGTTCCTCGGCATCCGAAATCCGCCGCACCTCCTCGCTCAGCGCCACCAGCATCTTCTCCGCCTCCACCTGTTCGCGGAAGAACTTCCGGTCGATCCAGGCGCGCACCCGTCCCGCGACACGCTGCACCAGAATCGCCGCCAGCATCGAATACGCGATCACCTGCAGCCGCACCGCCCTACGCATCTCGCTTCGGCTCAACGACTCGAATGCCACCCACATCACCACCAGCATCAGCAGCGCCGTAACCACCCGCACCGCCCGCTGCGCCAGGGCGTGCTGCAAGCCCTGCCGGACCACCACGCGAACGTCCATCGCCCGTTCCACCACGATCACGTAGCCCAGCGTCACCGGGAACAACAGCAGCGCCGCTATCGCCGGCACCAGCACCACGGGCGGCATCTCGCCCAGGTTCTGCTTCGTCGCCAGGCCGTAAAGCACCAGCAGGAACAGCGGCGTGATGCCCGCGTTCGTCCCCCAGAACAGCAGCCCCAGCCTGCGCCGCGCATCCGCGGCCGGCTCGCGACTCATCTTGTAACGGATGTTGGCGAAGAACAGCCCGCACGCCGCGATGATGAAATAGATCAGGAACTTGTTGGTGACTCCCAAAGCGGGGAGGATCCATTCCGGAAACGCCTGGCCCGCCTTCTCCCGGCCGTCCAGCGCCGCCACCACCAGCGAGAACAGCAGAATCGGCAATCCCACCACCCACTTCGACCAGTCGAGCAGCCGCACCTTCGAGTGCCGGTCAGGGAAGTACAACCCAAACAGCAGCATCCACACGGGCCAGGTCAGGTTCGCCAGCAGCCGGTAAGACGTGCCCAGGCTCCGCCACGGCTGCACCCATCCTTCCGCCACCTGCGCTGTGCCCGTCGCCAGTTGCCCGAAGCTGATCATCAGCAGCAGCACCAGCCACGCCAGGGGATCTTTCGGACGCATCAGCACGACGAAGCAGCCTAGCGCCAGCGATACCCAGCGGGTGATGAAATCCGCGAACAGCCCCAGCACCCAGTCCTGCCAGCTCTTGAGGTCGTAAGCCGGTGCCAGCGCCACTGCCGCCTGCCGCGCCTCGCCCCCAGCCCGGCGGTAGGTCACTGCCATGCGCGTTCCGGCTTTCACCGTCCGCAAGTAGGCGTATAGATCCGCCGGCAAGGTCACCGGGCGCCCATCCAGCGCCAGCAGAACGTCGTCCTTCTGCAGCCCTGCCGCCTCCGCCGCTTTCGTCAGCCGGGAGAGCTTCTTCGACTCCACTCCCACGGCAAACGGCGCCTCCGGCCCGTTGTTGTAGACGCGCGCGGACTCGATGCTCTGCGCAACCTGGTAACCCACCGGCCACGCCAGCACCAGCACAGCCCAGACGCGCGCGCTCCACATAACGCTTAAGGTACCTCAGAAACGCGAAGGCCGCCCCCCGTAGGGAGCGGCCTCGTTCTCTTCATGCCGGCGCCGGCTCAGCGTTTTGCCACCTGGCGAGGCTGGCGAACCGCGCTCTTGCGCTGCATCATCTTCTCGATAAACTCCTCCGGCACCGTCATGTTGAGCTTCACCGTCGTGCCGCTCACCGTCAACTGCGCCGTCTCCACCACCTTCAGCAGCTCCGCCGCCTCGGGCTTGTCCGCATTCAGCCTTACCATGCCTACCAGGAACTTGAAGACGTCCGACATCGCCTGCGCGTCCTGTTCGCTGCGCGCCACTGCCTCGGCCGCCACCGTGACGTCTTTCTCAAACGTCACCCCGGCGCTGGCCTGCTGCACGGCGCCCGCGGTCAATCCCATCGGCATCACCTGGTTCTTGCCGTTGGCGTTCACGCCCATCGCCGCCAGGCTGGTGGTGGTGATCACCCAGGCGTCGTTCTTGGCCCACACCGCGATCCGGTCCTGCAGCGGCTTGCTCAGCCCGGTGCCCTTGTTGCGCTGGTCCAGCGAGGCCTTCACCGCCGCTTCCCGGCCGAACACCCCGATCGACGAACCGATGAACGCCACCGCGCCATCTTCCTGGCCTGCCTTGCCCGGCTTCCACAACTGCACGCCCGCATAGCTGGTCACCGTGGCGCCCTTCTGCAGCATCAGTGCGCCGATCTTGCTCTCGTCGAAGGTGCCGCTCACGACGATCACCGTGTTCGCGCCATCTTTGCCATCGGTCGCCATCACGGCTTCCAGCAGGTGCTGCCGCGGATCGAAGCCGGTCAACGTCACGAACTCCTGGAAGCCCTTGTCCTCGTCCTTCATCTCCGCCAGCACCCGCTGGCCGAAGGGTGAGAGCTTCGCCTTCGCCACGTCCACCCCGGCAATCATGCCCGGGTCTTTCGGAATCAGGCCCAATAGAGCCTTGTCGGCCCCCATCGCCAGGCCACAGGTCGCGGCCAACGCCAGAATGGTTCGTGTCAGGGTCATCGTTCTCGTCTCCTGCCACCTAATACGTTCGCCCCCACCAGCTTATTACATAAAAATTTCAAAGCCCCACCTGGTCCAGGATTTCGATGCTGAACCCCTCCAGCCCCACTACCTTTCTGGGATGGTTGGTCAGCAGGCGGATCTTCTTCAAGCCCAGGTCCGTCAGAATCTGCGCCCCCAGCCCCGTCTCGTGCTGCAGCAGCCGCTCGCCGGCCGGCGAGGCGTAGTGCATGTAGGCCCGGGTGTGCGACATCAGCCGCGGCAGTCCGCCCGTCGGGTCCGGATCGATCTGCCGGATCCCCGGCCCCGTCTGGTGCAGGTAAACCAGCACCCCGGCCCCTTCCGCCACGATCTTCTCCAGCGCGGAGCGCAGAATCCTGTGGCACTCGCACTCCACGGAATGAAAGACGTCGCCGTAGGTGCACCGCGAATGCATCCGCACCAGGGCCGGGCTCGCCTTCTGCGGATCGCCATAGACCAGCGCCAGGTGGGTTTCCGGATCGATCGACGAGGCGTAGGAGATCGTCTTGAACGTCCCCAGATCCATGGTCACCTCGCCCTCGGCCGCGCGCCGGATGATCCGCTCGTGTTCCAGCCGGTACCGGATCAGGTCCGCCACCGAGATCAGCTTCAGCCCGTGCTTCCGGCAGAACTCCATCAGCTCCGGCACCCGCGCCATGGTGCCGTCGTCGTTCATCACCTCGCAGATCACGCCGCCCGGCCGCAGCCCGCACATCCGCGCCAGGTCCACCGCCGCCTCCGTCTGCCCGGAGCGCACCAGCACGCCCCCTTCCCTGGCCCGCAGCGGAAACATGTGCCCCGGCCGCGCCAGGTCCGCCGGACCCGCATTCGGGTCGATCGCCACCTGGATCGTCCGCGCCCGGTCGGCCGCGCTGATGCCCGTCGTCACGCCCGTCGCCGCATCGATCGCTTCGCAGAACGCCGTCCCGAACTGAGACGTATTCCGCTGAGACATCATCGGCAGGTTCAGACGGTCGCAGATCTCCGGCGACAGCGCCAGGCACACCAGCCCGCGCCCGTGCACCGCCATGAAGTTGATCGCCTCCGGCGTGGCAAACTCGGCCGCCAGCGTCAGGTCGCCTTCATTCTCGCGGTCTTCATCGTCCACCACCACCAGCATCTCCCCGCGGCGGAAGGCTTCCAGGGCTTCCGGTATCGTTGCTAAGGCCATAGATACTCCCATTATCCGCCGCCCCGCCCCCCCAGGTCTTCCTCCCGGGCCTCAACGCAGTTTCGGATGCGATAAGCTGACCCCGTATGAACCGCCGTACGTTCCTCGCTTCCGCCGCCACGCCCCTTTTGCTTCAGGCCAAGAAGCAAAAAAGCCCCACCCTCCAGGCCGGACCCTATGTCTGGACCCAGCACTTCGGCCGCCTCGGCCAGAAGCCCCAGGAGCACATCCCCGACATCTGTGCCGGTTTCGCCGGCGCCGGCTACAAGGACGTGGAACTCATGAGCATGTTCCTCACTCCCGAACTCGAGGACATCACCGTCAAGGCCCTCAAGGACAACAAGCTCCAGTGCAGCGTCGTCTACAACGGCGGCCCCCTGCACACCCCCGACGCCGCCCGCGCCACCATCGATTCCACCGTCGCCCTCGCCCAGCGCCTCCAACGCCGCTTCGCCCTCAAGGCCATCACCATCAACCCCAATCCCATCGGCCGCGCCAAGACCGACGACGAACTCAAGGTCCAGGCCGGCGCCCTCAACCAGCTCGGCCAGAAGCTCAACGCCCTCGGCCTCGGGCAGTACCTCCACCAGCACGCCCCCGAAATGGCCGACAACGCCCGCGAGTGGCGCGCCATGCTCGCCCAGACCGATCCCAAGAACCTCGGCGTCTGCCTCGACGTCCACTGGATCCTGCGCGGCAAGCAGGACGTCATGACTCTGACCAAAGAGGCCGGCCCCCGGCTGGGCAGCCTGCACCTGCGCAACTCCGTCAACGGCGTCTGGTCGGAAGACTTCGGCGACGGCGACATCGACTACCGCCAGGTGGCCGCCTACCTCAAATCCATCAAATACAGCGGCTACCTCTCCGTCGAACTCGCCTACGACAAAGAGACTAAAATCACCCGCTCGCTCGAAGAGAGCCTCAAGCTCAGCCGGCTCTACACGGAGAAGGTCTTCGGCGTCAAAGCCTGACCAGCTCCGGAATCGCCCCAATCCGCTGCAGCACGCCGAACGCATCCAGCACGCCCCGGCACTCTTTCACACGCCCGTCTTCCACCCGGTACCACGTCACGCCGCAGCACGGCGCCGGCCTGCCCGTCCCCGCGACGCCCAGGAACGCGCCCAGGTGCGTGGCCGTCGTACGCCAGTGCACCGCCGCCTGGTCTTCTTCCACCACCATCCGCTCCACGAAGTAATGCACGTCCGGGAAAGCCAGCAGCAGTTCCCGCATCAGCTCTTCAATCGCTCTCCGCCCTTCCATCACGCCGAAGGGTGAGATCGCCCAGACCGCATCTTCCGCCACAAGTTCACTTACCAACTCCAGCCGCCGCTGGTTCAACAGCTCGGCATACACCCTCGTCACAATCTCCCTCGTCTTCTCCATTGCTCCCTCCCCATTCTTCGCACCCGAGCGCAGAATAGACCCGGCGCAACACCAAGTCAATCCTCAGATGGGATCGAAGCTGGGGCCTCTGAAAGCGCCTTCTGGGAGGAGCTGCGGAGGTGGCCAACTTCGGTCATTTGGGTTGGATCTGCAGGCTCACACATGCGCTCGGCATCCCGCTTGGGTCAACGATCCGAGGGGAGTCGCCCAATCCGCTCGCGACATACTCCTTGCTACACAGCACGGCTGGTTTTCATGCCCTGATGCAGGCGCCGGCGACGGTCGCACGTTCCTGGAACTGCGATTGTCCGCGTGACTTCGTCGGCCGCGTGGCTCTTGGGCGGCAAACGGAGTTCCACAAAATCAGCGCTGCGCTTCTCCTCGTCGGCTGTTTAGCTCTTTGAGGCTTCGCTCGCCCTCTCAGAAATCCTGACTGCACAGCAATCGGGTAATCTCATTTGGTCCGGCGGTCGGCGTTGTTCGACGTGGTCCGTTCAGGTCGCTGTGATAGCATTCTCGTCGGGACCGGCATGAAAAGCGTGCCTGTTTTGCTGCTTTGTAGTACCGCGCTCGCGGCGCAGACGTGGAATGTGCGGTTGGTGAAATCAGTCCCCAAAACCGCTCAGGCCCTCGACGGAGACGCGGCAAAGCTGAAGATCGAGGGCGACATGCTTGTTTGTGACTCGCGCGGTGAACGGAAATGGCAGGCGCCCTTGGCTGCCATTCGAGATCTCTCGCACGCGACTCGAGTAAGAAACCGCGGAGCATTGGCGTTGGAGGAAAATTCGTCCTCCTCGCGGGCCTCGGGAGACGTTGGCGAGTTGGGCGTTCTCTTGTTGGCGGCGGCGCTATCAGGGTCGAAGGCGAAATGGGAATACGTCACCATTGGATGGCGTGAAAACCAGGCCTACCACTCAAAGTTGGTGCGGCTGCGGCAGGTGGACCTGCCCTCCTTCCAAAGAGAATTGAAGGCACGAACCTGGCTGGAGGTGGCAGACGCAGAACAGGAGTTGAAAGATCTGTGGCGAGAAATTGACCGCCGCCGCTCGGAGGCGCTCTCGATCAGGCTTGAAAAACAGACCCTCATCCGCAAAACACCTGTCCGCGCCGGCCCTTACCTAATGATCATCCTAGAGAAGGAGAACTCAACCGGGAGGCTCTACCTCTTTCGGGGGAATCGGATCGACCCCACTAAGCCCGCGCTGGAGATTCCGATAACGATCACGGCAAACAATGAACCCGCCCAGGGCGGGGTCCCAATTTACGCAATCGATCAGGGATGGAAAATCCTCCAGGGCATTCGACTCGGAGGTAGCACGGTACGAATAGTCGAATAGCAGATCAACGCCCTCACCGCGAAGATACTCCGATGCTTGCTCCGGCGCGCGGCCCCAAAGACTGAGACGTAGGTATTGGCGCCTTTGGGCGCTCCCTGGTGTGGAATTGTCGGGTTACTATCTTGCACCAAATTCCCACGCTTCGACTGAGATCGAGTTGAGGTTGCGATTCATATGCGATCCCGCCCCCCCCCTGATCTCGGCTTCGGCTTAGCTCGTACGAGACCTTGGTCCATCCGGGAAGCTGGCAGCTGCACAATTCCCTACCAGCCAATCCCTTGCATCCTCCGCTTCTTCGCCCGCTGCCGCCCGCCCGCTCCGCTGTAGACTGTGAGTCATGCTGACCCGCCGCCAGATGCTTGCGTCCACTGCTTCCGTCGCCGCCGCCCCCGCCATCCTCCGCGCTCAGCGCCGCGCCGGAGACCAGCCCAACCTCCTCTTCCTCTGGACCGACGAGCAGCGCGCCGACACCATCGCCGCCTACGGCAACACCCGCTTTCACATGCCCACGCTCAACGCCCTGGCCCGCGAAAGCGTCGTCTTCGACCGCAACTACGTCGCCCAGCCGGTCTGCACCCCCAGCCGCGCCTGCATCATGACCGGCCTCTGGCCCCACCAGTCCGGCTGCCTCAACAACAACATCCCCCTGCGCCGCGAAACGCCGGCACT
This sequence comes from Acidobacteriota bacterium, assembly GCA_016213725.1. Taxonomy (GTDB): domain Bacteria; phylum Acidobacteriota; class Terriglobia; order Bryobacterales; family Bryobacteraceae; genus Paludibaculum. The sequence goes on along the minus strand of JACQZS010000308.1, from coordinate 4,105 downwards.
GCCCGAACTCGCCGGCGGCAGCTACCGCGCGGCCTACATGGGCAAGTGGCACCTCGGCGACGAGGTCTTCCCCCAGCACGGGTTCCAGGAGTGGATCAGCATCGAAGACGGCTACGACAAGTACTACTCGACCGACCGGGACAAAGAGGCCCGCAGCTCCTACCATCACTGGCTCCTCAGCCTCGGCTACAAGCCCGAAAACGGCAGGAACTTCTCCCGGGATTGGGCCGTCCACCGCACCGTCGAGCATTGCAAGCCCGCCTTCCTCGCCGCCCAGGCCTCCCGCTTCATCCTCGCCTCCGCCAACCAGCCCTGGATGCTGAGCGTCAACTTCCTGGAACCGCATATGCCCTTCTACGGGCCCTATAACGACCTCCACTCCGAAGCAGAAGCCCCCGTCCCCGCCAGCAACGGGCGCAGCTTCACCGGTCCCGAACCGGAAGGCTACAAGACCCTCCAGCTCCGCTATGCCGAAAAGGGCTTCGGCGGCCAGAACCTCAAGACCCGCGCCGGCTGGCAGCGCCTCAACCGTAACTACGCCGGCCTCTGCACTCAAGTGGACCAGGCCCTCGGCCGCATCCTCTGGGCGCTTGAAGCCTCGGGCCAGGCCGAAAACACCGCTATCGTCTTCACCTCCGACCACGGCGAGATGATGGGCGCCCACGGCCTGATCGGCAAAACCGTCATGTACGAGGAGTCCATGCGCGTGCCGCTGCTCATTCGCGCCCCATACCGCAAGCAGCAGCCGGTGCACGTCACCCGCAACACCAGCTCCGTCGATATCGTCCCCACCGTTCTCGATCTGCTCGGCCGCAAGCCTCAGGTCCCGCTCCCCGGCCACTCGCTCCTTCCGCTCGCGGCCGGCGGCCGGCACCCCGAGCCTTACGTCTTCTCGCAATGGAACGCCGATACCACCGGCAACAACCCCGAAGGCCCGCGCGTCAACGCCCGCACCGTCATCTCGCCCGAGGGCCTGAAACTGGTCCTCCAGGATCACGACCACTCCATGCTCCTCGATCGCCGCCAGGACCCCCTCGAACTCACCAACTCCATCAACGATCCGGCCCGCAAGGCCGATGTCCTGCGCCTCAGGAAGGAAATGGAACGCTGGATGCGCCAGGAGAAGGACCCGCTCCTGAGCGGAAACATCCTCTAACTGCCCGTCACTCACCCCGGTTGACACCGCCTGAGGCTTTCACAATGATGGTCCTTCGCGGATTGCCCCACCAGGCAAGCGCCACTCCCATGCCTCATCCCACCACCCGCAGAATCTTCCTCAGCGCACTGAACGCCGCCGTCGTCCCCGCCGTCCGCGCCGCCGTTCGCGCCAAGGCCGGCCCCAACGACACCGTCAACCTCGGCCTCATCGGCTGCGGGGCCCGCGGCCGCGGGGTCATCTTCCCCGTGTTCAGCAAGGTCCCCGGAGTCCGCTTCACGGCACTCTGCGACGTCAACTCCAAGTACCTGGCCCAGCTCCGCGAAAAGGCGGGCGGCGGCAAAGTGGCCGCCTATGCGGATTTCCGGAAACTGGTGGAAGACAAGAATGTCGATGCCGTCGTCATCGCCACCAACCAGCAGTGGCACGTCCTGCCGATGATCGCCGCCTGCCGCGCCGGCAAGGACGTCTATCTCGAAAAGCCCATGGGCCAGAGCATCGGCGAAGGTCCCTTCGCCATCGCCGCCGCGAAGAAGTACAACCGCATCGTCCAGGTGGGCACCCAGCAGCGCAGCATGGAGCACTACCAGAAGGCGGTGGAGCTCATCCAGGCCGGAAAGCTCGGCCAGATCTCCGAAGTCCGCGTCTGGGACTATGAGAACTACTACCCCGGCGCCGGCTCGCCCCCGGATTGCCCGCCGCCCTCCGAACTCGACTGGAACGCCTTCGTCGGCCCTTCCCCGTTCCGCAACTACAACCCCAACATCTATTACAACTACGGCTACGACTGGTTCCGCGTCTCCGGCGCCGGCCACCAGGTGGCCTGGGGCGTCCATCACCTCGACATCGTCCTCTGGGCCATGCAGGTGAATTCCCCCAAATCCGCTTTCGCCACCGGCGGCAACTTCGCCTACGTGGACAATCACGAGTACCCCAATACCTTTGCGGGGACACTCGAGTTCGGCCCTGGCCCCGTCTCCAAACAGGGTTTCCTGCTGCACTACGAAATGCGCACCGGCGGCCGGCGCGAGGTCCGCTCCCACGGCAAACTCTTCATCGGCACCGAAGCTTCGATGATCCTCGACCGCGCCGGCTACTCCATCGTCAAAGAGGTGCCCGCCGGCCGGAAGCTCGTCTCCACCGGCCCCTATGTCAACGCCGAAGAGACCGTCCTCCCCGCCCCGGACGCCAACCGCCACTTCGAGCTTTTCATCGAAAACCTCCGCAATCGCAGGCAGCCCAACGCCACTCCCGAAACCCTGCATCACGCCACCGCCGCCGCCCACCTCATGAACATCTCCTGGGAGGCGGGCCGCTCCATTCGCTGGGACGGCGCCAACCACAAGGTGCTCAACGACTCCGCCGCCCAGAAACTCGTCCTGCGCCCCTACCGCGCTCCCTGGAAGCTCGAACTCTGACAATCGGCCGCGCACCTTCGGGGTGCCGTGCGAATAAACTATAGACGATATGCACCTCCGAATCATGATTCTCTCCGTGTGCCTCGGCGTCTCGCTCCTGGCCCAAAAAAGCGGCATCGACAAGGGCGATCTCGACACCAAATGCAAGCCCTGCGACGACTTCTGGCGCTACGCCAACGGCACCTGGATCGACAAGAATCCAATCCCCGACCGCTTCGCCCGTTGGGGCACCATGGCCGTCGTCAACGAGGCCAACCGTGAACGCCTCAAGACCATCCTCGACGCCGCCGTGGTCTCCAAGGCCGCCGCAGGCACCCCGGAGCGCCAGATCGGCGACCTCTACGGCGCCTGCCTCGATACCTCCGCCATCGACGCCCTGGGCGTGAAGCCGCTCCAGCCGGACCTCGACCGCGTCGCCGCCATCAAGGATGTCGAAGGCCTCAAGTCCACCATCGTCTTCTTCCAGAAACAGACCGGCGCCGGCCCCATCGCCATCTTCGCCCTGCCGGATCTCAAGAACTCCAAAGAGATGATCGCCAACGTCGGCGCCGGCGGCATCTCGCTGCCCGACCGCGACTACTACTTCAAGGAAGACCCCCGCTCGGTGAAGATCCGCGAAGAGTACCTGAAGCACGTGGAACGCATGTTCGTCCTCCTCGGCGATGCGCAAGACAAGGCCGCCGCCCACGCCAAGACCGTCATGAACTTTGAAACGGCCATGGCCGGCACCATGATGACCAACGTCCAGCGCCGCGACCCCTACGCCCGCTACCACAAGATGGACCTCACCGGCCTCAACGCCCTCACGCCGGACTTCAGCTGGACTCCGATCTTCAAGCTGCTGAACATCGCCGAGACCACTCCGGTCAACGCCACCGAACCCGAAGTCCTGAAGAAGTTCAACTCGCAGCTCACCGCCCTGCCGCTGGACGATTGGAAGACCTGGCTGCGCTGGCGCCTGGTCAACGGCGCCGCCGACTACCTCTCCAAGCCCTTCCGCGACGAAGACTTCGCCTTCTCAGGCACCGTCCTCACCGGCGTCAAGGAACAGCTCCCCCGCTGGCAGCAGTGCGCCAACACCGTGGACCGCACACTCGGCGATGCCCTCGGCCAGGTCTTCGTCGCCAAGCACTTCCCGCCCGCCGCCAAGAAGCGCATGCTCGAACTCGTCGAGAACCTTCGCGCCACTCTGCGCGAAGAGCTCCAGAGCGCCGACTGGCTGGCCCCCGAAACCAAGAAGAACGCCGTCGCCAAGCTGAACGCCTTCGCCGCCAAGATCGGCTATCCGGAGCGTTGGCGCGACTACTCGAAGGTCGATATCCAGCGGTCGTCGTTCTACAGCAGCCTGCGCGCCGCCAGCCTCAACAACCGCATGTACCAGCTCTCCAAGATCGGCAAGCCCATCGACCGCAACGACTGGGGCATGACGCCGCCCACCGTCAACGCCTACTACAACCCGCCGCAGAACAATATCAATTTCCCGGCGGGCATCCTGCAGCCGCCGTTCTTCGACAACGAGGTCGACGACGCG
>JACQZS010000307.1 GCA_016213725.1 Acidobacteriota bacterium | reverse complement strand
TCGGCGTCATTCTCCGTATTGAGTTTGGGGTTGGCCAGTGCGGCGTTCAGCTTGCGCAGTTGCCACATCTGCACCGCCGAGTTCGCCGTGGCGATATCGGTCTGCTTCTGCTTGCCGAAGCAGATCAGAACTTCCTGCAGCCTACTCGTCGACATCAGGTTTCACCTCTTCTTTCGTGTTGGGCGGCGGGCACTGGCTCCACCCGGCCACGAGGAGGGGAACCAGGATGTCGCGCTTTGCCTCGACCTCTTTCGGCTCGCCTTGTCCGAAGGGAGGCCGTAACCACACGCGTTCGTCAGTCATCGCCAATCTCCGTGAAAGACATGCTCACCTCGAAATAGTCCAGTCCCTCCGCATCCGTGGCGCGTTGGATGGACGGCACGTCCATCGGGTAGCAGGAAGGATGAACGGTGACGTTGATCATGGGCACGCCAGCCGATTCCGGAACGCCCTTGGCAATCAGCCGGAACAGCCGGTAATACGCAGTGGGCGGGTCGCCGTCGAAGGTTTCCCGCGCGCGCAAGAACAGCGACACCTGGTGTTTCCATACGTCGCTCCCGCCGAAACTTCCCGGAGTTGTGCCCTGCCAGGCGGCCATGATGGACGGCGAAGGCATCTGATGAATCGCCAATGCCAGGCTCGACTTCTTCGGGTACTGGTCGTGGTAGGCGTAGACCCGATCCGGATCGCCGCCCACCTCCATGAGAAGCTCTGGTACGTCGCGCAGCAGCGCCACGAGGGAATCGATGAGAGTCGACGGATCGATCACTGCTGTTTACCTCCGAGGCCGCGCTCAAGCACCAGGCGCTTGACGGCCTCCGTCATCACGCGGCGCGCCGCCTCCACGACGGCGGCCTTGTTTCTGGGCGAGAACACCAACCACTGCTCGATCTTCTGGTTGGCCCAAGCCTTGATCCGCTCCTTCCGCGAGGTCAGGCCGGCCTTCGCCGCCTTCTCGCTCACCGTCCGCAGCGACAGGTTGCGCAGCATGTCACCGGTGAAGCTCAGGTTGCGCCGGTTGCCCTTGCCGAGCTTGGTCTTCCTGATCGCGTACCGTTTGGTGAGGGGCTTGGCCGGCTGGTCCTCGGGGCCCAGCGCAGCCTGCAACCGGTTCTTCACTGCCGCGACACCGACCGTCCCCACCTTGAACATCTGGTGCTGGCGGAAGTTCAGGTGATCGAGCACCAACCGTTTCTTCTGCCAAATGCGAACGCTGGCCATGGGTAGCTACTGGATCCGAAGCGCCAGCTTCACACCGCCGCCGGCGTCGGCTTCAACCTCGAACACTTTGTAGGCGGCACCGGCAATCTCCACCTCATCACCGCGCTCGGGCGGCGAAGGGAGATCAGCCAACCGGAGGAATAGCAACGCGTAGGTGCCGGGTGCGTTCTCCTCGAGGCGCACGCCCGTTTCGAGAATCGCCGTAATGACGATAGGGGCGCCCGCCGCAGGCCTGTACGTGACCTGTCGCCCGAAGCCGTCCAGGCAGGCCGCATTGAGCGCCCCCATCGCCGCGTTCCACGACATCGCCTACGCCTTGGTCGCCTTCACCAGCACCTCCGGCCGCAGGCAAATCGGCAGCGGATTCTGCTGAGTGTGGAGGTCCGTGCCGCGGCCGAACTTGCGCGGCTCCTGCTTGGCGTAAAGCGGCAGGCCCAGCGTGTTCGCGGTCTCGTTGAAGTCCGCCGGCGCGAAGTACGTCCGGAAGGTGTTCGCCGTGCCGATGGGCAAGAAGTGCGCCTCATCGTCAGCGATAAACTTGCGCACGTTCCCGGCGGCGTCGGTCGCCTGGCCGCGATACTCCTCAAAGGTCACGCCGCCGAAGGTGAAGCCAGTGCGGTTGTCGCTGAACAGCGCCAGTCCGTTCTGCCACCGCTGGTAGGCCTCCTTCACCTTCGTGTGCGTGGTCAGCGCGTCGAAGAAGCCAGCCGAGCACAGGCACAGGATGCCCGTCATGAACTCGCCCTTGAGATTGTCCTCGACGTGGCGTTTCACTTCGAGCACCTTCAGCAGCACCTCGGTGGTGTTGGTCGTCAGCGCGAAGTTCACCGTCTTGGGCGAGATACCAAACTCGCTGTAGAGGTCGTAGAGCGTGGAGCCATCGGCGTCGAGGATCACGCCCTTCAGCGCGCCCATGCGCAGGTGCTCCAGCGTGATGGCATGCTTGTTGCGCATGTTCTGGAGCTTCAGCGCCAGCAGGTTCGCCAGCGCGTCCGTGTCCGATTCCGACCCGAAGGCCCGGATGCCCTGAACCTCTTCGGGCAGCACGGTGTCGTCGTGCGGAATGTGCGGGATCACGAACGAGCGCACCTTGCGCTTGCCCTGCGTGCCCACGGTGCCCGGCGCGCCCACCGGCTGAGTCGGCAGCAGGTTCAGCACGCCGCTCATCTCTTCGATGATGATGGTGCGCGTCCGGACGCCCGTGGGCGGCATGAGGTTCAACTGCTCCATGCGCCCGTAGGTGTTGGGGATCTTGTTGATGGCCGCCGTGAGGGCGACCATATTGAATGCATCGGTTGCGAAGGGATTGAGGATTGGCAGGAGGGTTACGCTCC
>JACQZS010000318.1 GCA_016213725.1 Acidobacteriota bacterium | reverse complement strand
TCCCGTTTACCGAGATCAGCTTGTAGTCTTCCTTCTGCTCGAAGTAACTCAGCCGCGCCGCCACCGTGTCCATCAACTGGTACATCTCCAGCCCCGACGGGTCCGCATATCGTCTGGTCACCTGCAGGCAGATGAAGTCCGGCAGCCGCTTCGTGTAGCTCAGCGCCAGCTCGCGAGCCTCGGCGATCACCTGCGCCTGCACCTCGGAAGAAGGCGGCGGCATCGGCGGCGGCGGCGGCTTCACCGGCCCGTCTTTCACCGGCGCCGGCAGCGACGCCGAGGCCTGCACCAGGCTCCGCATCGCATCCGCTGCCTTCGGACCTAATCCCTCCCCCAGCATCTCCTCGATGTCCCGCTCCGTCAGCTTCTCCGTCAGCGTGACCTTCTTCACGTAGTCGGCCACCTGCTTGTCCTGGTGCTGCAGCTTGATCGACGATCGCAGCACGTTCTTCAACTGCGCCACCGACATCTTCATGCCCTGCCCGAAGAGCAGCGCCGCGCACAACCACAAACTCAGCACGATCCGCTTCATCATGTCTTTAGAATAGACGTCGCTTCTTCACCACTGGTTTTACGGGATTCAGCGTCTTTTCGATCGCGTCCAGCGCCAGCGGCGCCATCACCCTGTACCCTGTCGGGTTTGGATGCAGCCCGTCATCCGCCATATTCGGCATCAACTGCCCGTCTACTCCAGCCAGCGCCGGATAGTAGTTCACATACGTGTAGCCGCGCTTCTCGCACTGCGCCACCAGCCACTTGTTCATCTCCTGAATCGCCCACAACGGCCGCAGCTTCGTCCGCTCGTAGCTCGGGTTGGCCTGCTTGTTGTGGTCCGACACAGGCAGAATGCTCTCCACAATCACTTTGATCTTGTACGTGTCCGCCAGGTCGAACATCATCGTGAAATTGTTCTGGATCGCCGCCGGCTCCACGCCCCGCGCAATGTCGTTCGTCCCCGCCAGGATGATCACCGCCGCCGGTTGCAGCGCCGCCACGTCCTGCAGAAACCGTCCCAACATCTGGCCCGTGATCTGCCCGCCGATCCCCCGGTTCACGAAATCCTTCCCCGGGAAATACTCGTTCAGCCGCCAGCCGTCCGTGATCGAATCCCCCAGAAACACCACGCGCCCGTTCTGCGCCCCCGGCTTCGCCAGCGTCCCGTTCGCATCCTTGTAGCGCTTCAAATTGTCCCGGTCCGGCGTCCGCAGCTCCGCCTGAATCTGGTCCACCTGCCGCAGGAAATACGACTCGATCAACAGCAGCTCGTCCCGCAGTTCCGCCAGCTGCTGCTTCGCCATCGCCGGGTAGTTCTCCGGCTTCGGCACCGCGTCCGCAATCAGCAGATACGCCCGCAGGTTCGCCATGAACTTGTAGTGCAGCTGCGGGTTCCGCAACCCGAGAAACTGCAGGCTCTCCATCACCCCCCGCATGTTTTCCACCAGCGGCATCCCCGCCCGCCCCAGCTCCGGACTCGCCACTCCGCCCGCCTCCATCAGTTGCAGCACCTTCTGGTAGTGCCCCACCACCTGCTGGTCGGTCAACCGCGGCGCCGCCTGCTCCTGGCCCCAAACCGCCACCGCCGCCAGCAACACAATCGCTAAAGTACGCATCTCTATTGCACCTTCTCCAGTTGAAGCGTCATGTTGCCCACATAGAACGGAAGCTGCACCCGGATCTGCACCGGCAGCCTCTTCTCGTCCTCCGTCACCCACACAAACAGTCGCCCCTTCCGCGCGTAGATCACCCCGTTGAACATGAAAGCCTCATATTTCATCGCCCGGAACTCCCCCATCGGCGTCTTCACCGTCTCCACGCCCTGCGCCTCCACCTTCACCATCGCCAGCCGCTTCCCGTCGCTCACCGGCAGCTCCGTCGCCGCCCCTGCCGCCAGCTTCAGGTGCCTCATCCTTTGCAGTCCCCCCGATGGCTCATGCACGCACGCCGGAATCTCCATCTCCTTCGCCAGCACCGTCGCCCCGCTCGTCATGTCCTTCTCCAGGTACGAACTGCGCTTCCTGGCCCGGTCGAACGTCACCTTCGTCTCCCGGTTCCGCTTCCCCTCATGCGCTTCCAGATTCAAAGACGTCGCGCACCACCCCTGGTCATACTGCGCCCGGTACGTGTCATCCACCTTCAGAAACGACGACACCAGGCCCACCGACTTCAGCGTCAGATCGCTCTGCCGGTCCCCCGTATACTTCAACTGCACTTCGCCCGCGCGCACAAAACGCCACTCCACGCCATAAGACAAAGTCTCCGGCTGCTGCCCTCGCAGCACCACGCACGCCAGCAACGCCAGAACCAATCTCATCTTCCCCAGTCTGGCATTTTGCTGACCGTTCACTCAAACGCCCCGCCGCTCAGGCCCGCACCGCCACCGCACTCTTCAACAAGCTCTCCTCCAGTTCCACCCCCAATCCCGGTCCCGTCGGCACCTTCAGCATGCCCTTCTCGCTCTTCAGCGACGACGTCGAACACCGCACCGGCAGAGAGTCGTCCTCTCCCTTGTATTCCTGGTGTGCCCCAGGGTCGTCCACGCATGAGGCAAAATGCGCGACATACAGGAATCCCAATCCCCCGCCCGACATATGCGGCGTGCAAGGCAACCCCGCCGCGTTCGCCATCCGCGCCACCTTCACCCCCCGCATCATCCCGCCGCTATACAGCAGGTCCGGCTGGATCACCTGCGCCGTCCCGGTTTCAATCATCCGCCGGAACCCCCGCAAGCTCATCTCCTCCTCCCCCAACGCGATCGGGATGTTCAAGCTGTCTGCGATCTTCTTCGTCTCGTCGTAGTAGTCGAACGGCGCCGGCTCCTCAAAAAACCCAAACTTCTGCTCCTCCAGCAGCCGCCCAATGCGAATCGCCATCGGCACGTCGTAAGATCCGTTCCCGTCCCCGTAAATCGCCATCCCCGGCCCAAACGTCTTCCGCGTCAAAGGAATCAACGCCAGGTCCCGCTTCGTCGATGCGTCGTCATACCGCATCCGCGCCCCCAGCCGGAACTTGATCGCCTTCGCGCCCGTCTCCGACACCAGCTTCTGCAGATACTCGATCTCGTCCTCAGGCGGATTCCCACGGTGCCCGCTCGCCCGGTAGACCGGAATCTCCCGCCGCTTCACCGTCCCGAACAGCTCGCCCAGCGGCTTGCCCGCCGCTTTCCCCATCAGGTCCAGAATGGCGATCTCCACCACCGCCATCGACACCCAGAACGGCAGCCCCTGCCACTTGTAATTCGAATCCGCCAGGTACGCCTCATGGAACGCGCGCTCCAGATCCCGCGCGTCTTTCCCCACGAAACGCGGCGCCACCTTCTTCACCAGAATCGGGTACGCCGCGCTCATCACTGAACTGTGCGCGTCCGCATACCCCTCCAGCCCGCCACCCCGGGCCCGTACGATGAAGTTCTTCCCTGCCTTCAACAGCTCCACGCTGTCAATCTTCAGCGGCTCTTTCAGGATGCCCGGCCGCAACACCGGCGCCGCCATGATCTTCTCCAGCTTCGCGCTCAGCTCCGCGCTGGCGCCCTGTGCCCCGGTCGCGCCCGCCAATCCCAGCGCGCCCGCCCGCTTCATCCAGTCACGTCTGTTAGTCATCGCCCGCCATTATATGCCCCGCCCCAACCTCGTCCACCCTCCCTGACTCTGCTGCACGCGCCCGCCCACCCGCTGCAGCCCAAGCCTGACTGTGAAACCATGGCTCCGGTATCCGCACATGAACAAACGCGACTTCCTGACAGGCGCGGGCGGGCTCGGCATCGCCGGGCTGGCCGCCCTCCCTCCCTCGGCAGCCCTCTCCCAGACCGCCTCCCGCAACACTTCCATTTTCAACGTGCTCGATTTCGGCGCCAAAGGCGACGGCAGAACTCCCGATTCCGCCTCAATCCAGAAAGCGCTGGATGCGGCAGGCAAGGCCGGGGGCACGGCCTATTTCCCCCCGGGGCGGTATCTGTGCCATGACCTCAAAGTCCACCCCCACACTACGGTCCTGGCGGAACCACAATGGGGCTATCGCGGCGATGCCGGCGCGATGCTTATTCTCGATTCCGATGAGGCCGAGTGCCTGCTCAATATCACCGGCGCTTTCGGCGTCCATCTCCGCGGACTCTTCCTCCAGGGCCGCCGCGACGCGAAGAAGCCCATTCACGGCGTCTTTCTCAATAACGCGGAAAAGTACAGCCCCAAGGAGGACTCCATCGTCGTCGACGACTGCAAGATCGCCAACTTCTCCGGCCACGGTGTCTGCCTGCTCCGCATCTGGCTCTTCATCATCCGCCACAGCATCATGCAGGCCAACAAAGGCTGCGGCATTCAGATCACCGGCTGGGACGGCTTCGTCACCGATAACCAACTCTCCGGCAACGGCAGCCACGGCTTCGCCTGCGACAGCGTCGGCGCCACCGTCATGTTCACCGCCAACCGCGTCGAATGGAACAAAGGCTACGGCCTCTATCTCATGAACGGCGACGCCTGGAATGTCACAGGCAACTGCTTCGACAGGAATTGGGGCGCTGGTCTCTGTGCCACCGGCATGCGCACCACCACCATCACCGGCAACGTCTTCCGGCGCTGCGGCAAGGACAGCAATCTGCTCGCCGAAGGGGAACGTTCCTGCCAGGTGCGCCTGGAGGCCTGCAACGGCCTGACCTTCGTCTCCAACGTCTGCGCGGCCGGCCGCGACGACGGCGGCCAGGGCAAGTACACCCCCCAGGTCGGCTTCATCGTCCGCAAACTCAGCTACTCCGTCGTCGCTTCCAACACGCTGTTTCAGGGTTACATGGATGAAATGGTCGTGGATCTCGGCGACCACGGCCCTGATTACGTCTTCGCCAACAATGTAGGCTCCGCCCGGAAACTGTAGCCGTCGCCTGCTCCGGCCTCTACTGCTCCACCTTCCACGCCGCCGCGTTCCACTTCACTCTCCGCCCCGTCTTCAGCGAGATGTTCGCCATCTGCACCACCAGCGCCGCCTGGAATCCCAGCACCATCGGCGCGGTCGGCTTCTTCCTCGTCCGCGCGCATTCCAGGAAGTTCTGCACGTGCAGATCCGTCGCCCACCCGAATCCCTTCTCTGACCGCTTCTCCACCGCCGGCGTCTCCTCCGCCCCCTGCCGGTATACCCTGCAATCCTCCCGCCCGATATCCATCCGCGCCTGGTCCCCGTCCAGATGGTTCATCTGGTCGTTGCGGCTCTTGTACTTCATCGCCGCGTAGTTCACCTGGAACACCCCAATGAAATCCTCCGGATACTCCGCCGTCACCACAACAGACTCCGGCGTGTCGAACCCTTCCCGGTGCGGCCGCCCCGCCGCCGCCGTCACCGCCGCCGGATAGCTCGCATTCATCAACAGGTGAATCCCGTCATACACGTGCGCACCCTGGTCCGCCACGATCCCGCCCGCATAGTCCGCATAGTTCCGCCAGTGCCGGAACAGGTCCGCATTCATCGCCACCCGCTTCTTCATCGGCCCCTGCCACTGCTCCCAGTCGAGCACCCCCTCCAGCTTCTCCACCGGCTTCCCGCCCAGGTAGTTGTTCAACCACCACGACCGCACCATCCTGACCTTGCCCAACTCCCCTGCCGCCACAATCTCCCGCCCCTGCAAGTACAAATCGTAGCTCCGCCGCTGCATCCCCACCTGGATGATCTGCTTCGTCTTCCGCTCCGCCTCCACCAGCGCCACGCCCTCTTCCGGCGTCCGGCACAGCGGTTTCTCCACATACACGTCCTTGCCAGCCGCTATCGCGTCCAGCACCATCTGCGCGTGCCAGTGCTCCGGCGTTGCAATCAGCACCGCCTGGATCTCCTTGTCCTCCAGAAGCCGCTTGTAGTTCCTGTAGGCCTTCGGCGTGCTCCCGCCCTTCTTGGCCGTTGAAAGCCCCCGCTCCAGGTTCGGCTCATAGACGTCGCAGATCGCCCCCACCTTCAGCGCCGGGTCCTTTTGAAACACCGTCATCACGAACGTTCCACGTCCGCCCGCTCCAATCAGGCCCAGCTTCACCTCGTCCGAAGGCGCGCCCGCCTTCATCCCTGCCGCCATCAGAAACACTCTGCGATTCATAGGTCGAAATCCCTCTCCAATGAATCTACTCCCATATGGCCGAACCCACCTCCACCCTGGTTCCCCCCATCTCCGCCCTCGTCCCCTTCCTCCATGTCGCAGACGTCGAGCGCTCCGCCCTCTTCTATTCCCACCTCGGCTTCCGCATCGGCAATCGCGTCCCCGCCGACGGAACCATCCACTGGGCCTGGCTCTACTCCCCCGAAGCCCCCGAATGGCGCCGCGGCGCCAACCTCATGCTCGCCTCCGCAGAACGCCCGCTCCCCCCAGACCCCGCACCCGTCATCTTCTATCTCTACGCCTCCAACCTCATCGCCCTCCGCAACGCCCTCCTACAGGCCGGTCTTCAACCCGGAGACATCCGCTACCCGCCCTACCTCCCCCTCGGCGAATTCACCATCTCCGACCCCGACGGCTACCGCCTCATCATCGCCCAGTCCACACCAGACACCCCCTAGTCTGCCGGCGCCGAACTACGCCAGGCTCCGCTCCGGCTCCCTGGCTGACTCCGCTGCTCAATCCGCTTCACCCTGTCCTGCCGCCCGTTCCGCACGTGCGCCCGCATCGCCTCGTCCGCCGCCGCCTCGTCCCCGCCCACCAGCGACTCCGCCAACTGCTTGTGAAACCCTGCCGGCAGTTCCTCCAGATGAGCCGCCACGTCGTAAAACCAGTTGAACGTCAGAATCTGGTTCCGCTCGATCAGCTCCTGCAGCGCCTGGCAGTTCGCCCCTTCCGCAATCGCCAGGTGCAGTTCGAAATGAAACCGGTGCACCTCAAAAAAGAATTCGGCCCCCAACTCCCCGCTTGCCGCCCGCTCGAACATCCGGTCCAACACCTCCGCCATCCGGCTGAGCTTCCGCCGCTGCGCCTCCGACGCCCGCTTGGCGAAAAGCCGCGCTGATTGCGTCTCCAAAGCCTCCCGCACTTCGTACCGCTCCATGATGTCTTTCTCTGTCGGCACCCGCACCCGCGTCCCCGCCCTCGGCCGGCTCTCCAGAAACCCCTCGCTCTCCAGCCGCCGCAACGCCTGCGCCACCGGCAGGTGACTCATCCCCAACTGCCTCGCCAATCTCCGGCTGGATACTGGCTCCCCCAGCGCCAGATCACCTCGCAGAATCCACTCGCGGATCGCCAGATACGCCTCATCCGCCAAGGTGCCATTCTCCACCCCCGCCGTCTTCCTGCTGGCTTTCATCACGACAGACGACTCCTAACTGCAAATCGCTATGTCAATCCTACTCGAATCCCGCCCGCCCTAATTGACATCAGGAATGAAAAATACCCCGATCCCGCGTTGCCCCGTCGGTGCCGGCGTGGGGTGTGGAATCCGCTTCAGCACCGTATCGTCCTGTGTGTCGATCATCACTGTCTCCGTCTGGCTCGCCGCAAACAGGTACCGCCCGTCCGGCGTGAATTGCGGGTTCGCCCTCGTCGTCGCCCCAACCACGTTGTAGTCCGGAAAGACAAAGCCGCCGGTCACCTTCCCCGTCGCCGTATCCACTACGTTCATCGCCCGCTTGTTGTAGTCGCTGAAAATGTACAGCTTGTGCCCGTACGGGTGCATCACCATCGAATGCGGCGTGATCGACTCGATCGGCTTGATCGGCAGCATCCACTGCGTCTCTGTTGCCACATCCAACACTGGAATCGAATTAAAGCTGTTGCTCCCCACCATGTAAATCCGCTCTCCATCCGGCGTCATCGCGAGATGCGTCAATCTCGGCTGGTTGATCGCCATCGGCTGCCCCAACTTCATCGCTGCCAGATCGAGCGGGTAGAGAGTGCTCTGCGGTCCGGAGGCGGCATAATCCGCGATCACGTACGCCCTCCTCGCATCCGGCGCAATCACCACCCCGTTGGCTCGCGCCGGGCTCGGAATCGTCGCCTTCCCCAGCAGTTTGTACGCCCGCGGATCGAACACCGCCGCGCAGTACTGCTGCAGCGTCGGCGCATACGTCAATACAACCCCCACGCTGTTGTCGGCGCTCACCGCCATCGTCACCCCATTCTCCAGCGCCCCCGAACATGACACCTGAAGAACCCGGTCCAACTGGTTCGCCGCCGGATTGAAGCGCCGCACCCAGGCCCCTGCCGGACTCAACATGTGGTTCACGACCTTCGGTTTGCCCGTCGCGTACACCTCGCCCCGCCCGGCCCGGATCCCCGTCTTCGTCGCCGTCGGCGTTGGATCGGACTCGTCGTCAAAGCGGTCGTCCCTCGTCTCGTTCACGGAGTCCGTGATGTCGCTGAAGAGCGTTGAGTTCTCATCGATGATCGTCGACAACTCATGGTCCGGACCCAGCAGATACACTGTTGTGACCCCGTTGGAACCGTAGAATACCCGGTACAGCTTCCCTTCATACGGCCAATCCTCCCACTTCTCCTGCTCCTGTTGGCAGCCCGTCGTCATCATCAGCAGCAGAGCCAACGCCGCCCCCCACCATGCCGCTTTGTATCTCTTCGTCGTCATCTCTGCCGCCTCACTGGAAGTACACGCTCTTCACCGCCCAACTGATCGAGGTCGCGTAGCCGTGCTCCACTCCCGGCGCCTGGAACTCCACCTGTCCGCCCGGCGCGATCAATCCCAACATCAGATACCCGGTCGAAGCCCCTATGGCCTTCCTGCTCTGTGGAATCACTTCCAGCGCCTCCGTCGGCACCCGGAACCCGCCCCCGCTTCCCGCCGCGCTGCACACGAACATTCCCGTGGCATTGTTCGGCTTGTCGAAATTGAATCCCGCAACCACCACCGTCCCTTCACGCGCGCCCCACGTCAGCTCCAATGCCTGCGCCCTCGACGCTCCGCGCACCCTCGCCCGGTCGTCGAAATCGAAATCGGCCGGCGCCGCTATCTCGAACCGGAATGCCCCGATCTCCCCGCCGCCCGATGCCGCCACCGAGACGCTCTTCCCCGACGCTAGAACCTTCAATGGCGCTCCAGCTCGTGTGCCCCCCAGGCTACCCGCATACAGTCCGGTCGACTTCGTCGATCTCGCGATCGCCACATCCTCCACGCTGACCGCCGGACCCGCATCCAGCCCGCTTCGCCCGGGCAATAGCCCTACAAACGAGAGCGCCACCGCCGTCCCCACGCCCCCTGTCCTGGCATATACCGTGCAACTCCCCAGCGGCGGCAGCGATACCGCCGGGTGAAACGCGTACGCATTCTCCCCGCCTTGATCAAAACTCGCCGCCAGCCTGTCGTCCACAAAACTCTTCGCGGTCGCGGAATCCACATCCTCTGTCGTCTTATACCGCCCCATCAGGATCAATCCCAGGCTGCCTCCTTCCGCCAGCACCTTCGAAGCCGGGCTGTGCTCGTCCGCGCATCCCGCCCCCTCCTCGGCAATCGCAATCGTCACCGCATTCGAAGACACCGCCCCATTCACCCGCACCTGCACCGGCACATAGCACCCCAGCGGCGCCTCTTTAGGCACGCGGAAGATCACCACATCCACCCCCGGCCGGCTCGGATGACGTCCCTTGAAGATCGTTGCCGCCGTCTTCCCGCCCGCAAATACCTCCACCGGTGTCGCCAGCTCCGCCTTTCCCGGCGCCGCCAGGTCGTCCGCCACAGCCCCCAGTCCCGTCCCCCACACCACCACCGCTTGCTCCCGCTTCGCCGGATTCTTCAGGGAGTTCCTCGTCCGCTCATCCTTGGAATTCACGTTCTGCACATATCCCGGCCCCGCTCCTATTCCATTCGCTGAGAAGATCCCGAACGATGCCTCCGCCACCAGCGTCCCCGTGTAATTGCTGCTCACCCCGTTGTAGGTCACCTGCACCGACACCTTCCCCAACGGCACCTGCGACGGCATAATCGCCACCACCCTCGTCGCCTTCACCGCCACCGGAATCGCCGCCAGCCGCGTCTCCCCCTGCCGTACCTCCACCGTCACCCCCGCCAGCGCCGCTTCCAGCGGAAACTTCAATTGCCGCACCTCACTCGCCGGCCCCAGGTCCTTCCCCGAAATCGAAAACAGCGATCCCCTCGCAATCGCCGCATTCGGCAGCCCCGGCGGTACATTGCTGGCCGCGTTCACAATCCCTCGGTAATAGAGCAGCGGCGCACCCCCAAGCTGAACCGCTGCCAACGCAAACACGCACACCATGGAACTCTTCATCGCACCTGTTCCCAGAAGAAGATTTCCCAAATTATAGAGCAACCCTCGAACTTCGACAATCTTTCCCTGCTCCCCGCCCGTTACGCCGCACCTTCGCCCCCGGAACTACCGCCCCGCCAGATCGAAATGCGCCTTCATTTCTGCTACATTAGAAAACAATCAAGTTTTCTCTCAGGAGGAGATAACCCATTGACCACAAAAAAGCTATGCATTCTCTTTGCCCTCGCCCTTTGCCTGCCCTTCGCCGGCACCTCGCAAGCGGCTACCATCTTCTACAACAGCCAGGCAACTTACCTGGCAGCCATCGCCAGCCCTGGCACTGACACCTTCGACGACTTGCCGGGCGGCCCCCTCACCGGCCCCCTCAACCGGAACGCCGGTATCCATACCTACACGGCCTCCACTGTAGGTGACTTTTTTCTCGTTGGTATTCCCGGCGACAGTTGGCTCAGCACCGATGTCGTAGGCGACACCATGACCTTCAACAACTTCAGCGCTGGTGTCCGTGGTTTCGGCGCCTTCTTCTTCGCCACTGACGTCGATGGCGTGTTTCTCCCGGGCAAGTCCATCACGGTCAGCGCCACTGACGGCAGTGGCACCAATAGCACCACTCTCACCAACACCACCACCTCCACCTTCCTCGGCATTGTCTCTGACCAGGCCTTCACCTCCATCACTGTGAAATCGGTGCAGGACGGCCTTGTCTGGCCTACGATGAATGACGTCATCTTGGGCGCCGTCTCCACGGCCCCCCAGGTTCCCGAACCCGGCACCTGGGCAACCGTCTGCCTCGGCCTGGCCGGTCTCGGCTTCGCTGCCCGCCGCCGGCGCGGCTCCCGGAGCTAGCACTCAGAATTCGTTCGGCATCCGCGGGCGGCCCGGCGCGCAAATGCCATGGCCGCCCGCTCTGCTTTTCCAGCACAATATCCCTATGGAGCGCGTCCGCATCGATAAATGGCTCTGGGCCGCCCGCTTCTTCAAAACCCGCGCACTCTCCGCCCGCGCCTGTGACCTCGGCCGCATCCACTCCAACGACATCGAAGCCAAGCCCGCCCGCCCCGTCCAGGTCGCCGACCGCCTCCGCATCAGAACCGAATCCAACGAATACGAGATCGAAGTCCTCGCCCTCTCCGATCAGCGCGGCCCTGCCTCCGTCGCCCAAACCCTCTACCGCGAATCCGAAGCCAGCATCGAGCGCCGCCGCCTCGCCGCCGAAGAGCGCAAAAACACACCCCGCTTCGAAGGCTTCTACCCCGGCCGCCCCTCTAAGCGGGACCGCCGCGACCTCAACCGCCTCCGCGGCCACTAGCCCACCCCCTCGCCCGCGTTCCGGATATACTCATCCCAAATCCACTCTCCGGAGCTCAAATGCGCACCGTACTCCTCCTCGCCGCCCTCTCTCTCCCGCTCGCCGCCCAGGCCCTCTATCGGCCCACCGCCGCCTCCCTCCGCACCCACCCGCTCCCCAAGTGGTTCGACGAAGCCAAGTTCGGCATCTTCATCCACTGGGGCCCCTATGCCGTCCCCGCCTTCCACGAGTGGTATGTCGCCTGGATGAGCCCCCGCGCCGGCTACGGTTTCCTCCTCGGCGCGCCTCCGTTCACCCCCGACCCCGGCAACCTCTCCGACACCATCATCCAGCGCCGCTACACCCCCGGCTCCGTCGCCGGCCGCGCCCGCAAATACCACCTCGAAAACTACGGCCCCAACGTCGCCTACGACGACTTCCTCCCCATGTTCAAGGCCGAAAAATTCGACCCCGCCGCCTGGGCGAAGCTCTTCGAAGACGCCGGTGCCCGCTACGTCGTCCTCACCGCCAAACACGGCGACGAGTTCGCCATGTGGCCCACCAAACTCACGCCGCGCAACGCCGGCGACATGGGCCCCAAACGCGACATCGTTGGCGATCTCGCCCACACCGTTCGCGCCCGGAACATGAAGTTCGGCGTCTACCACAACACCACCTACACCTTCTACGACAAGCGTTACCCCGGCCGCGATTGGGTCGAGTACATGAACGCCACCATCAAGGAATTGATCGATAAATACCAGCCCTCCGTCATCTGGGGCGACGTCACCGAAGGCCCCATCCGCGACGCTCAGGGCAAAACCCTCCCCTCCGACTACTGGAACTCCAAAGAGGTCATCGCCTACCTCTACAACCACTCCAAAGACCCAGACGGCGTCGTCACCAACGACCGCTGGGGCCTCGAGGCCGATGGCTCCCACCTCGGCGACTTCACCACCCCCGAACGCCGCAACCTCAACTCCATCCAATCCGCGAAATGGGAACTCTGCGACTCCCTCGATCCCTTCTCCTGGGGCTACTCCCGCATCCTCCCCGAGGGCGGCTACATGACCGCCAATCAACTCGTCGATTACCTCATCGATGTCGTCAGCAAGAACGGTAATCTCCTCATCAACATCGGCCCCCGCGCCGACGGCACCATCCCTGAAATCATGCAGAACGTCCTGCTCGAAACTGGCGCCTGGCTCAAGACCAACGGCGAAGCCATCTACGCCTCCCGGCCCTTCACCACTTACAAAGAGGGCGACTTCCGCTTCACCCGCAAAGGCCCCGCCGTCTATGCCATCGCCCTCGAGTGGCCCGAAGATCCCACCTTCACCCTCACCACCCTCGCCGGCGCCAAGGTGCAGTCCGTCGAACTCCTGGGCCAGGGGCCCGTCCACTTCACACAAACCGCCAAAGGGCTCACCATCACCGTCCCAAACAAACGCCCCTGCAAATTCGCCTATACCTTCAAAATCACCACCAACTGACCAAGTGCGCGGGCCCGTGGATCAATCTGATCGCGCGGCCCGCCGCTTCCGTCGGTTTTGAAATTCTAAAGCGCCGCCTTAAAACTGACACCCCCACTCACCGGTACCGCGACAGCCAGTGCGCATACGGCGCTGGCAATGTCGCCCACGCGGCCTTCTCCACCCCCAACGCCTTCGCCGCCCGGTAAGGCCAGTGCGGCTCCGCCAACAACGGCCGCCCAAGCGTCAATAGATCCATCTGCCCGCCACGAATCAGCTCATCCGCCACATCCGGTTCGCTCGCCAGATACCAGCTCGTCGTCCCCGGCAATCCCGTCTCATCCATCACTCTCCGCGCCACCGGCGCCAGGAAGTTCTTCCCCCACGGAATCTTCGCCACCGGCGTGTTGAACCCCATCGACACGTCCACGAAGTCCAGCCCCTCCGCTTTCATCGCCCTCAGCAGATCGATCGCCTCTCCCACCATCTCTTCGTCGCGGTCGTCAAAGTCGATCACCCCCAGCCGCGCCGACAGCGGCCGCGACTCCGGCCAGACCTTCTTCACCGCCTTCACCGTCTCCAGCAGATACCGCCCGCGGTTCTCAGCGCTCCCGCCGTATTCATCCGTCCGCCGGTTCGACAGCGGCGAGAAAAAGTTCTGCGCCAGGTACCCGTGCGCAAAGTGCAACTGCAGCCACTCCATGCCCACGTCCCGCGCCCGCTCCGCCGCCCGCACCAGGTCGCCCTGCACGCGGTGGATCTCCTCCACCGTCATCGCCCGCGGCACTCTCGAAAGATTCGCGCCAAACGCCACCGCCGACGGCGCAATCGTCTCCCACGAGTTCGGCTCGCCCAGCGCAATGTGGTCGTCTCCCTCCCACGGCCGGTTCGCCGATGCCTTCCGCCCCGCATGGCCAATCTGAATCCCGGGCACCGCACCGGCCCACTGAATCGACGCCACCACCGGCTCCAGCGC
>JACQZS010000315.1 GCA_016213725.1 Acidobacteriota bacterium | reverse complement strand
TGCTGGCGAACCTGGTGGGCAAGTCGATGTCGCAGGTGTTCGGCGAGTTTGAAGGCAACGTGGATCCGGAGATGACGCAGGGCTCCGGCGACGTGAAGTATCACCTGGGCGCGAGCGGCATCCAGCGCACGGCCGGGGGGCGCGAGATCAAGGTGTCGCTGTCGCCCAACCCCAGCCACCTGGAAGCCGTGAACCCGGTGGTGGAAGGCATTGTCCGGGCCAAGCAGACCTGGATGGGCGATGCGAAACGCGAAAAGGTGCTGCCGGTGCTGGTGCACGGCGATGCCGCATTCGCAGGCCAGGGTGTGGTGGCGGAGACGCTGAATCTTTCGCTGCTGAAGGGCTATGCCACGGGCGGCACCATCCACCTGGTGATCAACAACCAGATCGGCTTCACGGCGACGCCGGAAGAGAGCCGCAGCTCGACCTATTGCACCGACGTCGCGCGCATGGTGCAAGCTCCCATCCTGCACGTGAACGGCGACGACCCGGAGGCCTGCGCGCGGGCCATTCAGATCGCCATCGATTACCGCATGAAGTTCAAAAAAGATGTGGTGATCGACATGATCTGCTACCGCCGCTACGGCCACAACGAGGGCGACGACCCCAGCTACACGCAGCCGCTGATGTATCGCGTGATCAAGTCTCTGAAGACCACGGCCGCGCAATACGCCGAGCAGTTGCTGCGTGAAGGCGTGATCACGAAGGACTCGCTGGAGCGCATCAAGCGCCAGATTCAGGACGCACTGAATGCCGCCCACGAAGAGGCTCAGAAGAAGGGCGAGAAGTGGGAACTGCAGGAGATGACGGAGATTGAGGAAGACCAACTGCCGCTGCAATCGGCGCAGACGGCGGTGGACGGCGCCCTGATTGAGCGCGTAGTGAATGGCCTGACGACGTTCCCTGAGGACTTCCACCTGCACCCGAAGCTGAAGGGCTTTATTGAAAAGCGCAAGGACCTGCTCAAGGGTGGCGCGGCAGACTGGGCGATGGGCGAGGCGCTGGCGTTCGGCTCACTGGCGCTGGAAGGCACGTCGGTGCGCCTGAGCGGGCAGGACAGCGGGCGCGGGACGTTTTCGCAGCGCCATCTGGAGTATTTCGATAACGAGAACGGCCACCCGTACACGCCGATGATGCACCTGGGCGCGGGCCAGGGGCGCTTTGAGGTTCACGACAGCTCGCTCTCCGAGTATGGCGTGATGGGTTTTGAATTCGGTTATTCGCTGGGCGATCCGCTCACGCTGACCTTGTGGGAGGCGCAGTTCGGCGACTTCGCCAACGGCGCACAGATCATGATCGACCAGTTCATTGCGTCGTGCGAAGCGAAGTGGGGCCAGCCCAGCGGGTTGGTGCTGCTGCTGCCGCACGGCTACGAAGGCCAGGGGCCGGAGCACAGCAGCGCGCGCATTGAGCGCTTCCTGCAGTTGTGCGCCGAGGAGAACTGGCAGGTGTGCAACGTCACCACGCCGTCTCAGTACTTCCACCTGCTGCGGCGCCAGGTGCGCGGCGGGGCGGACCGGCGCGGCGTACGCAAGCCGCTGGTGATTTTCACGCCGAAGAGCCTGCTGCGCCACACCAAGGCCGTGAGCGGGCTGGAAGAGTTCACCAGTGCGCGCTTTGAGCCGGTGATGGCCGACGGCGGACCATCCGCCCCGGACCGCATCTCAAAGCTTCTGTTCTGCTCCGGCAAGGTCTACTACGATCTGCTGGCGGAGCGCGACAAGCGCGGCATCACCGACGCCGCCATCATCCGGCTGGAGCAGTTGTATCCCTGGCCGGCGCGCGAGATCGAGAACGTGCTGTGGCGGTATCCTTCGACGGCCGAGATCGTGTGGGTACAGGAAGAGCCACGCAACATGGGCGCGTTCCTTTTTGTGCGCGACCGCATGGAGCAGATGCTGATGGCCACGCGCCGTCCGCTGCGCTACGCCGGCCGTCAGGAGATGGCGGCGCCTTCGGCGGGCAGCGCCAAGCGCCACGCCCAGGAGCAGGCGGCGGTGATCGCCGATGCGTTTTCCGGCGGCACGGTGCGTCTGCGGCGCTATCGCGTGGTGGCGAAGGGGCAGAAGGCGCTGCTCGAAGCTCGCCCCGTGAACTAGGCTGTTCCGCTGGCGGACTCATTGGGAGCCCAGAGGACCTCTTTGGTTTCCAGAATGGCGCTGGCCCAGCGGCTCCAGACGAACAGCGCGTCGCTCAGGCGGTTGAGGTAGCGGATATTGACGGGGTCGATCTGCTCAGTCCGCGCGGCCTTCACCAGCAGGCGCTCCGCGCGCCGGCAGACGGTGCGGCAGACGTGAAGTTCGGCGTTGAGGCGCGCTCCGCCCGGAAGAACGAAGCTGCGCAGCGGCGGGAGCTGCGGGTTGGCTTCGTCGATTTCAGATTCCAGGCGGGCGACTTCGGCGTCGGTGATGCGCGGCTGGCGCGGGTGGGCGTTTTCCGGGGTGGTGGCGAGTATCGAGCCGAGGTTGAATAGCTCGTGCTGCACGCGCGTGAGGCTGGCGGCCAGGGTGTGCAGGCGGGGGCAGGTGGTGAGGAAGTCGTCGATGGTGGAGGCGGCGAGGCCAACGAAAGCGTTCAGTTCGTCCACGCAGCCGTAGCATTCGAGCCGTGGAGAGTCCTTGGGAACAAGCTCGCCGGAGGCGAGATGGGTTTGGCCCTGGTCGCCAACCTTGGTGTAGATGCGGTTGAGGGCGAGGCGGGGTTCGTTGAATACGGAATCGTTGTTCATGTGCGGCCCATTCCATTGTAGGCTGGCGGTGCCAAACGGCAGGTTGGAAAGGGGATATACTGGTGAATGAAAGGAAAGAGGCAGTGGCCGGAAGCAAACGCCGGCGCCGCCCCGCGGAAGATGTCAGGCCAAGTGGGCCGGAAGACATCCTGCCGGGGGTGCCCGCGGGGAATGCCCCGGAGGTCCTGCCCGAATGTCCGGATTTAGTGAGGCGGCCGGTGAGTCCGCCGACAGTGGCATCACGGCAAGTCGCGATGCCGCGAAACAGAGGAATCGGGGTGAACCGCCGACTTAGCCCGGAGCGGCACTGCCAGGGAAAGGCCAGCGCGCAAGGCGCGCGGCGGGTGCGGCGCAGGGATAGGCGGGAAACCTCATCAAACAATTTGTTAGGATTTTGTTGAACAACATGCAAGACCGAGTGAACATCGCCGTCTTTGTCGATTACGACAACATTGAGATCGGCGTGAAAAGCACACTGCGACGCGAATTTGAAGTGTCGCTCGTATTGGACGCGCTCAAGGAGCGCGGAGACATTGTGGCCAAGTTCGCCTACGCGAACTGGAGCCGGCAGGAGGGCGCCACGCGCCAGATGGCGGAAAATGCCGTCCAGATGGTGCAGCGCATCCCCTCGCCGCGTGGAGATAAAAACGGAGCGGATATCAACCTCGCGCTCGACGCACTGGAGATGGCCTTCACGCACGACCACGTGAACGCCTTCGCCGTGGTCAGCGGCGACAGCGACTTCATCCCGCTGGTGAACAAGCTCAAGGAGTACGGCAAGACCGTCTTCGTCGTGGGCGGCCGCGCGTTTACCTCCACCATCCTGCAGCAGAACTGCCATGAGTTCATCAGCTTTGAATCGCTGTTGAACGTGGATCCGGCCAGCGTGCAGCAGATGCCGGACGCGGCGCCGCGCGACCGGGACCGCGACCGCATGGAGCGCGCCGACCGCGGCGACCGCGAGAGCTGGCGCGAGCGCAAGGAGCGCCGCCAGAAGGAGCGCGACGAACGCCGCAAGGAGCGGGAAGAACGCCAACAGCAGGACCAGCAGAGCCGCCCGGCCGCGTTGGACCTGGCGCTTGCCATGCCGCTGGTGGAACGGTCTCTCCAGGTTCTGGAGCGGCGCAACGTTCAGCCGCAGCTGGGCCTGCTGAAGTCCACCATGCTTCAGTTGGATTCCTCCTTCAGCGAGCAGGCCTACGGCGCCCGCAGCTTCTCCGACTTCGTCGAGAAGCTGAAGCGCGCGGAGCTGGTCTACGTGAAGGGTACCGGCGGACGCTACTTCATCGAGCGCAAGCACCGGGCCACGGACAAGGCGCTGCCGAAGCCGGATGAAGTGCTGCCGATGCTGCGCGAAGTGCTGGAGATCCACCGTCTGGAGTTCGAAGAGGGCGGGCAGGCCGTGGAAGACCTGCTCAACTGGATGAAGGAAGAGTATCCTTCCTTCGACTTCGTGAACTACGGATTCCAGAGCTTCAACGAGTTTCTGAACTTCGCCCAGGACCGTACCGTGGTGCGCATGGAGCCGCTCTCTGAGGGCGGCCTGCTGGTGCACCTCGGCTCCGAGTTCTATCCGCCGGCTCCGCCGAAGCAGGAAGTGCGCGAAGAAGATCTGCTCACCGAGCACGACTTCAAGCAGCCGATTGTGAAGGGTCAGCCGACGGCGACGGGCGAAATTCCGCCCGACGACGAGCCGCCGGCCAAGCCGAAGCGCCGTGTGACGCGCAAGAAGGCGGACACCGGCAACGTGGCCGAGAAGCCGCGCCGCACGCGCCGCAAGAAAGCGGATTAGGATAGCTTCCATGAGCGAGATCCAACGCATCTTTCCCGCCAATACACCTACGCCGCGCGGGCCTTACTCGCCGGCCGTGATTGCCGGGGATTTCATCTATGTGTCGGGACAGGGTCCGGTGGACACTGTCACCGACACGATGAGCTACGGCGACATCCAGCACGAAACGCGCCTCACGCTGAATAACATCAAGCGGATTCTGGAGGCGGCCGGCGCCGGCATGTCCAACGTAGTGAAGTGCAACGTGTACCTGCGCGACGGCAACGACTTCCAGGCCATGAATGAGGTCTACCGGGAGTACTTCGGCGAGCAGCGGCCGGCGCGCACCACGGTGGCAGTGGCGTTTGCCGATCCCACTATGAAGGTGGAGATCGACTGCATCGCCTATTGCCCGCGCTGACGGCGGCGGCCCAGCCAGTACACCACCAGCGCTGCCAGCAAGAGCAGCACCGACAGAAGCCAGGATGGGGAGCGATTCTCGTCCGCCAGCTTGAGCCCGGCGAGCAGTTCATCGAACTCCCGCCGGGCTTTTTCCGCTTCGGCCTGTTCGGAGACCACTTCGAAGGTCAGCACTGCCCGGTCTACGGGAACAGCCATGGTGCGCAGGCGCACCTTGCGGCCGTCGGTCTCAATGGAATCCTCGCTCCACTCCTGGCGCTGGCCGCTGCGCTGCGAGCGCGGGGCGGATTCCACAGAGATCACCACAAACCAGCGCAGATCCGCCGGTCCCGCCACCGCCGCCTCCTTTCCGTTTAGCTGATTGCCCGCCGCCTCGAGAAACCGGCGCATCTCCGCGCCATCTGCGGAGATCATGCCGGCAGCGAGCGGCAAGCGCGCCGCCCCGGAAAGATCCAGGACATGCGGTCCCCGCCGCCAATGAATCTCCGGAAAGCTCGGCTGCATGGCTGCGCCTTTGGGGGGGCTATCCCAGTTTCTGCTTGAGGATTTCGCCGACGGCGGCCGGATTGGCCTGCCCCCGCGTTGCCTTCATCGCCTGGCCGACGAAGAACTGAATGACGGAGGTCTTGCCGCCCTTGTACTGCTCCACTTGCTTCGGGTTGGCGGCAATGATATCGGCGATGATCTTCTCCAGCTCGCCGGTGTCGGACATCGCCTTCAAGCCTTCGCGCTCCATGATGGCGCGCGCGGCATCGCCGGTGGCGAACATCTTGGGGAGGATCTCCTTGGCCAGCTTGCCGGTAAGTTCGCCGGAAGCGATCAACCCGATCAGCTCTCCCAATCGCTGGGGCGGCACGGGCGACTCTTCAATCTCCTTGCCGGCCGTCTTGAGCAGTGCCGCCAAATCGCCGGTCACCCAGTTGGCTGCGGCCTTGGCGTCGCCGCAGGAGTGCGCGGTCTGCTCGTAGTATTCGGCCAGCGGGCGGGAAGCGGTGAGCACCTGGGCATCGTAGTCGCGCAGGCCGTGCTGCTCCACGAAGCGCTTGCGCATGTCGGCGGGCAGTTCGCCCATGGCGGCTTTCACCTGGGCCAGCCAATCCGCGCTGATCTCCAGCGGCACCAGGTCGGGCTCAGGGAAGTAGCGGTAGTCGTGCGCTTCTTCTTTGGAACGCATGGAGAAGGTCTCGTCGAGGTCCGGATTATAGAGGCGCGTCTCCTGGACGATGGTGCCGCCGGATTCCAGCACGCCCACCTGGCGCGCGATCTCGAAGTCGATGGCCTGCTTTAGGAAGCGGAATGAGTTGAGATTCTTGATCTCCACCTTGGTGCCGAACTTCGCGGCACCCTTGCGGCGCACGCTCACGTTGGCGTCACAGCGCAGATTGCCTTTCTCCATGTCGCAATTGGAGACGCCGGTGAACTGCATGGCCAGCTTCAGTTGCGTGAGGTACTGAAACGCCTCCTCGGAGCTGCGCATGTCGGGTTCGCTGACGATTTCTGCCAGGGGCGAGCCGGTGCGGTTTAGGTCGACGTAGGAGTATTGGGCTGAGTCGCGGTAACCGTCGTGCGTGCTCTTGCCGGCGTCATCTTCCATGTGGAGGCGGGTGACGCCGATGCGCTTGATCTCACCGGAAGGGAGCTCGATGTCCACCCAGCCGTGTTCGGCCACAGGGCGGTCGTATTGCGAAATCTGGTAGCCCTTGGGAAGGTCGGGATAGAAGTAGTTCTTCCGGGCGAAGATGGACTTGCCTCGAACTTCGCAGTGGAGGGCGAGCGAGGCCTGGACCGCCAGCTCCACGGCGTGGGAGTTGAGCACGGGCAGCGCGCCGGGCATACCCAGGCACACCGGGCACACATTGGTATTGGGCGCTGCGCCGAATTCGTTCGGGCAGGAGCAGAAGATCTTCGTGTTCGTTCCCAGCTGGACGTGCACCTCGAGGCCGATGACTGGCTCATAGAGGGCGATTTGATCCTGGTCGGCAAGTGTCGGGGCTTGGGTGGCCATTCCCTTCATTGTAGGCCGAGACAGCTCACCGGCTGGCCGCGCGGTCTGATAGTTTAGGTGCGATGCAGAGCAGTTTGGTGGCGATGATGTCCGCGCTCGCCGTGCTGGCGATGCCGGCGCCGGGCGCGTCCTGGCAGTCTTTGTTCGATGGCAAGACGCTGAAGGGGTGGCACGTGGAGTCGAAGCCGGCCGACCAGGGCAAAGTATTCTGGCGCGCCGCCGATGGCGCTATCGTCTGCGACTCGTTGGGCCGCAAAGACCACGACTACTTCTGGCTGGTGAGCGATGCCGAGTTCGGCGACTTCGAGTTCACCGCCGAGGTCCGCGGTTTCTCCAACTCGCCCGGCAACTCCGGCGTGCAGTTCCGCAGCCGCTATGACCGCGAGAAGGGCTGGCTGGATGGGCCGCAGATGGACGTGCACCCGCCGGCGCCGTGGCGTACCGGCCTGATTTACGACGAGACCCGCGAGGTGCGCCGGTGGATCTTCCCCTCGCTGAAGGACTCGCGCATCGAACAGAATCAGGGGCCCGCGCACTGGAAGTGGAACGCCCAGGGCTGGAACCGCCTGCGGCTGGTCTGCCAGGGGACCCGCGTCCGGACCGAGGTGAACGGCGTCGTGATCACCGATACCAGCTTTGCCGGGTTGCTGGACGATGAGGCGCACCGCCTTCACAGCGTCGGGCTGCGAGGCCACCTGGCGTTGCAGCTCCACGTAAAGGACGAGCTCAAGATCGAATACCGCAAGCTCAAAGTGAGGGTTTTGCCTTAGTCCGCAAAACATTAAGAAGACTGCAGCGCGCACCCGTCGCGCCGATAAGAAGAGTGCGGAGGCGCGCAGAATGGGCATTTCGCCGCTGGCTTTTACGGGTGTCAGCAAGTACTCGGAGGATTTTCAGACCATCCTCACGCGGAGCGTGAAGATCGCCTCGCTCCCGGCACAGCTGCTCGAAAACGAGCAGAAAGGGCTGCAGGAGAAGTCCAAGGCCCTGGGTGAGTTGCGCACCTCGATCTCCGATCTCGCGGGCAAGCTGCAGAATCTGGGTAAGCTGGGCGCGGGCGGGGCGCTACAGGCAAGTTCCAGTTCCAGCGCAGTCCAGGCCACTCTGGGCACCGGAGCATCCGCGGGCACATACCAGATCTCGCACATCACTTCGCTGGCCTCAGCTGCCATTGCCACTGCCAAGACCGGCCTGGCGAGCGCAGCCTCCACTCCCGTTTCCAACGGAGACCACCACCTGGAGCTGGCTGTCGGCAGTGAGACGTTTGCTCTGAACCTCACCGCGGATAGCGACAACCTGGAGGGGGTCCGCGACGCCATCAATGCCCTCGGGGCCGGAGTGCAGGCGTCGATTATTGATACAGGGGCCGGCGTCAACCGGTACTTCCTCACCGTCGCCGCTACCGCCACGGGCGAGACCGGCATCGAATTGCGACAGACTCCCGGAGATTCCGCCACCAATGTGTTGGAGGTGACCAATCCCGGCTCCAATGCCGCCTTCCAGATCAACGGCCGGCCGGTAGTCAGCAAAGAAAACAGCGTCGCCGATGTCATTCCCGGGGTCTATCTCGACCTCAACAGCACCACGGGCATCGGCGAAACCATCACCATCAACATCGCCCTGGACCGCTCTAAGGTGACGGCTGCGTTGCAAGAGTTTGTCACCGCCTACAACAGCCTGAATGGGAAGCTCTCGGCGCAGATCGGTGAGAACCCCGGGGCTTTGGCCGGCGATTCGATCGTCCTGGATATCTCCGCACGAATGCGCGAAGTGGTCGGTTTCCAGGCCGACGGTGTGCTCAGCAACCTGGCCGAACTTGGGGTCACTGTGGATACCGCCGGGGTGATGAGCTTCGACAGCACAGTGGTGGACTGGATGCCGCAATCGCAGTTCAGCGGCGTATTTCAGCTTCTGGGCGACGGAACGGAGGGGCTGAGCCGGCTCGCCGGCAGTCTCTATGAATGGTCCGATCCATTAACCGGGCTCATTCGCCAGCAGCTGCTCGATATCTCCCAGAGCGACAGCCGCCTTTCCGGTCAGATCAGCGCCATTACGGACCGCGTCAGCACGATGCAGGCCTCGATGATGGCCCGCCTCCAGGCGGCCGACACATTGCTAGCCACGCTGGAGAGCCAGCAGACCTCGCTCACCTCCGTAATCGAGAGTCTCAGCACGGTGACCAACGGAAAGAGAGCGTAGCGCTTCCATGACCGCCACCGCCTGGGCCACTGAACTGGAGGAGTGCAGCCGGCAACTCCTGTTTGCCCTCCAGCGCCGGAGCCCGGATTACGTGGAGTTTCTTGAGCGGCGTGCAAGACTGCTTTCCATCAGGCCCTCCACGCCAACGGCGCAGGACGCCGCGCGAGTGTCCGCCGCTTTGACTCGGGCACGCATGATAGGTGCCGTCTGCATCGTCGAGACTCGCCGTATGCGGTCGGAAACAACCCTGGCGCTGGAAGCCTCCAGGCAGGAAGAGCTCCTTGCCAGCGGACTGCGGGCGCTGTTCGACCCTCAGCAGGCCATGCTGGACTTGAAAGGATGACCGCCCATCGCCTGGCCAAGCGAAACCTGGAACCACAAAGCAAACAGGTTTGACCTGGACTCCAGGCTGGACGGCTCCAGCTCCATAGACCGCTGATAGCAGGCGGCCGCCTCTTCGGGCTGCCCCAGCGTTTCCATCACAACCCCCAAGTCGTTCCACGCCTTGTGCGAGGAAGGATGCAACTCCAGTGCGTACCGCAAGGCCTTTTCCGCGCCTAAGGTGTTTCCTGCCTGAAGGCATTCGGCGGCTCGCCGGCGGCACTGATCTGCGATGCGGGCTCGAGATTGACTCTGTGGCAAGTGAGTAGATTCCCTTAGCCCCTCTATCGGCAATACCCCTCAAAGACTACAGGCCTCATCCGGGTGAACCGGATGAGGCCTGAGGTGAGCCGCTGAGTTCAGCGGGGGTTATTGGTTACCCGCGCAGCAGGGAAAGGACAGCCTGCGGAGCGGAGTTGGCCTGCGCCAGGGCGGCGACGCCGGCCTGGGTGAGAATCTGGGCCTTGGTGAGGTTGGCGGCTTCATTGGCCAAATCGGCGTCGCGGATGCGCGACTCGGAGGCTGCCAGGTTGGTCAACTGCGTGGAGGCGAGGCTCACCGCATAGTTGAACTGGTTCTGGCCGCGGCCGACGACGGCCTGGGCGTCGCCCAGCTTGACAACGGCTTCGGCCAGTGAGGTGACGGCGGCTTCCGCGCCAGCCTGGGTGGAGATGTCGTTGTTCGCGCCCGTCCCGATCTGCGCACTGGCATAGGAGACACCCTGAGCCGCGGATTCGTCCTTGATGCCCTGGTTGGTGGCAGTGGAGCCGATCGACACTTCGAACTTGGCCAGCGAACTGATGAAACGGATGCCCTCGTTGCCTGCGCCGTCGTTGTCCTTGACGGCGACAATCTTCTTGAGCGACGCGTCGTTGGTCTGCTGCAACTGCTTGTTGATTTCAGCCAACGCTTCGTCGATCGACCGTCCCGTGTTGTTGGCGCTGGTCGTTGAGTCGTTCTTCAGCGTGATGGCTACGGAACTCTTGGTTCCGCTGGCATCCACCGCGGTCACGCTCACCGTCTGGTCGCCTGTGCCGTAGGCGATCTTGCTGAACGAGTAGAACTCGCCGTTGGTATCTCCCGTGGACGTCGCCTGGTAGGCGCCGGCGGATTCGATGGTGGCCACGTCAAGGGCCAGCGCGGCGGAGGGGCTGTTGGAGAAGGCGGCCGCGGCGACAGCTGTTCCCGTGCCGTTGTCGAAGCCGAGATACTCGGTGCCGACTTCGGTGAGCAGGAAGTTGGTGTTGTTCGCCGAGCGGATGCGCAGGAAAGTGTTGGCGCCAGCGTCCGCCACGATGCCGGCGTTTTGCAGTACCTGCCGATCGGAGTCACCGAGGGCCGCTACCGCGGAGTTGAATGCGGCAGCAGCGCCTGCGCCGGTGCCGGCCGACGGCGTGAAGTTCACCGTGACGGTGGACTCGCCCACTTTGATGCGCAGAGAAGAGGCGTTCGTAGCCGGGGCTTCAATGGCAGTGATCGAGGTGTAGTCCATTGAATCCGTCGAATCCAGCATCCATGTGCCCATGCCGAATAGGTCGGCCGTGTCGCCCACTGCAGTGACGCTGAAGCTCTCGCCTCGGTCGTTCCGCAGAGTGAGGCCGTCACCGGCCGTGAATCCGGCGATGCTGTCCATGGTGATGCCAGCGGCCTTCAGATTGGCGTTTCCGTCCACGGCCGTCTTCAACTCGGAAACTGCGGTGGCAATGGAGTCGCCGCCCACGTCCAGCGTCAGAGTCTCAGCCGTGCTCAGTCCGCCGCCCTCGACCCGGAACTTAACCATTGTCCCGGCCGCAAAGCTGCCGACACCCGTGAGCGTGGTCACGGAGGTGCTGACCGAGGCGCCCTGCGTACCCGCGCTGAAATTGCCCATGATGGCGTTGGCCATCTTGTCGCCGGCCTTCACCTGGAACGCCGAATTCGAACTGGTGAACGTCAACTGCTCCTTGCCCGTCGAGTCAGTGTAAACGCTGGCGCGCAGGTTGGCTGCCTTGAACGCTTCGGCGGCGGCCGTTCCGGCATTGCCGGCGGCGTCGATTGCCTTGTTCACTTCCTCGGCCAGCGTCGCCGTCGTCGAGGTGCCCGACATATTCACGTCGAGCTTGATCCGGTCGCTGCCAGTGAAGCCGGCGCCCTGCACGTAGAACGTCGTTCTGCCCGCGACGGCAGTCGTGTTGTTCGTGTCCGCCACAATAGCCTGCAGGTTGGTGGTGGAGGAGGACTGCAAACCGCCGCTCACGGCACCGCGCGCCTCGAAGCCCTTCAGACCCAGGCTCTGCGTGTCAACCGTGGAAGTGGAGAGATTCACGCCCACTGAGCCGTTCGCGATAGCGTCGGCCCCCGTCTGGTCGCCAGCGGAGTTGCGGCCGCCGCCGATGAACACAGACAGGCTCTTGGCGAACTTGCCGCCCGTGTTCATGCCGATGGCCTGAGCCTGCCGGTCGATCTCCGACATCACGTTCTGGAATTCGCTGTTCAGCACGGAACGCGACCCCGTAAACGTGCCCGAGGCCGATTGCGCCGCAAGGCTGCGCGCCCGGTCCAGCAGTTTGCTGATGTTGTTGATACCGCCGTCAATGGTCTGCAGTGTCGCCAGCCCGTCGTTGGCATTCCGGATGCCCTGGTTCAGCACCGCCTGATCGCTGCGGAAGCCGTTCGCAATCGCGAGGCCTGCCGCGTCGTCGCCAGAGTTCACAATCCGGAGACCCGAAGTCACCCGATTGATCGTCTTGGCCTGGAAATCACTGGTCGCGCGCAGGTATTCCTGTGCCTGCATGGAAGCGATGTTGGTGTTAATCGTAAACGCCACGTTGCTACTCTCCTTGTGGGCCGGTTCGACTGCGAGGACTCATTCCCGCATCGGCCACTTTGTGGCCGCTTCCGGCTTCGGTAGCCTCATCGGCTCCAGGAGACGGCACTTGAGGAGTTTTATTCCGGACCGCCGCTGCGCCGCAGTAGAGCGCTGGCGCAAGCCTGCAAGTCCATTCCGCTTGGCGTCGACCTGGCTGCCGCCACGTTCTGTTCGCGCGCCTGAAGCAGTTCATGCCGCACTACCGCCAACTCTGCCGGCGCCGTGAATCCCAACTTCACGCGGCTTCCGGACACTTCCAGGACTGTGACGTGAATTGTTTCCCCGATCCGCACGGACTCGCCGGCCTTTCTGCGGATTACGAACATCCTCCGCCTCCTCTCAGCGCCTGGCATGGGGAATAGCTTGACCCGGCCTGTACGGTTTGCAGCCCGCGTCCCGTGGCTGGGTTAAGCACTACCGGCGCCAGCAGATTCGCCGTCGGACATCCCTCCTCGGGAAAAGTCAACACCACCAGCTTTAGCAGGCCGTCGCCTGCTCCCAACAGCCCTGCCTCCCCCGGCTGCAATTCAAGCTGATATTGCGGATCAAGCAGCTCCAGGGGCGCGCAAACGAACCGCAAACCCGCCCTCTCCCCGCTCTCCAGCAGCACCAGTGGCGAGAACTCCTCCTGCCGCACCAGACGGAAGCGCCTCAAATGCTCAAACGCCGGCAATCCCAGCGGGAACTCAAAATCCAGGGGTGCGGGCGCCGCACCATGCATGGCTGGCATGATCCCTCCTTGGAACTAGTGCTCCGCGCAGGCCGCTTCTCTCTGCCGTGAGGCCGGGATGTGGTACAAGGAGGAAGACGGAAATCTCGATCTCATGGGCGTCATCCTCACCTTGGGCCGGCACAAAGCACTCCTGCGCGATGGAGAGTGGCGTTCCGCGGATCTCGACCTCGAGCGACGCCTCAATGAGAGTACCGGGGCATGGATTCTTGCCACCGGTGGTCCGCCACTGAACTCCCCCGATCCGGAAGCCGATGTCGCCAAGGAACTGGCCCGTCAGACCGGTGGCCGGGTGCTGCTGCAAAGCAGGTCCAACGCCCGCAAGTCTGCCCGCGTCTACTTCGCGCGGCGCCAGTATCGCCTGGAGTTCTAGTGCCCGGTTCCCGCCTCCGCCGCGCCGTGGACACTGCGGTCCTATGGGTCTTCTCCCTGTTGCTGGACGGCGCGATTGCCGTCATTCGATTGCTCCGGCAGCCGGCTAAAGTCGCGGCAACTGGCGATTCAGGGCCGGCAGAGCGGACTGAATGAACATAGTTGCCAGCGCGTCTGCCCGCTCCTCACCGACGCCGTTAATCGGTACGACAATCCGCACCAGCGATGTGTCGGAGCGGTGGTAGCGGATGGAGTCGGCCGCCAGCCAGAACTTTGCTGCGTATTCGCTGGCCACAATCCGTTTCGGCGTCTGATACCAGTAGAGCACCAGGGTCCTGACGTCCCCTTTCGCCACCACGTACCGGTTGACCTCAATCGATTGGCCCAGCGCTGGAATCGCGATGTTCACCGTGCCGGAACTCAGCGGGGCATAGCCCGAGCCGGGCAGGCAGTTCTTCGGGGAATGCGGCGCCACTCCGGTCGCCTGCGAGCGAAAGAATGCTACGAACAGGTTGACCGCTGCCGCCGAGCCCGGCCGAGAGTAGCTCCGGTTCAGGCTATCGGTCGCCTTAAGCACCGCCTGCACTTCGCTCTCGACGGGATATTCCGCCACCGAAGTCCAGGAGTCAATCTGTTTGGGGAATTCCGCAAGGGGCGCCACAGAGAAACTCGTTTCCGTCTTCGGGATGGCGTAGTATGCCGCGGCTTGCGCCACAAGGAACACGGAAAGTACTACGGCGGCGGGCGCCTTCAGTGAGGAAATCGCACGGCTGCTATTGCTGGGCACGGGACCTCCGGTAGACGGCGTTGATCAGTTGATGCGTGGCAACAAGCAGGACCAGGGCCACCATGAAGATCACCCAGCCTTCCAGGCTGTGGAACAGGCCCTTGGCGAGTTCGGGGTTCACTTCACTCAGCAGCCCCGTCAACGTGACGCGCATGGCATTGGCAAATATGGCGATTGGAATCGTGCAACCCAGCAGTACCCACCGCATCCACGGCTTTTCGTCAAAGAAGAAGCCGTATACCAGCGAGAGGAACGACAATGACATGAGGGACCGGATGCCGCTGCACGCTTCCACCACGGAAAGATCTCCGCTCGGCAGCCTCAGGACGTTGCCTTCCCGCAGAATCGGGATTCCAGCCAACTCAATGGAATGCTCGGCGATCTGGGAGGCGAGCAATTGCAAGGGAAACGTGATCTGGTAATAGATCACCGACGGCAGCGGAATCATGAACAGTAGAAGAATCAGCGGGAAGTACAGTTCCTTGATCAACCCCCAGCCGCCGAGGGTGAATACCACGCCGGTCAAGCTCAGCACGAACGCCACGCGAGTAACGAACAGTTCCACGCCGAACGTGCCAAACGCCAGCAGCAGTGCTCCGAGGATGAGAGGAATCAGGCCGAGCCAGTTCGACTCATAACTCTTCGACAGAATCTCGTTCCTGCGCTGCCAGACGATGTATGCCGCCACCGCGGGCACGAAGAAGCCGTGCCCCATATCTTCATCGATGTACCAGTCGTTGGCCAGCCGTTTGAGAACAGGCAAATAACAGATCAGCAGCAGCGCGGCAAACCAGCCGATGGCTACCCACGGAACCGGCCATTCAGTGCCAGGTCGCTGCTTGGCGTTCTCGCCTGAAGAAATTTCCAGGTCAGCCATCGTCACCCTCTCTGGCTCTCGCTACGCGCACGGACGCAAAGAGAGCTGGTAGGCGGGGCAGGACTTGAACCGTGCAACCTCCTCCGTGTATTGGAGGCGCTCTGGCGTTGAGCTACCCGCCTGAACTCCCTTAGGGTACCAATTTCAGAACGATTGGGCCAATTGCATTGGCCACCGGCAGCGGCAGGCTCTGCCACAGGCGGATAAACGTGTGGAACCTAGGATTATTAGGGCTGAAATTGGGCAATTCGCGGCGCCGCACAAGGTGGATCTCATAGGGCAGCTCCCGCATCGTCATACCCCAGTGCGCCTTAAAGTCGAACGAGCCGCTTTCCTGCGTCTTGCTACGCCCAAAGTCGAAGAGCCGGTAGCCGTGATTCAGCCCCCAGCGCATCAGCTCCCAGTACATGTAGTTGTTAGGTTGCTGCGGGTGGAACGCCGGATCCGACGCCCCGTAGTACGGCAACACCTGGTCTCGGAAATAGAAGACGAACACCGCGGCGGCCAGCCCTCCGTCCAACAGCATCTCACGGATATCTGCTCCGGCCTGGAACTCCTCCAGCAGGATGCGAAAGTGCTTCAGGGGGAATGCCGGCGTCCCGAGCCGCTTCAAATTGGCCAGGTACAGATTCGCAAAGGGTTCCACCTCCCGCGTCGGCCTCGAACTGAAGTCGAACTTGAGAGACTTGCGCACAGCCGCACGCGTCTTGCGCGGGATCGTCTCCAGCAGGTTCTCCTCGGTACCGCTCAACTCCTGCGTGAACGTGACATATCGCCGGACCCTGGCAAACCCCAAGCATTGACCTTCATGGGCATTCCGCAACTCGACATACTGGACCCTCTCCCGCCGGCCCTCTTCTTCAACCGCGCGCCCCATGGCCACCCGCGACTCATCCCCGTCGGCGAGTACGCCGCCATACACGGCAAACGGCGTGGAAAGCAGGATCCTCCCGGTCACCGGGCTGCTCACCAGGAACAGCGGCAGCACGGCCCGGATCCGGCCGTCCTCCTCTGCTACCAGGTAGCGGGGCGCGTAGCCAAAAATGCGCCGCATGCTGTTGCGCCAGGCCAGCAGGTGAAAAGGCGAACCGTGCTCATGGGCGTGGACAAAGGCGTCCCAGGCAGGTTCATCGGCGGGAGTAATCGGTCTGACACGAAGGGCCATGGCGAGAGATCAACCCCACAAGTATCGCAGAGCCGGCCCGCTGCGGAGAAGAGTGCTGCTGTTATCCGGCGGCGGCATAAAACGCCCGGATGCTCCCCGCTACGTAAGCGACATCATCGCCCGTCAACTCCGCGTACACCGGCAGTGCCAGAACCTCCAGGGAGGCCGCCTCGCTCGCCGGGAAACTGCCAGCCGCGTAGCCCAATCCGGCGAAACACTTCTGCGCGTGCAGCGGCAGCGGATAGTACACCTCCGATCCCACCCCGCGCGCGCTGAGGAATTCGCGCAACGCATCTCTCTTCGCGGCCCGAATCACAAACTGGTTGCGGACATGGCGCGTCGCGTAGTCCGGCGCCGCCGGCAGTTGGATCGGCAACCCGCCGTCCCCCAGCAACTGGGCGTAAAGCTCCGCATTGGCCTGCCGCTTCCGGGTCCATTCGTCCAGGTGGCGCAGCTTCACGCGCAACACAGCCGCCTGCAAGCTGTCCAGCCTCGAATTCGTACCCACTTCATCGTGGTAGTAGCGCACTTTCGATCCATGCACCCGCAGTGCTTTGAGCCGTTCCGCCAGCCCAGCGTCGTTGGTCGTGATCAGGCCGCCTTCCCCCGCGCCCCCCAAGTTCTTCGTCGGGAAGAAACTGAGACACCCCAGCGCGCCCATGCTGCCTGCACGGCGGCCGCGGTACTCCGCGCCGATCGCCTGCGCCGCGTCCTCCACCACAGGCACGCCCGCCTGCCGTGCTGCCTCCAGAATCGGATCCATGTCCGCGCACTCGCCATACAGGTGCACCGGCATCACTGCCTTGATTCGCGGGTTCTCCCTCAATGCGCGCGCGGCCTGCTCCGGGTCCATGTTGAAGGTCACCGGGTCAATGTCGGTAAACACTGGCCTAGCTCCCACGTTCGTGATGGCGCCGGCCGTGGCGAAGAAGGTGAACGGCACTGTCAGCACCTCATCGCCTGGCCCGACATCCAATGCCCGCAGCGCCAGGTACAGCGCGTCCGTGCCCGAGCCGCACCCCACGGCGAAGCCCGTTCCGCAGTATTCGGCCAGCTCTTTCTCCAGTTGCGCCACATCCGGACCCAGAATGAACTGCTGGGAGTCGAATACCCGCTCCACGGCCTCCATCAGCTCCGGCTTGATGCTCTGATACTGCGCTTTCAGGTCCAGAAGAGGAATGCGGCGGGGCAGGGGAGTAGTCACGTCTTCATCCTACCCGGAATGCTCATCTGGCCGGGCCTGCTTGCCGCGCTAGAATAGAGGTGCTTTCTGGGGTTCGCCCACACTCAAATATGTGCGGAATCGCAGGTTTTGTCTCTTCTCCCGGTCTCTCACCCGATCCGGGTATGCTCCGGCGCATGTGCGATCGTATTGCGCACCGGGGACCAGATGGCTTCGGCCAGTTCATCGACACGCGCGCCGCCCTGGGCCATCGCCGCTTGAGCATCATCGATCTGGCCGGCGGCAGCCAGCCTATGACCAATGAGGACGGCTCCCTCCAGGTAGTGTTCAACGGGGAGATCTACAACTACCTCGAACTGCGCGAGAGACTCCTGGCCCGCGGACACGTCTTCCACACCAATTCCGACACTGAGGTCTTGCTCCATCTCTACGAAGATGAAGGCGAGCGCATGCCCGAGTTCCTTAATGGCATGTTCGCCTTCGCCCTTTGGGACATCCCCCGCCAGCAGATCCTACTCGGCCGCGATCGCCTCGGCAAGAAACCCCTTTACTACTCCACCTCTATCCCAGGCGTTCTCCTCGCCTTTGCCAGCGAACTGAAAGCCATCTGTGAACTCCCCGGCTTCGATCGCGCGGTAGACCCCACCAGTGTGGCTGACTTCCTCGCCCTCTCCTATGTCCCCGAGCCGCGCACGATTTTCCGGAAGGTTTCCAAGCTCCCCGCCGGCTCCACGCTCCTAATCGGCGACGGCCTTCACCGCGAACGCCGCTACTGGGCCCTCTCTTATTCCGAGGATCTCTCCAACTTGCCCCAGGTCATGGAGGAACTCGACGCCCTCTCCGCCGATTCCGTCGCCCGCCGCATGATCAGCGACGTCCCCTTGGGCGCATTTCTCAGCGGCGGCGTCGATTCCAGCGCCGTGGTGGCCTACATGGCACGCCACGCCCCAGGGCGTGTCAAGTCCTTCTCCATCGGGTTCACCTCCAAGGAGTTCGACGAAACCCACTACGCCCGCATGGTGGCTGAGCGCTACCAGACCGACCATCACGAAGAGACAGTCACCCCCAACATCTCCGAGATGCTCGACGTGCTCGTGCGCCACTTCGACGAGCCCTTTGGCGATTCTTCCGCAATCCCCACGCTCTACCTCTCCCGTATGACCCGCCAGCACGTCACCGTCGCGCTCTCCGGAGACGGCGCCGACGAGATGTTCGGCGGTTATCGCCGCTACCACTACGGTGTGCTGGAAGAGCGCATCCGCTCGAAGTTCCCTTCCTGGTTCCGCAGGTCCGCCTTCCGCCTGGCGGGCCGTCTTTACCCCAAGCTCGATTTCATGCCGCAGGTCTTCCGCGCCAAGACCCTGCTCACCAACCTCAGCCTCGAACTCGGCGACGCCTACTACAGCAGCATGAGCGTCTTTCGGGACGCTGCTCTCGACCGGGTGCTCTCCCCTTCGCTGCGCAGCCAAATGTCCGGCTACAACTCGCGCGACGTCTATCGCCGCCGCTTTCTGGCTCACTCTTCTCTGCCTCCCCTGCAGCAATTGCAGACCGTGGACGTGGAAACTTACCTGTCTGGCGACATCCTCGTCAAGGCTGACCGTGCCACGATGGCCTATTCGCTGGAAGGCCGGTCGCCCTGGTTGGACTATCGCATCGCCGAGTTCGCCGCTCGCATGCCGGCTGCCTGGAAAATTGAAGGCGCATCCGGGAAGCACATTTTCAAAAAGACTGTCGAACCGCTCCTTCCAGCCGATGTCCTCTGGCGCCGCAAGATGGGCTTCTCTGTGCCGCTCGCCGAGTGGTTTCGCACCAGCCTCAAGCCCGTCTTTGAGCAGGCAGTCCTCACCTCCCCAGTGCCCTACGTCGAGGCCGGAGAAGCCCGCAAGCTTTTTGAAGAGCACCTCTCCGGGCTTCATAACCGTGACCGCTGGCTCTGGAACCTGCTCATGCTCAGCCTGTGGCATCGTGAGTACGGGGCGCACTAGCCGGCGCGGGTGGGCATAAAATGTTGGCGTCAGGTGGCGGTTTCGCCGCTGCCGGAAATGCCAACTTCCATGCGATCCATCCTACTGCTCCTCCCCTTCCTTGCCGCCTCCCCGATCCTCACGCTGGCGGCTGCCGACCGCGTCAAAGTCGATAGCGGCATCCTGGAATCAACGACTCCCCCGGAAAACGGTGTGCGGGTCTTCAAGGGGATTCCCTTCGCTCAGCCGCCCGTCGGTGACCTCCGCTGGCGCGAACCCCGCCCGGTGCCACCCTGGAAGAGCGTGCGCCAGGCCAACGATTTCGGGCCGCGCTGCATGCAGCGCACCTCGCCCGGCGCTGACTACTGGTTTCGCAGCGCCACCATGAGCGAGGATTGCCTCTATCTCAATGTCTGGACCCCGGCAAAATCGCCCAAGGATCGTCTCCCTGTTCTCGTCTATGTTTACGGCGGCGGCTTCCAGAACGGCGATGGTTCCGAGCCCCGCTACGACGGGGCGAACATGGCATCCAAAGGCATCGTCGCGGTTACCCTCAACTACCGCCTCAATGTCTTCGGCTTCTTCGCCCACCCAGAACTCACCGCCGAATCGCCCCACCACGCTTCTGGCAACTACGGCTTCCTGGACCAGGTAGCCGCCCTTGCCTGGGTGCGGCGCAACATCGCCGCCTTCGGTGGCGATCCCAGGCGAGTGACCGTCGCGGGCGAGTCCGCCGGGTCCATCTCCGTCAGCGCGCTGATGGCATCTCCGCTGTCCAAGGAGCTCCTGCACGGCGCCATCGGCGAAAGCGGCGCCTTAATCTCAACCTTGCCGCCGCGTTCGCTCGCGGAAACAGAGAAAGACGGCCTGCAATTCGCCGCTTCGGCAGGGGCGGATTCCCTGAAGAGCCTGCGTGCGATCTCTGCGGAGAAGATCCAGGAAGCCAGCGCCAAGGGCGCCGGCATGCGCTTCCGCCCGAACCTCGATGGCTACTTCCTGCCCCAGACGCTCCAGCAGATCTTCGCCGCCGGCCAGCAGGCAAAAGTGCCCCTGCTGGCAGGTTCAAACACGGAAGAGCAGGGAGCCCGTGCAGTTCTTGGTTCCAGCGAACCCACGCCCGAGGCCTTTGCCGCCGCCGTGCGCAGACTCTACGGCGCCCAGGCTGAAGGCGTCCTCAAAGCCTATGCCGCGTCCACTCCGGAGGCTATCCTGCAGGCGGCCACAGACTTGGCCAGCGCGCGTTTCATCGGCCACGGCACTTGGAAATGGGCCGAACTCCAATTGCAGACCGGCGGTCACCCCGTCTACCGTTACATGTACGCCCGGCCCCGTCCCGCCTACACGCCGCTCAACGGCCAGGCCCAGCCTCCGGCGCCGCCCCGGCCCGGGCCCTCCATCCCGCGCGGCGCGGTTCACTCGGCGGAGATCCAGTACGCTATGGGTAACCTGCCGCTCGATAAACGCTACGCCTGGGATGCTGACGATGCCAAGGTCTCCGAGGTACTGCAGGGCTACTTCCTCAACTTCATCAAGACCGGCAACCCGAACGGAGCCGGGCGGCCCGATTGGCCGGCCTATACCAGCCCTGCCTTCATGAGAATGCGCATCGACGTCACTTCTCGCAGTGAGGCCGAACCCGAGCGCGCGCGTTACCTTGCGCTGGACGCGGCCCTGGCCAACCAGTAAGCGCTCCGCACACAGGAAGGGCGCCGGTCCGCCCGGCTTCCTTCCGGTGGCATGGAGGCCGGCGCCCTGTTTCCTCAGAACGAGATCTTCGCCGCGAAGCGGATCTGCCGTTCGCCGCTGGCGCTGGTGATCTCGGTGTAGCCGCCCAGCGCCCTCACCGTCCCGTCCGCATTCAGGCTCATGTTCGACACCGTCGCACCTGGGTTTCCGAACTGCGGCGTGTTGGTTACTCCGAACATCTCCATGCGGACCTGCAGCCCGAACCGTTCCGTCATCTTGAAGTTGCGGAAGAGGCTGGCGTCCAGGTTGAACACGCCCGGTCCGCGCAGGATGTTGCGGCCCGCGGTGCCGAACCGTACATCCGTGATGGCCTTGAAAGCCAGCGGATCGAAATAGGATTGCCCAACGCCGTGGCCACCCAGGATCTGTACTGCGCTCTTCACCTGGTCCGGCGTCTGCGTGTTGCCCGGAGCATTCACCGACGTGCCGGAGGTGCTCACCGTGAACGGCGTGCCGCTCATCCGGCTCAGAATCCAGTTCGTTTGCCAGCCGCCGGCCAGCGCGGCGGCAAAGCCGGAACTTGCCAGCTTATGGCCGCGGCCGAACGGCAGCTCGTAGTTGCCGTAGAACTGGAGGTTGTGTTTGCGGTCGAATCCGGCCAGGGCCCGGTTCCTATACAGCATCGGAACCCAGTGCCAGGTAAGGCCTGAATCGGTGTCGTCGCCCCAGGAGAACGCCTTCGAAAAGGTGTAGGACACACCCAAAAGCGAGGCGCCGACGCGGCGCGTGGCTTGCAGTTGCAGCCCGTCATACTCGGTCGTGTTGAACGGATTGTGGTAGGTGATGTTGGAGATGCGGCGGAACTTGGCGTACAACGCTCGTCCCGTGTTGCCGCCGCCGGGTCCGGAGGCGTTGATGTTCTGGTTGACGGTCTGCCGCACGCCCCGGCTGCCTACATAGGCCGCCTGCACGTTCACCTTTGCGCCGAGGTCGCGCTGAATAGTGAAGTTCCAGCTCTCCACGTAGCCGCGGTTGAAGACCTGCGGGAAAGTGGTGGTGCCTACGGCCAGCGGCAGCGGGAAGACTTCCAGGCTCAGGTCCGGGCCGGTGACGGCGGGGATGCCGGTCCGGAGAGTACCCGCATTCTGAAAGGTGCTGGCGCCCGTGTACTGCGTCGAGATCGTGGCCGGGTAGTCGTCGCGCAGGTATCGGAATGAGTTTGGATCGATGCTGATGCCCGCGCCTACGCGGATGACTGTCTTCTCATTCAGGCGGTAGGCGATGCCCAGGCGCGGGGCGATCTGGCCTTTCCCCACGTCATAGCCGCCGCGATACACCAAGTCTGTGTTCGGGTCGTAGCGCTCGCCGG
The DNA here is from genome assembly GCA_016213725.1 of Acidobacteriota bacterium. Classification (GTDB taxonomy): domain Bacteria; phylum Acidobacteriota; class Terriglobia; order Bryobacterales; family Bryobacteraceae; genus Paludibaculum. The sequence continues at coordinate 31,935 of JACQZS010000315.1, read as the reverse complement.
CCCAGTGGTCGCGCCGCGGGGCCGGATAGTACTCGTACCGGATGCCGTAGTTGAGCGTCAACTTGCGGTTCACCTGCCAGCTATCGCGCGCGTAGATGCCGTAGGAGGGCATTCGCACCGTGGCTGGGTTCAGGTACTGCACGTCCTTGCCCATGCCCTGCGGCAGGCCCAGCAGGAAATCGCCCCAACTGTTGTAGCCCGTCGTCGCCGAGCCGCCGTTCAACGATGTCAGGCCGCCGTTGAAGTTGAAACCTCCGCGCGGACCGTTCGACGCCTGAGGCTGGAAGTGGTTGATGTCGTACTTGCTGAACTCAAAACCAAAGCGCAGCGAGTGGGCGCCCTTCATCACGGCCAGGTTCGTCGTCGCCACATACTGCGGATCGCGGAACGTGAACGGGTTCGACACGTTCGGATTGCCGATGCTCGAAAAAGTATTGAACGTAAACCGCGGATAGCCGCTCTGCAGATAGTCCGGGCCGTTCGTGCCGGGGATCTTCAATACTTCCAGGCCATAGTTCTTGCCCAGGTCGATGTTTTTCGCGCTCATCGCCAGCCGCGTGTAGCCGACGTTGGCATCCAGCAGCATGGTGGGCGAAAAAGTGTACGTCCCGCCGATGCCCGCCGTCTGGATCAAGCCCGGCGCAGTGCCCGGCTGCCCGCCGCCCGTCGCGTCGCCCAGGGCCTCGCCCAGCGACGGCGGATCGAAGAACTCGTACGGCGAGAAGCTGTATCGGCCGAACATCTGGAACTTCTCCGACGGGTTGTAGTTCACCTTGAAATCGATGTTGTCGCGCAACGCCGAATAGCCGCCCACCGCCAGGTAGTTGTTCGGAAAGACAGACTGGTTGGGCGCCGGGATCAGGTTCTGCATATACGTCGACGCCGGGTCCATGCGATCCGCCGGCACCGTGTTGTTGGGAAACGGCGAGCGGCCCGTGCCATTGGCGGCGCCGGTGGCCGGATCGTATAACGTCGTGCCCGTGCCGTTGAAATTGCCTTGCCGCATCGCCGCCGTCGGCACCGTGCGCAACGCCGTCACCGCCCTGCGCCGCGTCGTCCGCTCCCAGTCGCTGAAGAAGAACAGCTTATTCTTCACAATCGGGCCGCCGATCGCCCCGCCAAATTGATTCTGAAGGTCCTTGGGCGCCCGGTTCGGATCGCCCGTGCACGAATACAGGCAATAGAAGTAATTCCTCGCTTTGAACGCGCTGTTGTTGTGATACTCCCACGCCGCGCCGTGAAAGTCGTTGGTCCCCGACTTGATGCTCACGTTCACCGCCGCGCCGCCGGCCATGCCCTGCTCGGCATCAAAACTGTTGGTCACCACGTTCACCGTCTCTACCGCCTCCACCGGAGGAACGTAGGCCACAATGCGCGGCAGCCACGGATGGCTGATCGTCGCGCCGTCCACTCGCGTGTTGTTGTTCGATTGCGGCATTCCGTTGGCCTGCGTCGCCATCGAACGCTGCGGGTTTCCCGAGTCGGAGTGCACCTCGCCCGGCGGAGTGAAGCCAGGCAGGATCTTGTACAGCGCCTGGAAGTTGCGCCCCTGCGAGTTCATCAGCGGCAGATCCACAATCTGGTTGGACTGGATCACGCTGTTGATGTCCGCGCGGTCTGTCTGCAGAGTCACCGCCGCTGCGTTCACCGTCACACTCTCGTGAACCTGCGATACGGTGAGCTGCCCGTCCACGCGCAAAGTCGTGTTCTGAGAAATCGTTACTCCCTCTACCACACGCGTGTTGAACGCCTTCGCAGAAATTGTCACCTTGTATTTCCCAGGCTGGAGGTCGTTGAAGAGGTACGCGCCGCGCTCGTCGGTTTGCACCGACTTCGCAATGCCCGTGCCTTCGTTGAGCGCTTCCACTTTGGCGTCCGGAACGGCCGCGGAGGTGGCATCGGTCACAATGCCGGTTAGTGATCCATACAGAGTTTGTGCAGCCGCCGGCATCGCCAGCGCCGCCAGAATCAAGACAACCACCAATCTGCTCGTCAACATTGGGACGGACATAGGCTCACCTCAGAGTGATTCGGAGTGTCTAGTTGCTCTTCCAGGAAGACCTGAGAACCCACAGAATGGAATACAGTATATATCCACAAGTTGGAAACGGAAACCGTCGCGAGTGAGGTCGCGAGTGAGGTGAGCCATTTTCCATCTTCTCCGTATCTCACGCCTGCGTCGCCCCTCCCGCACTCCAGGTACGGAACCTTTTTAATCACAAAATCCCGGACTTGGGCGGTATTGCTGTTGAACCCCTGCCTGAGCCCTTCCCGCTGTGCCGCCAGACCCCCAATGATTGCCGCGCTCGGGTATAGGCTGCCTCCAAGGTCCTCACCACGAGCCCTCTGTGAAACAGCGCGCGGCGTAGCGGAGGGACGGATTCTGTTGCGCACTGCAGGCGCGCGCAGTGGTTTCCAGAGCGGCGACAATGAGCGACGCGGCTCAGAACTCCCAGGGGCACCAGAGACCGAGGTTGTTGAGCCAGCACCAGGCTTTGTAGGACCACCAGCTATCGAAGATGAAGCATTCGCCCTTTACGAACATGATGAGGCGTTCGGCGGGAGGAGCGCCGGTGCTTTTGTCCACGGGGTTCCAGGAGGGCTTGCCGTCTGGGCCGCGGAAGGAAGCGGAACCACCGTGCTCGCTGTGGTTGAACCAGTTGTAAAAGCCCATGTTCGGGATGCCGGCGTCCTCGACGTTCTTGCGCATAATGTCGTTGAGGTGGCGGCCGAGCTGCGGGTCGTCACCGGCGAATTCGGGCGTGGCCTGTTTGCTGGGGCGGAGGGGTTTGGAGGAGAGGGAAACACCCTGGCGGGTATCGCCGACGAGGGCGCCGTTGCGGACGCGGCCAGCGGCGAGGACGTCGACATCGGGGATGGAGGGCAGGCCGGTGCCGCGGCTGATGAGGATGTAGCGGCCCTCGCCGATGTCGCAGAATAGGGTGTCTTCCAGCGCTTTGAGGCCCACGCGATCGCGGACGGCCTTGGCCTCGTGGTCTGTCATGGGGCGGCTGGCGCGGCCCTTGTCTTCGAGGACACCGCGGCTTTCCTGGGCGGACTTGAGGCCCTTGACGTCACTGGTTTTTGGGTCGAGCGAGTAGAGCTTAGCGGGTTTGTTGGGAAGGTTGGGATCGATGCCGTGGAGGTTGATGGAACCGGCCGGACGGAGGGTACCTTTGATGTCTGAGGCGCTGACTCCGACGTAGCCGTGATATTGGACGAGCTTGGGGTTCTTGAGACGGTCCGCGGTGAACGACTTGGCAACTACTTCAATGTCCTTGGAGGTGGCGATGACTCCCTGTTTGAGTTTGGATAGACGGTTCTTGCTGGGTTCGCGGAGGACCATGCAATTGCCGTCGCCCATATGGCTGATTTCGAGGTAGCCCTTGTACTCGGCGGCGAGGAGGTTGCATTCGGCGGCGCCAGATGCCTTTTTGCAGCCCTTGATGCCGAAGTTCAGCCCTAGGGGGCCGCGGCGTCCGCCCAGGAGGTAGCGGGCCATCCACTGTTTGAAGCCTGGTCTGGTGGCGGGGGCCTGCCCCTGTCTGGCGGCGGCTTCGGTCTCGGCTTTCTGGGAGTCCTTCGATTTGGCCTGAGAAGCGGCTTCAGTCTTGGATTCGGCTTCGCTCTGGCGGGCCGCCTGTTCCCATTCGGCCTTGGACCGTTTGGTGAAGAGGCCGCGGAGTTCGCCCGTAGCGCGTGCCAGGGCGTGGCCGAACTTCGCCATGCAAAAGTCCGCGAGGATCTTGGAGAATACTTCAGCCATGGCCTTGGCGGCGGACTCCAGAGCATTCGCCGCCTGGCTAGGTTTCAGGTTGGTATTGGTAACGAAGTAGGCGATGGTGTCGCGCTGATCGCGGTAGAACTGGATGTCGACGTAGAAGCCAGAGCCGGTGAGAAGAACGCCAACGAAGGCGCGCAGAGCGGCAATCCAGCCGCCAACGGTGGCCATAAAGACCAGCATGATACCGACGACGATGGCGAGGTTCTTGGCATCGACGAGGTTGCCGAACTCCTGTTTGGCGGCGCCGGCGAGGTACTTTTCGCAGCAGCGGTAGATGACCTCGCGCATGCGTTCTTCCGCGGTCATTTCGACATAGGACAGTTCGCGCCAGTACCAGGCGTAGAGGTTGAACTTTTCGCGGGTCCCGGTGAGAATGGCGCCGAGATTGAAGCATTTGCGGGCGTCGTAGTAGGCGATGCCCTTCAGGTTGGCCCGGAAGTCCTGGTAGAAGAGCTTGAGATAGAGGTTGGTCTTGGAGCCGGTGAGGGTCACGTCGGGGCCGCTGACGACGACGGAGCCCTGGGCATCGCCGTGGACGGCGGTGAACCAGCGTTCGTTCTCGATGACTTTCCACTTTTTTGTTTCGAGATCGACGTTGAGGCGGGCGATCCATTTGTCCAGAGGCTTCTCTGGAGGCGCGGGGGCCAGCTTCCCGGGTTCGCGTTCCCAGGGTTGGAGGGTGATGGTGAGGAGGAACGCCATAGGTTTAGGATTTTGACGCGAAGCCGCGGAAGCGAAGGGTGTCGATGGTGCGCTGACGCCAGACCAATTGGTGAGGCGGGACAGCGGAAGCGGCGAGAGCGCGGGAGGAGGCGGAGGCTCCTGTGGAAGTGGAGGGGGCAGGATCGGCGCCGCGCTCAAGCAAATAAAAGGCGAGTTCGAATTCGTTGAGGGAGACGAGGGCGATGAGAGGGGTGAGGCCGTCCGGGCGAGAGGCGTTGACGTCGGCACCGTTTTCGACGAGGAGGCGGAAGGCGGCGGAATTGCGGCTGAGCAGCGGGGTAAACAGCCAGGGGTGTTGGTTGGGGTCGAGGGAATTGGGATTCCAGTGAGCGGCGAGGAGCAGTTGGGCGAAGCGGGGCGATGGGTGAAGGAGAGCGGCGTGGATCGTCAATGGATCGGGTTGAGCGCCGAGATGGAGCAGTTCGGCAAAGGCGGAGGGGCGATTGCACTCGAGGGCCCATCGAAGCGGGGACATGCCCGAGGCAGAGGCCGCCTGGGGATCTCCTGAATCGGCGAGTTGGCGGAGGCGGGGGAGGTCGTCAGCCTGGATGGCGTTGGCCCAGGCGAAGCCGGATGGAGAATCGAAGTGCTGGAGCGGGTCGGGCGGGTTCATCAGAGTACCTTGGAAAGGAGTTCGAGCAGGTGGGAGTTTTCGGCTTTGAGTCCGTTTTGAATGAAGTCCATACCACGGCCCTGGAGGGAGGCGAAGTCCTGAATCCAGGTGACCGGCGCGCCGAGTTCATCGACGGCGGGCAGCAGAAGTTGGGCGGTAGGAGGGGGTGGCGGTTCGGGAGAGCCGGGCTGGGCAGGCGGGCGAACGGCGACACGGGTGATGGTTGGAGAAGGCGGCAAGGCGGATGAAGTTGTGGGGTTGAAGGAGGTAGCTGGGCGTGAGGTGGCGAGGGCGGCTGCTTCGGCGAGCGGCGCAGCGTCCCCGTGGCCAGTGAAAGACAGGCGCTGGCCGAAGAGATCCTGCGCAGCGAGGGCAGCCAGGGCGCTCTGCGATTCGCGCATCTGCTGAAGGGCGCCCGCATGGAGCGAAGAAGAGGATAAAGGGGAGGAGGCAGGATCCGGGTGCCGGAAGGCTAGAACAGCGTGCTGCGGGTTTTCGAAGAGAGAGGAGGAGAAGCCGGATAGAGCGTCGCGGAATGGTACGTTGGCGAGTTGAGGGGGCAGGGCGTCCATGGTGAGGCGGAGGTAGCCGGCGGGGGCGCCGGAGTCGCTTAAGGCTGCCTGAGCGAGCGGGGCGAAGTTAGAGATTTGGGCGAGGCTGGAGACGCGATCGAGAGCTTGGGAGATGTCGCGCTGGAGACTCTGCGGGAGTTCAGGGAGTCGAGCGGAGGCGGCATCCGCGACGGAGGAAAGGAGGCTGGGTGCCGGGACGGGGAGGGCGGGAAGTGCCGGGAGCTGGGGCAGAGCAGAGGAAGGAAGCGAGACGAAAGGGACGGGGGTGGCGAGGCCGGGCGGGCGCAGCGGGTCGGCGGGTTTGTCGATGGTGACGGGGCTGGAGCCGGGATACGACAGGGCGCTGCCGCCGCTGTTGAGGTAGATCATGGAGCCTTGGATGTAGACGCCACCGGAATTGATCGTGATGAAGCCGCCAGGTCCTTTTAGGGTGAGTTGGCCGCCTGATTCGAGGAGAAGTTGGGAATCGTCCCTGGCGAACATGCCCTGCTCTGTGTGCAGCAGGAGCTGGCCGCCGGACTTGGCGGCTGCGCCGGTGCCGAATTCAACGGAAACGTGGCCGCCGACGCTGGCCCGCCAATCGCCGCCGATGCTGGTATGGCGGCTGCCGCCGATCTTCTCGGTATGCTGGCCGCCGGTCTGTTCGTCGAGAGTACCTCCAATCCTGCGGGACGCGTTCTCTCCAACATTTTCGTGAAGGTGCCGCTGGACGGCTTCCACGTGGTCCCGTTTGACGGTGACAAAACGGTCGCGGTCGATGATATCCGTCTCGTCGTTTTCGACGGTGAGCCGGAAGTCCTTTTCGGCATGCAGGGCGAACAGTTCCTCGCCCTTCGTGTCGTCGAAAGAGATTTCGTTGTAGTTGTTGGGGCCGCCGCCTTTGGTGGAGCGGGTGCGGATTCCTGAGATGTTCTTTTTGGAGGGGAGCGGCCACGGGGGCATGAGGTCCGAGTTGTAGACCCGGCCGATGACTATGGGGCGGTCCGGATCGCCCTCGAGAAAATCGACGAGGACCTCCTGACCGACCCGGGGCAGAAAGAAGGCGCCCCAGTTGGAGCCTGCCCAGGAATGCGCGACGCGAATCCAGAATGAACAGTCGTCGCCTTGTTTATCGCTGTAGTCCCAGTGGAATTTGACACGGATCCGGCCGTACTTGTCGATGTAAATCTCCTCGTTCTTGGGCCCGACGACAATGGCGGTTTGCGGACCGGTCACGGTTGCCTTCTCGGTCTTTTCCTGAGGTCGGTACGGAATGGATGCCGGGATGCAGCAGAACGAATTCTGATAGTACGGTTTGGCGGCGTCCGGGGCAGCCTCGACTCCCGCCTCCTGGCCGGAGTGGACGACGCGGGTGACGATGTAGGCGCGGTTCCATTCGCGCCGCTCGTGGCCGGAGAGTTCGAAGCGGAATCCAGGGGTGAGAGATCTCGCGTTGCCGGTGCCTTCGAAAACCTCTTCACGGGCCTCTTCGGTTTCCATGCGGAGGCGGGCCCAATCGCGGCCCTGGTCCGGTTCCTCGTATTCCCCTGGGTAGTCGAAGACTTCGAGAGACTTGCCGACCGCGACCTGGCTTCGAGAGGCGGCATCGGCATGGAGGTGGCGGGGATCCGGATGAATGAAGTTGAAATCGCGGTGGATGTAGCGGCCGCTGCGGAGATGGCGCTGGAGGTCGAAGGTGAAGATGGTGTCGTAGACTCGGGTGACGCCCGGGCCGTGAACGCGGTCCATACGAAATCGGCTCTGGTAGGGGCAGGGTTCGCAGGCCGTGTTATCGTCGGCGAGGACCATCTGATGGCCCTTCCGGGTTTGGCGGTAGAAGTAGAAGATGCCTTCGGATTCCAGCAGCCGGCTGGCGTATCCGAAGGCGCTTTCGCGGTACTGGACGCTGAATTCCCAAGGCGTGTAGCGCTTGGGATAGTGGAGGGTGAAGGTAAAGTCGTCACCGGAGAACCCGTATCGGCGGAAGGTTTCCCCGACGATGTCGGGCACGGATTTGCCCTGGCGGACGTTGCAGTCGGAGGTTTGGGTGAGGAGCCAGGTCCAGGGGACGATCTCGGCGCGGTAAAGGGTATGGGAACCTTCAGGGCCGGCGTAGCGGAACCAGGAGACGCGGCCGTTGAAGTACCGGAAAGAAGTGGCGTCGGCCTGACGAATGGCAAGGGTGACGGTTTTGCCAAGGAGGGCGGTTTCGTCGATGTAGGGATCGTCTGAGAGGAGTTCGACCTGGAAGCGGAAAAGGGAGGAGATTTCCTCTTCCCCTTCCAGGGCGCGCACGAGGAACTTGTCCTCGCCAAGGGGCGAGTTGAAGTAGAAGAGGCGGTCGTGCTGGCTCAGACGGTCGCCCAAGTGGGATCTCCTTCGGAGAGGGTGACGGAGGGGTTACCCTGCGGGTCGGATGTGGCACGAAACCCGCTGACCTGGCGGCCCTCGGCCAGGGCTTGGAGCAGGAGCCGGGACATGGTGGGCAGCAGGGTGGCGTTGAGGACATGGTCGACGTTGCGGGCGCCGCTTTCGGATTCGGTGCAGCGCGCTGCGACGGCATCGACGAGAGCGGGATCGTAGTGGAAGGGGAGGTTGTGGTTTTCCTGGATGCGGCGCTGGACGCGGTCGAGTTTGAGGACGATAATGCGGCGGAGGTTCTCGCCACCGATGGGGTAGTAAGGGACGATGGTGGTGCGGCCGAGGAATGCGGGTTTGAAGATCCGGTCGAGTTCGGGCTTGATGGCTTTGACGAGGGCTGGGGGGGAGGGTATGGTATCGGGGTCGGAGCAGAGCTGGGTGAGCTTCTCGATGGCCGCGTTGGAGGTGAGGATGATTACCGTATTGCGGAAGTCCACCTGCCGGCCCTCGCCGTCTTCCATGCGGCCGGCGTCGAAGACCTGATAGAAGAGCTCGAGGACGTCAGGGTGCGCTTTTTCGACCTCATCCAGGAGGACGACGGAGTAGGGGCGGCGGCGGACGGCTTCAGTGAGGACACCACCTTCGCCGTAACCGACGTAGCCGGGAGGTGAGCCTTTGAGAGAGGAGACGGTGTGCGCTTCCTGGAACTCGCTCATGTTGACGGTGATGAGAGTCTGCTCGCCGCCGTATAGAAGGTCAGCGAGGGCGAGGGCTGTTTCGGTCTTGCCGACGCCGCTGGGGCCAATGAGGAGGAAGACGCCGATGGGGCGGCGGGGGTCGTCGAGGTTGGCTTTGGATGTTTGGATGCGCTGAGCGATGGCCTCGAGGGCGTGATCCTGGCCGATGACACGGCGGCTGAGGCGGGAAGCGAGTTCGAGGACGACGGACGCTTCGTTGCGGACCATGGAGCCGAGTGGGATGCCGGTCCATGCAGAGATGACTTGGCCGACGGCTTCGCGGTCGACGCAGAGGCGGGCGAGAGGCTGCTCGCCCTGGAGGGCATCGAGATCAGCCTGGATAGCTGCGAGGCGTTCGCGTGAGGAGTGGTTGTCAGGATCGATTTCGATTTCGCCGCGCAGGGCGAGTGCCTGATCGACCAGGGCGTGTTCCTTTTCCCAGCGGGCGGAAAGGGCGGCCTCTTCGGCGGAGACGGCGTCGAACTGGAGAGAAAGAGCGGAGAGTGCGGCATCCTGGGCGCCATCCACGGCGTGTTCGCGCTCCAGGGCTTCGCGGCTGCGGGCGAGTGCGGTCTTGCGGCGGGCGAGATCTTCGAGGGGAGGCGGCAGCGCGGAGCGGCTGAGTGCGACGCGGGCGCAGGCGGTATCGAGGACGCTCACTGCTTTGTCGGGGAGCTGGCGGGACGGCATGTAGCGCCGTGAGAGTGTGACGGCGGCCTCGAGGGCCTGATCGAGGATGCGGACGCCGTGGTGTCTTTCCAGCGTGGAAGCTATGCCGCGAAGCATGCCGTGGCAGTTCTGGTCGTCCGGTTCCTCGACCTTGACGACTTGGAAGCGGCGGGAGAGCGCGGCGTCTTTTTCGAAGTAGCGCTTATATTCGGCCCAGGTTGTGGCGGCGACGCACCTGAGTTCGCCTCTGGCGAGGGCGGGCTTGAGGAGATTGGCGGCGTCGTTCTGTCCGGCCTGGCCGCCCGCGCCGATCAGGGTATGGGCCTCGTCGATGAAGAGGATGATGGGGCGAGGGGAGGAGCGGACCTCGTCGATGAGTTTCTTGAGGCGATTCTCGAACTCGCCCTTCATGGAAGCGCCGGCCTGGAGGAGGGCGAGATCGAGGGAGCGGAGATCGACATCTCGGAGAGCGGGCGGCACTTCGTCGGCGGCGATGCGCAGAGCGAAGCCCTCGACCACCGCGGTCTTGCCGACGCCGGCTTCTCCGGTGAGGATGGGGTTGTTCTGGCGGCGCCGGAGGAGGATGTCGATGAGTTGGCGGATCTCCGAATCGCGACCGAGGACGGGATCGATCTTACCGGCGCGGGCTTGGGCGGTGAGGTCTACGGTGTATTGGTCGAGGTGCGGGAACTGGAGGTTCTTTTCGGCGACGGGGTTGGAATCTTCCGGTTCGGGAGCGGCATCGCCGCCGCCGGCGGATTCGGCCATGAGTTGCTCAAACTGAAGGCGGAGCGTGTCCGGGACGATGCGGCCCATTTCGCGGCTGGATTCGCGGACCTGGCGCCAGAGTTCAGGGGTGACGGCCAGCGCGATGATGGCATGGCCGACGCGCACGGCTGGAGCGCCGTACGAGAGAGAAGCGAGCTGCCAGGCCTCGGTGAGCATTTTGACGAGCGAGGGGCTGAGGGATGGTGTTCGGGCATTGCCGGATGTGAGCTCGTCGAGGGCGGAGTTGAGTTCCTTGTTGAGGCGGGCGGGGTCGAGGCCGAACTGGTAGGCGATGCGGTCGAAGTCGCCTCCTGTCTGATCGAGAGCGGCGAGGAGATAGTGTTCGATCTCGACGTCGTAGTGCGTACGGCTGACGCAGAGGGCGGCGGCGCCTTCGAGAGCTTTACGGGCGGCCGGGTTGAGCTTGGTGACAAGTCCGCGCAGGTTCATGATCATCCTCGATGGCGTGAGATAGCCAGGCGCGAAGGACCGTGTCGCCGGCATCGCGATCCATGGGTTTGGAGGTGAGCCAAGTGGTGTAACCTAGCCGGACCTCAGTTGTCTGATACTGCGGCGAAGCGGGGGGAAGCGCCTCACCAAGGCGGATGGGCGGAACATCCTCGCGGCGGAGGATTGGGTTGATTTCGTAGTCAAAGGCGCCGCGGGAGAAGAAGTCGACGAGGTGCCTGAGGGCGACGAAGGCGGGAGCGCCGGGGAGGAACTCTTCGTAGCGCGCGCGGGACATGGGGCCAAGGCAGATCCGGATGGCAGCCTGCGGATCCCAGGCTTCGGTGCCGAGCGCGGCACCCTGGCCCAGGCGGCGGCACGGATCCGGAGAAGGCGCTTCGTCGTCGAGCCGGGTGAGTTGGTCGGGTTCGAAGGGGCGCCAGCCGCCGCGGAACTGTTCAATGGAGACGGGGACGTCGAAGTAGTAGGAGAGCAGGCCGAGGAGGGCTTCTGCGGGGCGGGGCCGCGGCAGCAGGAGGGGGGCGCAGGAGTGGAGGGCCGGCCGGAGTGCGGAATCGCATCCGGCGGATGAGAGGCCGAGGAGGGCGTCAAGGAAGCCATCGAGGGGATTCGGCTCACCGGCTTCTGCCAGCGTGGGGAAACGCGGCGACTGCCAGGCGCGGTAAAGGAACGACAACAGGCGGTGGTGGAAAATGTCGGTGAAGGCGAGGAAACCGGAATCTCCGCGCTGCAGGCGATCGAGGGCGTAGGAGGACCAGGCGTAAGGCAGTTCGCCTCCGGAGCCGAAGAGGCCGAAGCCGGTTGTAGTGAGGGCGGGGGCTTCGCCGGGCGGCAGATCCGCTGACTCGATGTCGTTCGGGGGATGCGAAAGGCGCGCGGAGTTTCTGAGTCGCACCGCCTCCTGCGCCGGCGGATGGAAGTGGCCGACAGGCAGGCGTCCGTCTTCGGCCAGCAGGGAGAGGTAGCGAATGGCCTGAAAGACGGGGTAGCGCCTCAGATCAGAATCATTGAACCGGTTTGGGCCGGCCACGAGCGGAGAGGCTCCTTTCTTTGGAGTGAGCGGGCGGTGAGCTGGGTAAAGGAATTCACGGAAACGTAAGCGGCGAAGAAGCGTTCGAGGATGGAGGCGAAGAGGAAGGAGCCGGCGCCGGCGAAGGCGGCTTCGTCGAGCGTCAGATCGATGGCTTCGCCGCGGGCGAAGGCGACGCCTTCCAGGGAAGCAATGCGGGAGAACTGGCGGCTGCTGTGGAGGGCGGAGATGCCGGAGATCTGGCGTTCCGCGTCGGCGGAGAACGGAGCGTAAAGCCGGAGGAGTTCCTGCAGCGGCTCTGGGGAGCTGGCTAGGGATGTGGTGTTGAGCGAGAGGTGGGAGACAAGACGCCAAAGAGTGGCCCCGTCCAAAGGTGGCTCAGCGGGGGCGGAGGGTTTGCGGAGGAGGAAGGCGCTTCGGACCGGGCTGGCGCCAGCAGGAAGCAGTTCTATCAGACCCCCGGCGCCGGAGAAGGAGTGCGGAAGGGCTCCGTCGGTACAGAGGCAGCGCACCGTGATCACCTGCCCGTCCGGGACCTGCCTGGCGCCGGAGAGGTCGTGAAACGAGAGCCAATGCAGGGATTCGCCGCCGGCCTCGCGGGACCGGCGGACCGCATTCCAGAACAGACCTGATCCGGTGGGGTCCCCGGTGTAGCGGTGGCGGAGAGAGTGGAAGGCGTCGAGTTGGAGCGTGGGGCCGCCGCGGATGGGAGTGGCGGAGACGGACTCGATGGAAAAGACACGAACCTGATCGCGGAGGCGGAGGTCGGGGACGAGCGGGTAGTCGTAACGCGCCGAGTCCAGCTGAATGGGATCTGCGGTTACAGGGTAGAGGTTGACTACCGGAACGCAGTTGAGCAGGAGGGAGTCGGCGGAGAGCTCAGCGTGAATGGCATGGTCCCAACCGGAGGGTTCTCCGTGCGCGAAGGAGAAGGCAATCTCAAAGGTGCGTGCATGGGGATGGGCGCCGAGCGCTTCGAGCTGGCCGAGGGTGACAAAGAGGTGCTTCTCGGGATAGGCGAAGTACTCCTGCAGGAGCTGGTAGGCGGAGAAGGCGCGCGGGAGTGGAGGAAGCAGGAACTCGTCCGGTTCAAGGCCGGCAAAGGAAAGGGCGTCGGGTCCCAGTGTGAGCCAGGGAGCGGGCGGCCCTTCAGCAGAAGCGGCTCGTACGTGGACTCTGAGACAGCGGTTCAGCAGAGCTTCATGAAGGGAGTAGGAGAGGCCGGGGGTACCGTTGAGGAAGAAGCGGAGGGCGGAAAGCCGAAGACCGGCGGCCAGGGCACCCTCGCTGCAATCGAGCTTGAGGCTGAGAACACGCGATGCGCCGGGGACGCGAAGGTTGGAAGGCATCTGGTCCGGAGTGGTCCAAATGGCGGAGGTGACGGCGAGCGGGAGAACGGTGGAGTCGAAGCAGGTTTGAAAACGGCAGGCGCCACCAGCAGGGAGGCGGGCGTCGAGAAGGAGGCCGCGGGGGCAGTCGACTGGTTCGGTGACTTCGGCGGAACCGGAGCCAAGTTGGAGGCGGGCGATGCTGGCCGAAGGCAGGGGCCGGAGGAGGTGCGGCGCGGTAAGGCTGATCAGGGCTTGGGCGACCTCGGGATACTCGTCGTCGAGTTTGAGGTGGACGCGGGCGGCCAGGAAGGCGACGCCCTCGAGGAGGCGTTCGACGTGCGGGTCTTCACACTGGGCCGGGTTCAGCTCCAGACGGCTGGCGACTTTCGGGTACAGACGCGCGAAGGCGGTTCCTTGCTGGCGGAGGTAGCCGAGTTCACGCTCGTAGTAGGAGAGGAGGGAGTCGCGCATTATTCGCCCTCCACCCGGTAGTAGCTGACTGAGGGGTCGAAGCTGGAATCGAAAACGATGTGTTCGGGAGCGGGGTCAACGCGCAGGATGCCTGCGATCTGGAAGCGGACTTTGCTGAGGACGCCGCCGCCGCCGGAGGGGTATACGTTGACTGGGCGGAGGCGAGGTTCGAATAGATGGAGGAGTTCTTCCATCAACATGGCGACATCGGCCTGTTCGCGTTGAATGCTGAGGGCCCGGCCTGTGAGGTCTGGCAGCCCATAGGCGGCGATGGAATGGCGGAGCTCGAAGTACTGCTCGGGGATTGGATCGAGGCGGGCCTTCGAGTTGAAAAGCCATTCGATGTCGCGGCGGAGGCTTGCCTTGAGTTGCCGGAGAGTCTGAAGGCGGTCTGGCGCCGCATCTCGGTCGATGCGGGGCGCATCGTCGGAGAGACGATCGAGCAGGCACGGCAGGGAGAGACCTGAAGGCATCAGCCAGCCTCCGCCGCGGCCAGAGGATCAAGGCGCGCCAGGAGTTGGAGCGTCAGATCACCCGGCTCTTCTCCGAGCCTGCGGGTGAGTTCACTATAGAGAAGGACAGGGGCGGCGAGATCTTCGGGCTTTTCCCACTCGACAAGGCGGCGATCGTCAATTTCCTGCATGAGATCCCGCAGAATGGCAAGAGCGGCGGTTTCGCGCTGCTCCGCCGCGAGGGTTTGGGCCAGGCGGACACGGTAGTGGAATCTACCTCGGGCATGCGTCTGGCGGCGCAGGGTCTGCGCCAATGCAGTAGCGGAGGCAGGGCGCCGGGGCAGATGCAGGGGAGAGGGACGATCAATGTGGATGTGAGCCGGACCGGCCCGGAGAAGAGAGGGCAGCAGGGCCTTCGTCTCAACGCCTGCACAGGGGGTTTCGTCGTCGAGTGTGGATTCCAGCAGGGCGGGGAAGTCAGACAGCAGCCGGCCGAGTTCGGCGGAGACGGCGGATTGGATCGCGCCGAATTCGTCACCCAATTCGCGGCAAGCCATCAGCGTGTATGCGTGGAGGTCGAGCCAGGCTCGGCCGCAGGGTTGTGCGGCCGCGATTTCGGCCGCCTCGAGCAGTTCGCTCCAGTTGCCGTCGGCCTTCAATTGGCGCAGAGTACGGCGCGTCTGGAGAGTGGGTGCTTCCAGTAGAACGGGGTGCAAAGGTGGGACGGAGCCCCGCAGTTCACCCCAACGAAGTCCCCGCAGCAGAAGGTAAGGGACTGGGCTGGCGGAATCGGCCTCACGCAATTCGGCCGCATGTGCACAGAGGATGGCGGATAGATCGTCTGAGGCGTCGTCTGGTGAGTGAGCGGCCACTCGCCGTTTGGGGCGGGTGGCCGGCCGCGGCGCATCCTCTTCCTCGGATGCATCAAGAGAAGAAGAGACGCCGCCTTCGAAGGCTGCAAAAGGATCGTCAGAGGTAGCAGTGGTTGGCGGCTCTCCTTCGGCGGATTGATCGAAGGGCGCAAACGGATCGGCTGCCGCGGAGGAAGGGCGGGAGGTCTGCTGGCGAAGGGCCGCCCCCCCTCCGGAAGTCCTGCGTGCGGGCAGGCCTCGCACGGCGTGCTGAACCTCCTGAATCGCATCGCGCAGCGAACCGAAAGTGGGCGGCTCATCCGGGCAGAGGGGTTCACAGGCGGCCTGAATCCGGTCGACCGTCTCAAGGGCGGCCTGGAGGTCGGAAAGCGCCTGTTCCCAAAACGACGCGGGCGTGGCGCGAACCCCCTCGAGAAACTCTTCTGGAGTGAGCTTCCCTTCCTGCACCGCCTCATCCCGCTGCCGCCGTTTCCTGTCGTCCTCGAGATCCTCCTCGGAGGGGACTGTGATGGACTCCTGGAAGCGATACCAGCTATGGCCGGTCTGTGTGATGGGCGCCATGCGGACGTGAGGGCCCAGACGGCCGCCGATCCACTCCAGCGGCACTGTGCGCAGTGAAGTGTCGCCATCTTCGATGGGCGGATAAAGCCCCTCCCAGAAGCGCTCCACGTACTCTTCGATGAGCCGCAGTCCCTGGACAAGCCCTGGAAAACCGCGTAGCTTCACTTCTGCAAGCAACCACCATGCGGCCAGCTGAAGGTCCTTTGTGGTGCGCGAAAGCTCGTTGCTGCAGAGGCGGGAGACCGATGGCCAATCGGCGACTTTCCGCGTATGTTGCCAGACGCCCATGTCGCCATCGTCATCTTCGCGCTGGGCCTCCTTTATTTCGGAGTAGGCGGCACCGCCCCTGGTGTCGGCGCCGCACGGATCGCCGCCGGCGATTGGAGCCAGCAGGATAGGCCAGCGCGGATCATCTGGATAATCTCGACGCATGATGGAGCTCAACAAGAGAATCGCAGCGAGTGGATCGAGAGGATGGCGACTTCGCTGTCACCGGCCAGCAGTGTCTTCTGGCCGGCCTGCGAATCCTGTTCGAAGACAGTGACCCGCCCCAACTGGACAGGTTCGGACTCATGGAGGAACGAGAGCGGAGCCAGAGCGGGGACCAGAACTTCGCCGACGTCGAGGCCTCCCCGAGCGGGACTGGACTTCATGTGGGCTTTGCGCCAAATGAGGTCGCGGAGGCGCCGGGGCGGTTCAAAGGTGAGTTCAGAGATTTCGGCAAAAGGCATGAGAAGGTAACCGCCGGCCGTGAGGAGTTCGAGGCGGGGCCCGAGGCGGGGATCGGCGTCGGCGATGGAGTCGAAGCGTGCACCGTCGATGTCGCCCGCGCACGCCTGCGCGGGCTGGAGCCAGGCCCGGCCGAGTTCGGGAGACTGAAACATCTCCTGACGTTGGGTTTCCGCATCGATGATGCGCTGGTAATAGAGTGAGGACTGTTGGAGTGTCGGGTCGGAGCCAAGAACCTCAAGCTGCTTCCGGGCGCGGGGCCAATCACCACGAAAGCAGAGCAGTTCGAAATAGAGAGTCCGGAGACGGACGTCGGTTGGATCGTCCCTCAATTCTCGGGCAGCCGACGCGGTGGCGTCGGCTAACCGTCCCTCTTTCCATAGCCGCTCTGCTTCCATGACTTCCATGCCGAAAGGCCTCACGAAGTGCGAATCTGCTGCAGGCGGCCGCCGTCTTCGAACTCCGACGTCTCGCGCACGTCGTATCCGGCTGCGAGGTGACCCTTCTTCTCGCCGTTCTGAACGATGTTGTAAATCACGTGGACCTTGGCGAAGTTGAAGGAAATGGTCTCGCTGGGCGTGCCGCCGTCGGCCATGCCGCCGCCTGTGCGGTAGCTGGAAACGATTAGCTCGTCGAAATCCAGCCGCAGAAACTCCTCAAGCTCACCGGACTTTGCACCGGCGCGATTCATCACCACATAGGCCTTGGTGATGTGCTTGCCCTGGGCGCAGAGCTGAAAGATCAGAGGTGTGCTGAGGTCGGTGTACTTGGTGATGACGAAGTCGTTGCAGGTCGGTTTCCCGCCAGCCTGGCCAGTGCCTAGGTTGGCACGGCTGGGGTTGTTGGCGCCGAAGCTGAAAGACTCGAGTTCAATGTGGTCGTGATACTTGGCATCCTGGGCCTCGCCTTTGATGCTTTCGATGTACATATATGCGGCAACAGCCATAATTGGTTCCTTTCCCCGTTACGCGACTCTATTGGTCTTCAAGTTCCAGCCGCCGCTAACAGCGCCCTGCAGGACGCCCTTCTTGAGCTGGCGGTAGTAGCACTTGACCTCGGCGAAATTGAAAGAGATGGACTCCGTGGGAGTGCCACCCCCGTTGTTGCCGTTGAAGGAATGGGCTGAGATGATGAGGTCTTTGAATTCCCAGACGAGATAGGGTTGTGGGCGCCCCTCGGTGGCGCCCGTGCGCCGGGCGGTAAGGGTCGCCTTGGCTACAAGCGTGCCCTTGAACAGATTCTGAAGCAGCTTTGGCGTTGCCGTATCCACGACTTTGCTGAAGTTGAAATCGCTCATGGAGACGCGGCCCTGAGCGGACGCGGACGGCGATGAAGCGCTGCCGTCCTGGGATTCGCTGAACCCCCAATCGAACATCTCCATGCACTTCTCGAAGCCGGGTTTGCGGCACTCGCCATCAATGCCATCGATTCTCAGGAAATAATCAACGTTCTCTGCCATACGAATGCTCCTTGCTGGGATGCTTTACTTTCTCGCCGATGGCGGGAGTTCTGCCACGAGGCGCAGGGACACAGACAACTCGTCGAGCTGATAGTGCGGGCGAAGGAATGCGACGGCACGGAAAACTCCAGGCTTGCCGGGAGTCTCCAGGACGTCAACGCGGGCTTCACGCAGGGGGAATTGGGCCTTCGTATTCGCCGAAGCGTTGTCGTCGGCCGTGACGTAGTTCATGATCCACCGGTTGAGAAACGCTTCGCAGGTTCCGCGAGTAGTGAAGCTCCCGATCTTGTCACGCATCATTGCCTTGAGGTAGTGGGCAAAGCGGCTCACGGCAAGAATGTAGGGCAGTTGGGCGGAGAGCCTGGCGTTGGCGTTGGCTTCGTCCCGATCGTAGAGCTTGGCTTTCTGGGCGCTCTGCACACTGAAAAAGGCGGCGTAGTCGGTGCCCTTGCAGTGGACGAGCGGCACGAAGCCGAGGTCGGCAAGTTCCTTCTCACGGCGGTCTGTGATGGCGGTTTCAGCGGGACACTTGTTGACGATGTCCCCGGATTCGGTGGTGAAGCTGTGCGTAGGTAGGCCGTCTACCAGGCCGCCGCCTTCCACGCCGCGAATAGCCGCGCACCAGCCGTGCTTGGCGAATGCGCCGGTGATTTTCGCGCCGAGCGCGAACGCGGCATTGGCCCAGCAATAATCCTCATGGCGCATCCCGCGGACCGTCTCCTCATAATGGAAGCCCTCGACAGTCTTGGTGGCCTGGCCGTAGGGCACGCGGATGAGCATCCGCGGCATCGTGAGAGCGATGTAGCGGGAATCCTCAGTCATGCGGAAGCCCTTCCAGCGGGCGTACTCCGACGTGTCGAAGACCTTCGCCATGTCGCGGGGACCGTCGAGCTCGGTATAGCTGTCCATGTTGAACAGCGAAGGCTCGCCTGCGGTGAGGAAAGGAGCGTGGGCCGCAGCGGCCACTTGGGACATCCGTTCCAGGAACTCGATGTCCTCGGGACCCTTGCCGAAGTAGTAGTCGCCGATGATCGCACCAAACGGTTCGCCACCGAAGACTCCAAACTCCTGTTCGTAGACTTTCTTGAACATCTGGCTCTGATCGAACTCGGGGACTCGCTGAAGATCGCGTAGCACCTCTTTCTTGCCGGCGTTGAAGATCTTGATCTTCAGGTTCACCCCAGTCTCACTCTGGTCCAGCAGGTAGCGAAGGCCACGCCAGGTGGACTCCAACCGCTGAAAGGCTGCGTGATGGAGGATCTCGTTGATCTGAAGAGAGAGCAGGTGGTCGATCTGGGCGATGCGCCTGTTGATCATCACTTCAAGGTCGGGGGAGACGGCCATTTCGCCATCGAGCACCTGCTGGATGAACTCGCTGACGAGCGTCTTGCCCCAAGCCCGCGAGCCCTCATCCCGGGCAAGCCGGCCTTGTTCGACGATCTGGTCGAGCAGCGCTGGTTCCTGAGTGGTGACCGCGGCGGCGGCAGCAGCAGCGGTAGCTTTCTTAGCCATTACTCATCCTCCTTTTTGCCGGACTCGAGCTCGTTCTTGAGGCGGCCCATCTTTTCCGTATTGCCGAGCACGTCCTGTAGGAGGTGCTCGAGTTTCTCGTTGCCCTGCAGGCTTCCGCGAAGGTCGGCGAGGCGGGTGCGGAGTTCAAGGAGTTCGCGGAGGGGTTTGACCTGGCGGGCGACCTGCTCGGGTTCGAAATCCTCCATGCTGGAGAAGCGCAGGTCGACCCCGATTTTGCCGGCGTCCGGATCGTCGGTGAGCTTGTTCTCAACCGTGAAGGAGACACGCGGTTTCATGCTGGTCATGACGGCGTCGAAGTTGTCGGGGGTGACTTCGACAAAGCGGCGGTCCTTAATGCGAGGCAGGGGTTCTTCAGGCTGTCCGCTGAAGTCCGCCATGACACCCATTACGAACGGGATTTCCTTAACTTCCAAGGCATCTCCGAGTTCCACGTCGTAGGTGACGTGGACGCGGGGAGGCCGGACACGATCGAGTTTGGCGTGTACGCTTTCACGGGCCATTGTGATTTTTCTCCTTAATCCCAGGTCTGTTCATTCTGCGCAGGGCCACGCGAGAATGACTCATCGCACCGCGAGCGCGGCGCAGGAAAACCCGCTGAGGTAGCCCTTGGCGAAGATGGGAGCGTTGCGGCCGAAGTCGGCCTGGTACTGAATGGTGAGCGGTTTTCCGGCAGAGGTGGTCATCGGCTGGTTGGACTGGCCCTGACGCGGCTGCCAGTTGAACTCATACCCACTGGTGATCGGACGCCAGCGGTCGGCGTCGCCGAAGAGGCGGAAGACGGCGAAGACGCCGCTGTATTCCAGCAGGCCGAGGTCGCCTCCACCGAGGTTGGCGGAGAGTTGGGCCTGGGGCTGAGGCCCGGGCCAGGTGAAGTTCTTGGATGCCCCGCCGGAGCCGGATGAGCGGAGCGTTTGGCCGTCGAGTTGGATCACGAGGCCTTTGACGCCGTCCACGGGCATGGCCTTGAGCGAGAAGTCAAGGCGGGGCTGAGTGCCGGATGCGCCGTAGAGTGCGTCGCTAAAAGCGACGGCGCGATTGAAAAACTGGAGGAAGGCGGGTGTCACGCGCATGGAGCCGGAGCCGGAAGGAACATATTCGGCGCCCTGGCGGGTGAGGAGGGTCTGCATGTGGTTCTGATAGAAGACCCACAGGCTGCCGGAATTTGGGCGGAAGACAGAGTTGAGTTCCTCGAGAGTGGCGTCTGTCCTGGAAGCCGTGTTGAAAGGGTATTTGTTGAGCAGGCCGTGAAGGTCCGAGCAGAGCTTTGCAGCGTTGGAGTTCACCTCGGCGGGGCCGAGTGCGCCTACCATTCCGATGACCTGGGTGATGGGTTCTTCCAGCAGGCGGAGCGTCTGGCGGTCGACGTCGCCTTCGGCATCAGGGCGGAAGTTCTGGGCGAGGCGGCGGGCCGCGATGCGCGCGGAGTCGGCCTCTGAGGCGATGCGGCTGAGGCGCAGTTCGTCGCGGGGGCCGGAGCCGAGTTGCTCGAGGGAGCTTTGGAGACTGAGAAGGCCGTTCAGGTAGGCCTGGTTGTTTTCGGACGGCAACTGGCTTTCGCAGGCGGGCGGCGTGGTGTATTGGACGGGTTGGAAGGCGTCCTTGAGAGCTGAGTGTGCAGGCGAGGTGTGGATGGAGGCGAGGCAGAACAGGCGAAGCAGCGGGGATTGGTTGCCGGCCAGCAGGCCGAGCTTGCGGGCAGCGTCGGCAGGACTGGAGTAACGGACGATGTAGGACTGCTTGAGATACTGGCGCCACTGCCCGGCGAACTCGGTGGAGTAGCGTTCGAGCAGTTGGCGTTCAATGGCGTCGGGAGCCAGGCGGGCGTAAGCCTGCGGGCCGAGCACCCATTCTTCGCCCTGCATATAGCGTTCGACGTGGCGGATCGCGTCGGTCATGAGCGCGTAGCCTCCGCGGGAGAAGGCGCCAAGAATGTCGCGGTTGTTCACGACTGCCTGGGCTGAGCCGGGAAAGAGCCGGTTGAAATTGACGACGGGCGCTTTGCGGCCGGTTTCGGCGAGCATGGCCTGATAGATCCGTTCGGCGGCGCCGAAGCCGGCGAGGTAGCGGCGGGCGCGTTCAATCGCGGCGGAGTCGTTCTGGCGGGAGTAGGGGTTGCCGAGTAGGAGTTCGCCAGCATAGAAGTGGAACTGTGAGTTTCCGAGCGAAAGGGTGCTGGGATCCGGGCTCCACCCGGCGCGCCAGTGAGTGGTGAGTGCGGGGGCCAGGAAGGACGGAGTGCTTTTGTCGGGGTGGGCAGTGATGATGAGATACGACTTGAGCGCCGTGTAGGCGGGACCGTATTCATCGTTGGGGCCGGGAGAGGCCGGCAGATTCTGGAGGAAACTGAGGATGGCGCGGAGAGTGGCGTCGCGCTGGATGGCATCGAACTTACGAAAGTAGAGGGGGCGGGCGGCATCGAGAAGAGCTGGTGTTTGATCCAGCCCCCAGCGCTGAAAGAATGGTGCGCCGGACTGGGCATAGACGCGAAGGGCGGAGAGTTCCGCGTGGAGTTGGTTGAGCTGCTGCAGGTGGACGAGGGATACGGGCTGTCCGGGTGCGTAGCGGGAAGAGCCGATGGAGGCCGCTGCAGACGCGACTCGGGCGATGGCTTGGCGGTTGAGAACGAAGCTGACTGAAAAGAACACCGTGAGCAGCGCGCAGAGGGCAAAGGCGGCGATGGCCGCGCCGCGGCGGCGGCGGGCTGGAGTGCCCATGGCGGCGGTCTGGGCGATGGAGTCTGTTAGCAGGACGTTGTGGAAGAGGCCTGGGAGGAAGAGCCAGCCTGGCACGCGGCGGACGCCGGCTCCCTGTGCAGAAGCGAGCGGAGACCATTGCTCGGCCCTTCGGCTTCCTGAGAACAGGCCGGTGGCCTCGCTGGACGAGGATCCCCAGCCCGGTGCGGCGCGCTGGGCCAGCGGCTCCTGGCGGAGTTCAACAGGCCGCACGCCGCTGAAGTAGAAGCCGCGCATGAGGGCGCACTGCTGAACCTGGCTGGGCCGGAAGGCTTCGACGAGGAATGAGGTCAGCAGCGAGCGGAGTTTGCGGAATTCGCGCGGGTATTCGTAGATGGCGGGCCATTTGCGGTCGTCGTTCTCCCGTCCGAGAACGGTGCGGCGGAAGTCGGAGAGGCGATAGAAGAGAGTGTTGAGTTCGGCGTTGATTCGGGCGGTTTGGTTTTCGCTGTAAGCGCCGGTCTGGAGGCTAAGCTCCGGCAGGGTTGCGCCGAAAGGCAGACGAGCCTCCTCTGCAGTCAAGGTGGAGAAGTACTCGACGAAGTAAGGCAGGCGGTCGCCATGCGTGAAAAGGACGTAGACCGGTAGGGGAGCAGCCAGGGAGGAAGCGAGGTCGCGCAGCCGGGCATGCCACATGCGGGCGAATTGTTCGGCGCCGCTGGAACCGGCATGAACCAGGACGTCGAGGTTGACGCAGAGAATGGCGGAGCGCGGCGGCGGCGTGGCGCCGGTCCAGAATTTCCAGTTGCGTCGGGAACGGAAGGAGCGGCAGAATGCGGCCCAGCGGGAGGGATCGGCGGAGACGGAGCCGCCAGCTTCGATCCAGGACGTGTTCCTTGCGACCCAGACGTTTAGGTCGGCAGTGGGCGCGACGCCTCCATCCTGAAAGACGGCCCCGCTGAGCAGTTCGGCGTCGAGGGCCGAGTTCATGATTGTGCTGGTCTTGGCCGACCCCCGGTCACCGAGCAGAAAGATAGCGGGCAAAGAGGAGAAATCGGGCTGGCCGGCACCGCGGGCGGCCCAGCGGCGGCGGGCTTCCCAGAGGGGGTCGGCGGCCGGAGCGCTGGAAGATGAGGACGAGGCGCGCGAACTGCGGCGAGCCTCCCATGCAGCGAAAAGGCCGGCGCCGAGGGCGGCGCAGAACATGCGCACGATCCACGCGACTTCCGAGGGGAGGCCGAGGGCGCGCGTGATGAGCCATCCGACGCCGAAGCCGACGGTGGTTGCGATGGGCCAGCGGAGGTAGTTCCAAAGGCTGGTGTTCATAGCCCTGCCAGTCCTCCGATGGAAGCGCGCAGCAGCATGGAGTAGAGCGCGAAAAGAAGCAGCGTGAAGCCGCCTGCGGCTGAGGCGTAGAGATGCCAGCGGCTTTGCCCGATGACTAGTGATGGCGCAGGCGGAGGCGCGGTGTGGGGGGCAAGCGCCGAGTTGGACTGGCGAATGCGGCGTATCTTCTCTTCGGCTTTGTCGGCCCAGATGCGAGCCTCGCCGTGGCCGATGACGCTGTACTTGCCGAGAAATCCGAGGCGCAGGCAGAGGGTGTAGACCTCCAGCAGGTCAGCGTTGCCGGGCGTGTCCGGGCGGGCGAGGAGTTCACTCAGTTCGTCGAAGAAGATCTCGCCGGCGGTGTGGCGGCCAAAGAGGTGTTCCTGGAGTGGCTTGCGAACCCAGTCGGCAAAGATCGGGTTGCGAAGGTTGAGTATGGACTCGTCGAGGAAGGCGACAAAGGCGAAAGCGGCGAGGCGCGTATCGGCCCCGGCGTTGCCAAGGTTCTTGGCCTGCTGGTCGGCCTCCTTCAGGGCCTGCAGGACCTGAGACCGGAAAGTCTCGGCGTTGGTGACGGGCTGGCGGCCCGCACGCAGGCGAACCAGCACGGTGAAGAGTTCTTGGAAGGCGATGGCCAGGGTTTCCTTCATGCTTCACTCGAACTGCGCGGAAGCACGAAGGAATGGCTCAGGCCGGTTGGCCGAGGAGGATGAGAACCTCCATTTCGGCCTCACCGAATTCCCCAGGCACATAGATGCCGAAGCGGCGCGACTTGGCGAGGTGCTCCCAGCACGGACCCACCTGGTCGAGTTCGAAGTACTGGCGGTCGATGCGAGGCGCAATGCCGGGCGGCGGGGTTGGGATGTGGCGGAGCGGCAATCCCGGCAGAGCGCGCTCCACGAGCTTGGGGACGAAGTCGCGGGAACAGAACTTGACGAGGCGGGGCACAGCGTCGATCAGCGCGCTGTCGCCCATGGGCGAGCGCATGGCGAGGTACCAGCGGGAGTTGGAGGTCCAGCGGGCGTCGGTGACTTCCCCTTCGAAGTAGCAGTCGCCGGCGGAGCGGATTTCGGCCATTGCGAAGTTGTCGGGAGCGACGAGTTGGAGGTGTTCCTGGATGTGGCGGGAGAGGGCTTCGAAGACCGCGGCGGGCGCACCGTGGTCGTACAGGGGGAGATCGGAGGGATGGGTATCGAGGCCGAAAGTGCAGAGGGCGCCGGCAAGGCGGGCGAGTTCACGGTAGAGGCGCTCGGGATGAGCTGAGGCATTCTGGCGGATGCGGCGCAGGGAGGCGAGGCTGGAATTGACGGTGTGGAGAAACCACGCCTGGCCTATGCCTTGAGCGGAATAACCGTTGGCGCCTGGGGAGAGGTCGCGAGGATGAGGCGCGGTGCGGGCACGGTCTTCTAGCAGGGCGACAAGGCGATCGAGGCCGCGCAGGAGTGCGGGTGCGGCGGAGAGGCGCAGGCAGGGGCCGTGGAACGACTCGTCGATCTGGAAGCCGCCGCCTGCTTTGCGGCGGACGGCGAGCACGGGAAAGCCGGGACGGGAGCCCAGTTCCTCGAGGCGGGCCCAGCATAGGCGCTGCCGGGCGGTGACGACGGGTTGCGGATTGTCGCCGGTGAGCAGATCGGGGGTAAGGGATTCGGAGTGCTGGAATCGATCGTCCTGTGCGGCTAAGCAGATGATGGTTGAGGGCTCGCCGGGGCGTACGAGTTCGTCGAGAAGGCGTGGAGCGGGAAGGTCGTCGGCGTCGGGGCAGAGGAAGGGGGTGGAGTCCGGCCAGAGGCCGGAGGCGCGATGAAGCGAGAGGATCCCGTCGAGCAGGGGTGCGGGGTCGATCTGCAATTCGAGCAAGCCCACAGGCGCGCATTCGAGGGCGGCCAGGCTGCTTTGGAGCAGGCCCTCGAAGTAGCGGCCCTGCATCTGAAAGTGTTGCGGACCGAGGTGCATACCCTCCGACCAGACGACTTTGCCGGTCCTCGTCATTTCAGCCTCCTTCTGCTATCATCCTGTTGAATCATGGTTCTCGACGGCCGGTACGAACTGACCGCACTGCTCCCGACCATGGCTGGGGCGCTATTCCAGGCTCGAGACCGAACGACGGGCAAAGTGCTGTTGTTGCGCTTCCACGAGGGTGCGTCATTGGCGAAGGGGGCGGGAGTGCTGCTAGCGGCGGCAGGTCCGCCGGAGGTGGCGATTACGGAAGACACGCCGGAATGGAGGGCGTGGAGTCCGCAACAGGAATCGCCTGATGCCGGTGAGTTCACCAGGCTGTTCGAGGCGCCAGGCGGAATGCCGAATGCCGCGCCGGCGGTAGAGCCGCGTGTCGAAGAGGGCGAGTTTACGCGGATGTTCCAGCCGCAGGTAGAGCAGCCGGAGGCGAAGGCGCAGCCTGGGGTGGCGGCGTTGCAGGCCGCGGGCGAGGGGGAGTTCACCCGCTTTTTCCGCCAGCCGATGGCGGCCAACCCGGAAGCCCTCGCTAATCCGCCGGCGCTCGATGCGGAACTGTCGGCGGGCAAGCCGTTTTCAGATCCTGGCGAGTTCACGAAGTTTTTTGCGGGACCGCCACAGCCGGCATCTCCGCCGCCACAGGCAATCGGGCCGGGTGAGGCCACGGGGCTGTTCGCCGGCAGCGCACCGGCGATGCCGCAGCCCCATTCGGCCGAATCCAGCGAATACACGCGGTTCATGCGGGCGGCCCAGGCCGGTGAACCGGCGCCGGCCGCGCAGGCCGCCGCTCCGGTGTCCGTTTCGCCTGGGCGCAGAGGCATGCCGGCGTGGCTGGTCGGGCTGCTGTCGGCGCTTGGCATCGGCGTCATCATCCTGCTTGGGATCGCTCTGTTCCGCTGAGATCTCACTGTCCTGCATCCTCAAAGACGGCGATCAGTTCCACTTTGGGCCTAGGCAGGTCCCCTGGGATGTAAACCGACATGGTACGGGCGCGCGTGACTGCTTCCCAGGCAAGGCCGGCCTGGCTGATCCGGAAGTACTGATGGCGGAGTTTGACAGGGATAGCCACGGGCGGGCGCGGTTCATGCGTGAGTGGCGCGCCTGGCAGGGCCTGGCGGACGAGGTGTTCGATGTGCTGCGCCGAGCAGACCTTGACGAGTTGGGGCACCTTTTCGATGAGTTCCTGGGCGGCGGTGTCGGCCTCGATGCCGAGGTAGAGCTGTGAGTGCTGGAAGAGGCGGTCATCGTCGAGAGTGGCGCCGTAGAGAGAGGGGCCCATGGGGCGCAAGGCGACGGAGAGGAAGTTTGCGGGCACAACGGTGGCTAGGAGTTCCTGAAGTAGCGCATCGAGGCGGAGGAAGCAGCCGCCGAGGTCGTCGTGTTCGTAGCAGGGAAGATCCATCTGCGTGCGATGCGTGGAGAACGTGAGGAGAGTTCCTGCGAGTTCCGTCATTTCTGCGAAGAGTTCCTCGGGGTGGGCATCGGCGGAGTGGACAAGGTGGCGCAGCGTGGGGAAGGCGGAGTTGAGGGTGTGCAGCAGCCAGAATTGAGCGATGTCGCCGGCGGTGAACTCCGCCAGGTTGAGGTTCTTCTGGCGGCGGACTCCGTAGAGAGAGGAGGCGCGAACCTGGAGGTCTTCGACGAGGCGGCGGGAGGAAGACGTGAGCGCGCCGCTCGCGGATATCCGAAGCAAGGGCGGCACGAAGGAAGGATCGAGGAGCAGTTGACCGGCCTCTCCACGCCGCAGGCGGAGGGCGGGGAGGCAGGTGAACCCCTCACGGGGCTCGGAGCCGAAGAGAATGCGGAGGTTTGGCGATGCGAGTTGGAGCGGGCGAACGATGGCAGGGGTCTGCTCATCCGGGACAGCGGCTGCAGTGGCCAGGAAGCGGGCTCGGCCGCCGGGGTCGAGAGTGAGGTTCTTCTCGTAGGGGCGTTCCTCGGGCACGGCAACGAAGACGTCGAGGGAGTCTTCCCCGGGCGGGAAGTAGCCTTCCACGGCGCGGGCGGGAGGCAGCGGGGCGCTGGTGGGAGCGTCGATGGCAAGCCCGTCCGGCAACAGACCGCAGGCATCCACGAGTCTGACTGCGCCTGACGCAAGGTGCTCCTCGTCGATGGCGAGGCGCAGCCATCCCCAGGGAAAGCTGTATAGTGCGGTGCGCTGAAAGCAGAGTCGGCGTTCGAAGTAGCGATCGCTCGACTGCAGGTGTTGCGGCGTGAGGAACGTCCCCTTCAACCACAGCACAGGGCGAAGTCCTGGGATTTCGATCCCGGCGCGGGTCATGGCAGGCTCCCTGCCCGGCGCGGGAGGGCGGGTTTTGAGATCGGCATACGTAGTTACTAGCGAGAAAGGGGAGCCGAACGACTCTTCACGGTGTCCGGGCGCGTGGCACGCCTCCGCCTCTCGAGTTCGTCGCGCATGGTCTGAAGCACCTGGCGGAGCCGGCTGTCCTTGCTTTCGCTGAGCTGATGCGCCTGGGCTTCGAGCGGCTTCAGGAGCTGGTCGGCTTCGTCGAGCCGGCCGTTCAGAATGAGGGCCCTCACCACAGCCTGGTCATTGAGCGGGCTGGGCTGGAGTTTCCGGGCCTGCTGCGCGAAACGGAGCGCGTCGGCCGGGTTCTTCACGTAGGCGTTCTCAGCCAGTAAGTTAGTCAAGGCGTACAGGTAGGAGGGGTTGGCATTGGGCACTTCGCAGAGCTTGCGCAACCAGGCCTCGGCCTGGCGGGCGGCGGCGGCGGCCTGTGTCCGTTCACCGAGAGAATCCCAGCGATCGGAGATGCGCCCGGTCAGTTCGGCGCGGAGGAATTCGCTTTGAGTGCTGGGGCCGCCGGCGAGGATAGCGTTGTGCATGCTGATCGCTTTCTCGAATGCGGCGATCGCCTGGCGGGGATGTTTGGCGTACGTTTCCACGATGCCGAGAGCACGGTAAGCTCCTGAGAGGTCGTACAGGATGCGCGGGTTCGCGGGGTCCTGGTCCAGGAGTCTGAGCAGGAGTTCGGCACAACGGTTGCTGGCTTCGACGGCGAGATCGAAGCGCAGCGCCTGGCCGCCGGCCCAGCCGATGTGAGAGTAGAACTGGGACTGGATGCGGATGATTCGGGCGTCGGAGCGCACAGCGGGCTGTGCGGCAGCGATCTCTTTCAAAGATGCTTGGGCGAGATCGATTGCGCGATCGGGGTTGGTGGAACTGAGAACAAACGCCTCGCGGGAATTCAGCGTCCAGATCAGGCGCTGGACCTGGCTGGAATCGGCGCCCAGTTGTTGGGCCCGGCGGTAGGCTTCGAGCGCTGGCTTGAAGTTGGGGAGGCCGTCTGGAGAACCGTCGAGCATGCCACCGGCGGAGCGCAGCTTTTCTCCTGACTGAGAAAGGATATTGCCGAGGTAGATGTAGTTCTTTGGTTCGTTCGGAGACTGCTCGATGGCGCGCTGCACGGCCGCGTATGCCTTCTCCGCCGCCGCCTTCACCTCGGCCTTGGGCGTATTGATGGCCATCATGCCTGAGTTCATCTCCAGCATGGCCAGAATGCGGCGGCCCGAAGGCGTATTCAGGCCCTGGGCCAGAGATTTGCCTTTGTCGTAGGCCTCTTTGGCGAGCGCGTTCCGTCGAGGCCCGGCGGCGAATCCACTGTTGGTGTAGAGATCGCCCAGACGGAGGTAGCCTTCGGCGAGTTCCTCCTTGAGCGAGAGGTCGTTGCCCGTGTCGCGGCTGAGGGCGTCGAGATAGGTCATCGAGCGTTCGACCAGGTCCTGCCGGAGACTTCTGGAACCTGCCAGGGCTTCGAGTCCGTCAAACAGCTCGAAAGCCTGGTAATGCGCGAGCGAGCGGACCTCCTGAAATCGTTTGTCAGCGATACGGCTCTGCCAGGCGATGGCTACTGAACCCGCGGCCAGGGCGAGGATCGCAGTGACGGAGAAGGCGACGCCCAGAACGTGGCGCCGCACGAACTTGGCGGCGCGATATCCTGCCGTGGGCGGGCGGGCGGACACGGGCCTGTTTTCGAGCACGGCGCGCAGATCCAGGATCAAGGCATCAGCGGTCTGATAGCGGTCCCTGGGGTCGGGTTGCAGGCACTTGGCGACGATGAGGCGGTACTCGCCGCGGAGTGTACGCCGCAAAGCGGCATCGGACACGTTGCGCAGGGTTGCCGCGTTTTCGCCGAGCGTCTCGCCGAGTGGGGAGGGGCTGCGGTTCTCTGCGAGCCGGAGGAAGT
Source organism: Acidobacteriota bacterium (assembly GCA_016213725.1). GTDB lineage: Bacteria > Acidobacteriota > Terriglobia > Bryobacterales > Bryobacteraceae > Paludibaculum. The sequence continues at coordinate 2,664 of JACQZS010000315.1, read as the reverse complement.
CTTCCAGCGGGGAATGATCATCGCCGAACGGCCCGGTTCCGGCCAGGATTTCGTAGAGGACTACGCCCAGAGAATAGATGTCGCTCGGCGTGCCCACGGGTTGCTGGCGCATCTGCTCGGGGCTGGCGTAGCGGGGAGTCATCAGGCCGGAGCCAGTGAGGGTCATCTCGGCGCCGGAGGGGCTGAGGAGCAGGGCGGCGCCGAAATCCAGCAGGTGAACCACCCCGGCGCCGGTGACCATAATGTTGCTGGGTTTGAGGTCGCGATGGAGAACCAGCCGCTGATGCGCGTAGGACACAGCCGAGCAGACTTGCAGAAACAGGTGGACACGCTCGGTGATCGTGAGGCAGTGCTTGTCGCAATAGGCCCGGATGCTGTCGCCTTCCACGTACTCCATGACGAGGTAAGGCGTGCCGTCTTCGGTGACGCCGCCGTCCAACATGCGGGCGATATTGGGGTGGTTCAGGGTGGCAAGGATCCTGCGTTCGGATAGGAACCGCTGTTGGAAAGAGTCGTCAGCGAGATAGGGAGCCAGTGCCTTGAGCGCCACCTGGCGTACGTATTGACCGTCAGCACGGCTGGCCAGGAAAACCGAACCCATGCCTCCGCGGCCCAGAAGACGCTCCGTCAGCCAGGGGCCGAACCTGCGCGGAGAGAAAGCCGGCGCCACGTAGGCGGAAGGGAGCTTGCCGCCGGTAGCCTCTTCATCGAATGCTGACATCATCCGGCGCAGTTCGTCGGCCAATTCGGGGGCGGTCTTCTGCGCGGTAAGGTAGACGCTGTCCCGATCGGATGGCCTGAGTGCAGAGGCTTCTTCGAACCAGGCTTCCAGCAGGGCGAAGTGCTCCTGAGTCATTCTGTCAATCCTACCTCCCTCGAAACTCTCTGAGCGCGAACTCGTCGCCGCCGGGAATCATGAAGCCGAACGGGCCGCCTGCTGCAAACTCAGACGGAATGTCGATCTCCGCGGTGGCGCCGCCGATGGTATGCGTGAGCTTCGTGCCGTTCAGCGTGATCTTGACGGTTACGCCGGCCTTGATATCGGTATCGAGATTGACCTCGGCCAGAGTGCGCTGCTTGCCCGCGCTGGAGAGCACTTCGATGAACTTCTTTCTTTCGAGTTTGAACAGGAGGAAGGTCCTGTCCCCGGCTGTGATCATCCACTGCAGGCGTTTCCCGTCGCGCAATGCGGCCTGAAAGCTCAATGGAGCGTTGGGCCGGAGCGTGCCGGCTGGCGAGAATCCGCCGCCGCGCTTGACCAGCCAGCCTGCTGACTCCTGCCAGCCGGGAATGGACTTGACTGTGGAGTCAGGGGCCTGGGGAGGCGGCGCGGGGGCCGCGTCTCTTCTTGGTGCGACAGGGCTCATTCGAAGGGAAACGGTACTCGTGCGGCCAGCCTGGATACTCGTGTGAGCCTCGGCCGGGGCATAGCCTGGCGCGGCGGCGCTCACCGTGTATCCGCCCTCGGGCAGAGAAGCAGGGCCGGCGATTGCGCGAGCAGAAGCCTCGCCATCCTTACGTGCGGTGATGGTCGCGCCAGGTGGCGTTCCTTCCACCACCAGGGTGCCGGTTTGCTGGATCAGGGGGAGTTCTGCCGCGGCTAGAGCCATCGGCGCGCCTGGTGTAAAGAACTTCGAGACGGGCTTGGATCGCGCTCCAGCCTTCTGGAGTTCGAAGATGTGAGCGCCCGGCGGGAGTTTGCCGCGGACGCCTCCATCCGCGCCCACTTCAATAGCCTGTCCGTCAACCAGTAGGGTGGCTCCCGGGCTGAGGCCGGTTGCGGTGTACGGTATGTCGAGAGGCTTGAGCTGGAGCTTCAGGATGACGTCTTCACCTCGCTTCACGGTGACGGTCGAAGGTGGGAGAGGTTCGTAGTCGTCACGTTTTACCAAGACGCGGTGTTCCCCGGCCGGAATGCGCGGAAGCCCCATGCCGTTTCGTACCTTGAATGGAATGGTGTAACTGTCGACCTTCACCTGGAGGTCGTCGACATTCGAAGAGATCACAATGGTGCCGAAGTCGGGTTTGCCGGGGCGCAGAGCGAAGACTTGCAGCGCAGACGAGGAGATTGCGGGGAGCGTGACCGACCGGGCTTCCTCGCCCTGGCGGCGAGTCTCGATCGAATGGGCCTCGAAGCCGTGAGAGGCCGTCGCGCCAGCCCGGCCATCCACGGATACTTCTACTCTCTCCGGGACGTGGACCGAAAGTGCCTCACTCTGTCGAACGACCAGAAGGAGACGTAACCCGTCGGCTTGCGGGCTGGAGGACAGCGTCAGCTGGCCCGCCGGAGAGATTGAGAAGGCGGCGGAGGCTGTGGCCTTGCCATCGGCGGCGGATACCTGCAATTGACTCGAGCCTGCCGGAAGGGGCATGCCTTCTCCAGGAACCGGCGAGCCATTGAGAAGCACGCGGGCCGCCTCCCATTCCGTAGTCACGCCGAGTGTGAGGACAGAGACTTGGACTGGCGGCGTCTCTTTGGCGCTCTGTTCTGCCGCCGCCGGGGCCGGCCCTGGGCTCTTGCTGCGGCGCTTAAGGAAATACGAACCGGCCGAGAGGAGCGCAATGCAGGCCGCGGCGCCAAGGGCCGCGTTCATCCACGTGCGTCGCGACGCCGTGTGCCAAGCCGCGGGAGCCGCCGCCGGAAGCACGGTGGGGGTACGCCGC
>JACQZS010000312.1 GCA_016213725.1 Acidobacteriota bacterium | reverse complement strand
GATGTCGACGCCGGAGTGGCCGAGGTTGGAGAGGAAGCGGAGCGGGGCGGCGAGTGCGGAGACGGCGGCGAGCGGGCCAAAGGTGGAGTGGAGGTGGGTGAAGAAGACGAGCAGGGCGGAGAAGCCGCGCAGGCCTTCGAGCGGGAGGAGACGCGCGCCGCCGCCTTGCACTTCAAACAGGCCGGCGGCGCGGTTCAGATGTTTTGCCGGGCCCATGCGAGGCACTGATCGAGGATGCGCGCTTCGAGAGCCAGCGCTTCGTCGCGGGAGAGGCCGGTGACGCGGGGCAGGGGCGCCTTGGGCTTGTTGGCGCGGACGGTGGCGAGGCTGCGGGCAAGGTGGCGGGCGTGGCGCTGGGTGAACGTCACCCAGTACTTCTCGGTGAGGCAGGGGATCTTCAGAGGATCGCGCGTGAGCATGTCGAGCGAGAACTTGACCTGCGGGCGTTTGGAGCGAAGCAGGGCGATGGCCTTGGGCAGATCGACAAGGCCCGCGCCCAGGGGGACTTCGGAGAGCAGGAAGCCGTCCGCATACTCTTCGACAGCCATGTCCTTGATGTGGGTGTTGATGACGTAGGGGGCGAGGGCCTCGATCAGTTCCATGGGGCTGTCGAGCAGGCTGACGTTGTTGCCGAAGTCGATGCAGGCGCCGAAGTACTCGCTGGAGTACTGGCGGAAGAGCGCGGGCATCTCTTCGGCGGTCCAGTCCTTGTGGTTTTCGAGGCCCAGGGGGAGTTTGTATTTTTCGGCGACGGGGACGGCGAGCGAGATGCGGCGGTGGGAAGTGCGGACGAAGTCGTTCCACTGGTCGAGGGAGTTGAAGGTCTCGTAGCGGCGGCCGGAGAGGCACACGGAGCGGATGGACTCGGCGCCGGCCTCCTTGGCTGCCTTGACGGCGGTTTCGAAGGCGGTGGTGTCGTCCTGCGGCAGGGGGAGGAGGAGTTCCCAGTAGAGGTTATTTGTTTCAACGAATGATCGCACCTGCTTGAGGTAGGCGGCGTCGGCGTTGGGGGGCAGCGTGGCCTGCGCGCCGCCGGCGCCCATCGAGTGGACGCGCTCAAGGAACTCGAGGGCGGTGCGCTGGGGGCGGAGGATGGCGAAGGAGTCCGGCGTGAAGCCGAAGTGGAAGCGGGTTTTCAGCGGCTGCAGGGCGGCGGCGGTGAGAAACAGTCTGCGGGTCACAGGTTGAAGCTCCTCAGCACCTGGTCCCAGGGCTTGCGGTAGGGGCGCGTCAGCAGGGCGCTGGCCTCGCGGTCGTTGACAACGTCTTCCTTGGCGGCGTCCCACTTCAGCTGGCGGCCGAGCTTCATGGAGAGATTTGCGAGGTGGCAGGCGATGGAGACGCGGTGGCCGTCCTCGACGTCGGCGACGGGGCGCTGGCGGCTCTTGAGGCAATCGATGAAGTGGCGGGAGTGGACGTCGATGGGTTCGGGCGAGGAGCCCTGGCCGCGGCGGGGCTCGCCGTAGGGAGCGGGCTTGCCTTCGGCGGCGACGGGGTGGCCGGGGGGCGTGGACCACTTGGGAATGGCGGATTCGGGCACGATCTTCATGTCGGGGGCGAACTCGTAGCCGCCGCGGGAGACGGCGAGGATGCCCTGGGTGCCGATGAACTGGACGCCGGCCAGCGAGGAGGCAAGGCCGCCCGTGCCGCGGCGGGAGGCCGTGCCGCCGGCTTCGCGGATGGAACATTCGATGGTGAGGCCGGGGTACTGCCAGATGGCGTCCTGGGTGTCGGGGGTTTCGCCGTTGTCCTGGAGGGCGTAGCGGCCGCCGGCGCAGTAGACGCTCTCGGGGGCCTTGGCCTTCATGAGGTAGTGGACGAGGTCCATGTGGTGGGCGCTCAAGTTGGTCATCTGGCCGCCGGAGTAGTCCCAGAACCAGCGGAAGTGATAGAGGCAGCGGTTGGGGTTGTAGGGGCGCTGGGGGGCGGGGCCGAGCCAGAGGTCGTAGTCGAGGCCGGGGGGCGGCGGGCAGTCGGCGGGGCGGCCGAAGCCGGGCATGATGTTGCGGTAGGAGCTAAAGCGGACGGAGTGGATGTTGCCGGCGGCGTGGTTGTCGATGAGGGGCCAGACCTCTTTCATATGAGTGGCTGAGCGGCCCTGGGTGCCGACGCAGACGATGCGGTTGAAGCGGCGGGCGGCGGTGGTCATCCAGCGGCCTTCGCGGATGAAGAGCGTCATCGGCTTCTCGACGTAGACGTCCTTGCCGGCGGCGCAGGCCATGATGGTCTGAAGGGCGTGCCAGTGATCTGGGGTGGAGATGACGACGGCGTCGATGGATTTGTTTTCGAGGAGCTTGCGGAAGTCGGAGTAGGTGGCGGGGTCGGCGCCGGATTGCTGTTTGGCGTAGTCGATGCGGGCCTGGTAGATGTCGCAGACGGCGGCCATGCGGACATCGGGGAAGGTTTTGAAATCGGCGATGTGGCGGAGGCCGATGAGGCCGCAGCCGATGAAGCCGAGGGAGACTTTATCGTTGGCGCCGAGGATGCGGGAGTAGGAGGCAGCGGTGGCGAGGAAGGCTCGTCGGGTGGCTGGCATACCCGGAGAGTTTATCACTGGCGCGCGGGGTGATCGTGGCGGATGACTTTAGCATCCCGGCCGTGGAGCCGATCGAAGCAGGCTGCGCCGTTGCGGGTGGGCACTGAGGGGCGATGGAAGATGAGGGCGAAGCGCGGAGGCCAGCCGGTGGGACAGGGGTTGGGCTTTGATGAGGCGGGGGTGAAGTTCAGCGATGGTTCTGATAGGCTAGCGCCCAACCAGCGCAGCAATGCTAGCGGCACCGGGATTGCGTGCGTTGAAGAATTGGGGCAGCGGAAGAGAGGGCTAGGGATATGCGTCAGAAGAGAGTTGTGGTCGGGCGCTATGGCGGCCCGGAAGTAATCACTGTAATCGAAGAGGAAGTGCCGGCGCCGAAGGCGGGAGAGGTGCGGGTGAAGGTGCTGGCCGCGGGAGTGAGTCTGCCGGACGTTCTGGCGCGGGAAGGGGTTCATCCCGAAACGCCGCGAGCACCATACACGCCGGGGTGGGATTTAGTGGGGACCGTGGATGGAGTGGGCGAAGGCGTAACGGGCGTCGAACCGAACCGGGTTGTCGCGTCGATGCCCATTCACGGGTGCTACGCGCAGTATGTGTGTTTGCCCTGGCGGAAGCTGGTGCCCGTTCCCGAGGGATTGGACGCGGCAGAGGCCGTGGCCCTGGTGCTGAACTACATCACGGCGTACCAGATGCTGCACCGTTCGGCGAAGGCCCGGCCCGGACAGCGGATGCTGGTCCACGGGGCTTCGGGCGGAGTTGGCACGGCGATGCTGCAACTGGCGAAGCTAGCCGGGGTGGAGATGTTCGGAACCTGCTCGGCGCAGGCGGCCGCGGTGGTGCAGGAGATGGGTGGCATCCCGATCGACTACAAGAACGCGGACTTCGTGGCAGAGATCCGGCGCCTGGCCGGAGAAGGCGTGGATGCGGTGTTTGACGGCATTGGAGGAGAGAGCCTTTGGCGGTCGCGGGAGGCGCTGGTGGAGGGCGGCCGCGTGGTGACCTATGGTTTTCAGTCGAAGATGAGCGGGGGGCGAATGGCGTCGCGCAGCGAGGGGCGCCATCCGTTCCGGGAGGGCGGCGAACTGGTTGGATTCGTGATCCGGAACTGGTTCAAGCCCGGCCGAAAGAGCATGGTGCCCTACAGCATCCAGTGGATGATGCGGTTGAGGCCGAAGTGGTTCCGCCAGGATTTGCTGACATTACTGGACCTGCTCAAGCGGGGGAAGATCAAGCCTTTGATCGCGGAACGGTTGCCGCTCGAAGAGGCGCGCCGCGCGCACGAGATGCTGGGCGCAGGCGGGGTGTTCGGAAAGATCGTGCTATTGCCGAACGGGTAGCAGGGGCGCTTACCGGCTGAAGTGCATCCGGGCGAATTTGATGTATTGGTCCCAGTCGTAGGCGGTGACGTCGTGTTTGCCGGCGCGGATGTGGTAGCCGATGGTGTTCATGATGGGCTGGTGGATGGGGGGCATCTGATCGGTGCCGAGGCCCTTTTTGCCGAGGAGGGAGTAGACACGGCCGGCGGAGACGGCGGAGAGGAACTCGCCGCGGGGGTCGGCCCACTTGTCTTCTTCGGCGCTGGCGACGTAGACGGGGCGGGGGGCGATGAGGGCGATGAGCATGTGGGCGTCGACGGGGAGCTTGTCGACGGCCTGGTTGTAGGCCTTGTAGTTGGCGCAGAACCAGTGGGGGAAGGCAGTGTTGATGCGGAAGAGGGTCTCGCCGTAGTTGCGGCGGGCGAGGGCGGCGCCGCCTTCGCCGGAGTCGTTGGAGATGACGATGGCGAAGCGGGTGTCCTGTGCTCCGGCCCAGAGAGCGGTTTTGCCGAGGCGGGAGTGGCCGATCAAAGCGAGCTTGGAAGAGTCCACGCTCTTGTCGGTGGCGAGGTAATCGACGATGCGGCTGAGGCCCCAGGACCAGGCGCCGATGGCGCCCCACTCGTTGGCGGCGGGCTGGGTTTGGCCAGGGCGGAGGTAGGCCTGGCGGACGCTGTCTTTGAGGGCGCCGGCGAAGTCGGGCTCGATGTCCTGGTAGTTGGCGTGGGCGAGGCCGAAGCCGGCGGCGATGATTTTGTCGAGCTGCCAGCGGGCGGCGGCTGAGCCGCGGACGGATTCGGGCGAGGGGGCCTTGACGTAGCTGGTTTTGTCGTTGGGGTCGCGGGTCCAGTCGGAGGCGAGGGGGACGGCGGGGTCGGAGGAGACAGAGGCGTTGGGGCGGAAGCCGAGGCCGACGAAGACGGGGACGGGCGAGGCGGCGCTGGCGGGGAGATAGAGAATAAGATCGAGCTTGGGGCCGGGCTTCCTGCCGGTGAGCCAGATGGTGACCTGGCGGCGGGTGGCTTTGCCATCGAGGGCCTTGCCGGCGGCTTCGGTGACTTCAAAGAGCGGCTTGCCGGCGGGTGCGACGGTGCGGCCGAAGACCTGGTCTTCGAAGAGGCGGAGGATCTCGGGGCGGCGGAGGCGATTCCAGTCGGCGGCGTCCGCGACGGGCTTGCCGCTGGCGAGTGTGAGGGGATCGGGGAGGGTGTAGCTGCCGACCTTGGATTCGTCGTAGTTGGCCTCGGGGACGGTCTGGGCCGAGAGGGGGGCGAGGCAGAGGAAGAGCAGGGCAGGGAGGTGGCGCATGGGTCTCGAAGGCAGTATATAGCGGGCTGAGGCTAGGTGGCGGCGAGGGCGCGGAGGTTGGCGGCCGGGGTTCCCATGGAGACACCTCCGCCGAAGGAGACGATGAGGCCCTGGCCCTGGGATTGGGCGATGCAGTTCTGGACGGCTTGTTGGATTTGGGCCGGTGTGCCGCGAACGCCGAGGTCGAGGGGCGGGACATTGCCGAGGAGGCAGAGCTTGCCTTGGGTTTTTTGGCGGGCTTCGGAGACGGGGATGTTGTGGGACCAGTTGAGGACGTCGAAGCCGGTGTCGGCGAGTTCGGCGAGCATGGGGCGGGCGTTGGCGTCGTTGTGGTAGACCTTCACCCAGTGTTTGGGGAAGGCTTGGCAGATCTGCTGGAGGTAGGGGTGGGCGAATTCGAGATAGGCGCGTTTGGAGAGGAAGCCGACGATGTCGTCGAGGAGCAGGATGCCCTCGACGGAGGGGCCGATGGCATCGGCCTGGGCTTGGAGCCAATCGATGACGGTTTGCGTGGTGAGGCGGAAGAGTGCGTGGACGGCCTCGGGTTCATCGGCGATGTCGAGCATGAGGGGGTTGACGCCGCGGAGGAAGGAGGCAAGGCAGAGGGGCCCCCGGGCGGCCACCATGGGGATGGTGTAGCCGTGGTCGAAGATGCGCTGGCGGTGATGGCGGTAGAGGTGGAGGGCGAAGGGCATGAGGCCGTCGGTGTGGGGATCGACGGGCTTCAGGTGTGAGACGTCCTGGATGCGAAGGAGAGTGGGGGATTGTTCGGGGGGGCGGTCGGACTGGAAATGGATGCGGTTGCCGAGGGCGGAGGGTTCGATGGCCATGCCGTATTCGACCCACCAGGAGGGGAGCAGGATGATTTCGGGGAAATCGCGGACGACTTGGAGGTTGGCGCGGAACCAGGCGTCGGGGTTGGTGAAGTAGTCGAGGTAGGAGGTGCCGGTGTAGCCGGGGATCCAGGGGCTATCGACGATGGCGGCGACGGGGGGCTTCGGGCAGGGTTCACCCTTGGCGGCGGACTTGAAGGTTTGCCACTGTTTTGGGGTCATGGGGGTGCGTGGACATCTTACACCGGAGCGTGGGGGGCGGAGATGGAGGCGGCGGCTTGCGCTAACCGGATAGTGGATGGCCCGCCGGTGAGAGTAGGCTGAACTGGAGCGAAGGTGCAGGGGATGAGGAGGGCCCAAGGATGAGAGCGATGCGCCGTGTGGTGCTGATGGCGGCAGTATTTGGGGTGATGGCGATGGGGCAGGCGGAACCGGTGAAGGGGCTGGCGGGGACGAAGTGGCGGCTGGTAGAGATCCAGTCCATGGACGATGCAGCGGGGGTGAAGAAGCCGGCGCCGGGGACAGATTATGTGATGAGCCTGAACGCGGATGGAAGCGTGGTGATGAAGTTGAACTGCAACACGGCGCGGGGGAAGTGGACGGCGAAGGCGGGGGCGGACGGGATGAGCGGGGAGTTTCGCCTGGGGCCGCTGGCGACGACGCGGATGATGTGCCCGGGGCCGAGTCTGGATGGGGCGGTGGCGGGGCAGGCGGAGCACGTGCGTTCGTTCCTGTTGAAGGACGGGCGGCTGAGCCTGAGCCTGATGGCGGATGGCGGGATTCAGGTGTGGGCACCGGAAGCGGGAAGGGATGAGCATTTGGAGGCGGCGGTGCTGAAGGCGGCGCCGTCGTACACGAAGGCTGCGGCAGGGGAGACCGTGGCGCGTTACGCGGCAAGCCGTGTGGATCTCAACGGGGATGGGAAGGAAGAGGTGTTTGTGTATTTGATGGGGCCATTCTTTTGCGGCACGGGCGGATGCGAGTTGATGCTGTTCAGGGACGGGCCGGGCGGCTACGAGTTGGTTGAGGAGTTTTCGATTACGCGGACACCGGTGATTGTGTCTCAGAAGAAGACGCACGGGTGGAGCGACGTGTGGCGGGCGGAGTCCGGCGGAGGGGCGAAGGCCTCATTCGTGCGGCACAGTTTCGACGGGAAGAAGTATGTGGCTCGGGAGCGGGTGGCCGGGAGCCGAGCGCCTGCAGGGAAGCAGGCGTTGACGAATGAGACCACGTTTGAGAAAGGCACTCCGCTGCCGCCGCAACGGTGACGGCGGGCAGAGAAGGATCGAAGAAGGAGAAACACGATGAACAAGAACTGGATGATGTTGGCGATGGCGGCGGTGGTGCTGGCGGGTTGTTCGGCACAGAAACCGGCGAGCGAGGCGTCAGGCGTTCCGAGCGAGGTGAGCAGCCTGATTGGAGCGAAGGGATCGAGTGGAGAGGCCGGGCTGCAAAAGGCGGGGTACGAATTCCGCAACGCTGAGCAGGCTGGCGGGAGTTCAGTGACGCACTGGCAGGGGAAGGCCGGCTGCCTGGAAGTGACGACGACGGACGGGCGATATGCCAGCATCACGGTGGTGGATGCGGCGAAGTGCAAAGAGGCCGGCAAGGAAGTGGCGGCCTCCGGCGCGCCGGGCGCGATGAAGACGGTGTGCGGCGTGATTGTGAAGGGCCAGACGACGCGTTATCTGTGCGAGGTGGAGGAGAACCGCCAGGGGACCACCGTGCTGCGAATGCCCGACACGACACTGAAGCTCAAGTGGCAAGTTGGCAGCCGCTCTCTGGAGTTGACGCAGGACGATATGAAACCGGTGGTGGTGAAGTACAGCGACGCCGAGGGCGAGACGAACTTCAAAGTAGACGAGCGGACGTTCTTCTACATCGCGAACCCGGCAATGGCGGCGATGGAAGTGAAAGACTTCAAGCCGTAAGCGAAGAGCTTCTGCGCGATCGTCATTCGTGCGGGACAGCGGGGTCCTTGCCTTCTTCGAGGAGGCGGGACTCCGTTTGCAGATCGGACGGGAACTTGAGGCGGCCCCGGTGCCAGTAGTTGGATTCCGTTTCGTTGGAGAAGTGGTGGGCGCGCACTTCGGCGAACAGCGCCAGTTCCTCCTCGCGCAGCAGCTTGACGATGGCCTCGTAAGCTGAGACGGGAATGGACTGTGCGGCGCGGGCCTTGCGGGCGCGGCTGAAGATGGAGGCGAGCGAGGCGTCGCGGTAGCGGAAGGAGTCGTCGGGCGATTGTGGGGCAGGGCCGGCAGCGGCGGGAAGTGGGAGAGCGGCAAGCAAGGCGCGGCGGCGGGAGGTGTTGGAATTCGTCTGCATCAGGACGCTCTGGGGTGCTGTCTTCAGGGTATTGCGTCGAGGCCGCAGCGTGGTGGCTTAGATGGCGCGGACGGGGCGGCCTTTGTAGGTGAGGGTCCCGGCGGATTCTTCGATCCAGTGGAGTTGCTGGCGGGTGCTCTTGCGGCGTTGGAAGAGGTCGAGGATTTTGCGGAGATCTTCGGGGGACATGTCGGAGACGCCGCGGTCTTCGGCGTAGCCGTTGGAGATGGCGGCGGGGTGATCGAAGGTATCGACGGCGTAGAGGGTGCGGTCGAAGGCCTTGATGGGAGCCCACTGGCAGGACCACAGGGTGTTGCGAAAGTTGGGGAAGAGGCCGTAGGGCCAGCCTTTGGGGGCGCAGTGGCTGTCCTGATAGGTGCCGTGGGCCATGAGGGCGTAAGGCGCGCGGTAGTTGGGGACGACGCCGACATCGTCGGAGGCGAGGAAGGCGAGATCCTTGCGGAAAGAGGTGACGGCGAGGGTGAGTTCGCGGACGAGCTGCATCATGGCGGTGGCGGCGAAGCCCTGGTAGGGGCCGGCGCCGTGGTCGGGCGGTTGGACCATGAAGGTTTCGTCCCAGATGAGGGCGTCGATTTCCTTGCCGTAGGTGTCGAGGAGGGCGGCGAGGTAGCCGCGGAAGAACTCGGGGACCTCGGGGTGGAGGGGATTGAGGGCGTAGGAGCGGCCGCGGGTTTCGGGGCCGGACCAGCCGCCCCAGCGGAGGACCTTGGCGGGGTCGTGGGTGGAGATGCCGTCGCAGGCGTTCATGCCATCGGCGAAGTAGAGGGCGACGCGGAAGCCGCGCTGCTTGGCGTAACGGATGCGGTGGCGGAGGTTGTCGATGGACATCTCGACGGGCTTCAGGGCGCGGATGGCGGCGGGGGACCAGTAGTAGGGATCGCCGTTATCGGGGCGTTCGGCGCGCTGCTGGACTTCGGGGCCCTGGGCGTTGGGGAAGGCGAGCCAGGTTTTGTCGAGGGATTTGGACTTGGCGTTGTAGGTGTAGCGGCCGCAGTAGTCGTACCAGCCGTGGAGGCCGAGGATGACTTTGTGGCGGTCAGCGGGGGCGATGGATTTTTCGAGGGTGTCGATGTCGGCGAACCAGCCGCGGCCGTGCTTGCTGAGGAAGTCGTAGTCGATGAGGGCGATGTCGTGGAGCCAGTCCGGGCCCCTGGGGACGCCGGCGAGGGCGGTTTCGTAGAAGATGTCGAGGGCGCGCTGGGGGCCGCCGCGGTGGAGGCAGGAGTAGATGGTGCGGGTTTCGCGGGGCTGACGGGGGACGCCTGCGGGGTAGACCCAGTGGTGTTTCTCTCCGAAGGCAGTGGTGAAGAAGGGGTCGGCGGTGAAGGAGAGCGACCAGCCGGTGTCTGGGGAGGTTTCGGTAACGAGGGGGATGGCGAGCTGGGCGGCCTGGGGGGCGTCGTGCTTGCCGGAGAATTCGAAGACGGCTTCGGTGGGAGCGGTGCGGCGGAGGACGCCGTTCTTCATGGGGAGGAGGAGCTGGCGCTTGGGCAGGTCGTGGGTCAGTCCGCGAGGGATTTCGACTTTGAGGCGGGCGGAGCCGGGGGCGGTGATGGTGACTGTTTGCTGGATGGCGGTCTCGCCGGTGGAGAGGGTGAGGCGCCTGGTCTGGATGTCGATGGGGGGAGGAGGGGCAACGGCTCCGGCGGCGGCGCCGGCAAGGAATTCGCGGCGGTTCATCGCTTAACAAGCTATCGCAGTTGGCGAGTTAGCGGGCTTGTTCTTCGGAGAGGCGGCGGGCGCGGGAGTGGGCGGCGCGCTGCATGGCCTGGCGGGCTTCGGCGGGGCGGCCGGATTTGAGGAGGGCGACGCCGAGCTGGTTGAGAGCCATCTCGTCGTCGGGGCGGAGGGCGAGGACGCGCTGCCAGGCCTGGACGGCGGCGGCGGGGTCGTTCTGTTTCTGGAGATAGGCGGCGCGGTCGTAGAGGCGGTAGAAGTCGAGGGCGGGGCCGCCGAGGGACTCGAGTGTGCCGGGTTTGACGTTGACGAACTCGGGGAGGTTGACGGCGCGGTTGGAGGCGGTGGAGTTCTCGATGAGGATGGGCGGGGAATCGATGCCGTTTTCATCGATGTGGGTGAGGTACATCTGCGTGTAGGGGGAGCGGGCCTTGGAGGAGAAGACGAGCCAGCGGGAGTTGGGGGAGAAGGAGTGCCAGGAGTTCATGAGGGCCGTATTGCAGTTCATGCGGCGCGGTTCGCCGCCGGCGGAGGGGATGATCCAGAGTTCGGAGTCGGGGCGCATGAGCTGGCCGTTGCGGGCTTTGACGAAGACGATCCAGCGGCCGTCGGGAGAGACCTTGGGGAAGGTGTTGCTCATGCCGTTGGTGGAGGCGCCGGCCAGCGGGGTGGCCGTGCCGCCGCGGCCGTTGTTGAAGGGGATGCGGTAGAGGTCGTATTGGATCTGGCGTTCGTTGGGGTCGTTGGCGTAGCGGGCGGCGGGGGCGCCTTCGGGGTTGGGGTCGCGGGCGTCGGCGCGGGCGAAGACGAGGTAGGAAGAGTCGGGGCTCCAGACGGCTCCGAATTGGACGTATTGGGGGAGGTCGGCGCCGGGGAGGGGATGGAGGAGGCCGTCGCTGGGGTTGAAGTAATGAATGGCGCCGCGGGTGGGGACGACGACCTGGAGGAAGCGGTAGTCGGGGAAGTTCATCACGTAGTAGTTGCTGGGCGGGCCGGCCTGGCCGGGGGGAGGTCCCGAGGGGTTGAGGGTGGTGGCGACGAAGCGGCCGTCGGGGGAGAGCTGGCTCATGAAGCCGACGCGGATTTGGTTGCGGAGGCGGCCCTGGGGGGAGCGCCACTGGATGAGGTTGTCGAGGTTGACTGTGGTTTGTGGGGCGAGGGGGGCGCGGAAGTATTGGCCCTTGTTGTTCTGGAGGCCGTCGAGGTCCATGCCCATGGTGGCGCCGTCGGCGGAGAAGGAGTGGCAATTGGCGCAGACGGGCATGCGCTCCATGACGACGCGGCTTTCGGGTTTTGAGATGTCGCGGAGGCGCCACTTGACGAGGCGCAGGGCGT
>JACQZS010000306.1 GCA_016213725.1 Acidobacteriota bacterium | reverse complement strand
CTCCTCGAACTCTTTCAGGCTGGGGAGTTCATTGAGGTCCCTGAGGCCGAACTGGGTGAGGAAGTCCTTGGTGGTCTTGTAGAGCATCGGCTTGCCGATGACGTTCTTGCGGCCGGCGGTGGTGATGAGCTTGCGGTCGATGAGCGTCTTTACCACGCCGCCGCCCTGCACGCCGCGGATTTCGAGAATCTCCGGCATGGTGATGGGCTGCTTGTAGGCGATGACGGCCAGCGTCTCCAGCGCCGCCTGGCTGAGCTTCAGCGGCTGCTTGAGGTTCTTGACGAAGTTGCGGAGCACCTCGTGATGTTCCGGCTTGGTGGCCATCTGGTAGCCGCCGGCGACCTCGCGGATGAAGATGCCGCGGTCAGACTGGCTGGTCTCATCGGCCAACTGGCGCAGGACGGGCTCCACTTCCTCAATGGGCCGGTCGAGCGCCTGGGCGATCTGCGCGACGGGCATCGGCTCATTGAGAACGTAGACGATCGCTTCGAGCACGGCCTTGAGGTCCGCCGCCTGGCTGACGCCCTCGGTGGCGGGTTGTGACTGTTCTCCGAGCAGTTGATCCGCGGAGAATTCCTCCGTCGCGGCGAGTTCATCTTCCGGCTGCACAGGCTGTTCCACAGGCTCGGCGGCCTCCGCTGCGGCGGAAACCTCGGCGCCGGTTTCCTCCGGCAACGACTCTCCCTCAGGCTGCCCGGCGGCAGCCAGCTTATCTTGTTCTTCCATCACTTAACTTTTGTACTCTTCCTCGATCCGCAGGATGGACTCTTCGGTCACCTGCATCTCGTCAAAGCCCTTGTCGCGCTTCACCTGGATCTCGCCGAAGCTCTCCGATTGAGTGAGGCGGATAGCCTGCTGCTTCACCATCTCCAGCACGGCCAGGAACAGGCAGATCATGGCCCGGCGCGATCGCTGCCGTTCAAACAGCGGCACCAGTCCGACGCTCTTTCCGGCCGGCAGTTCCTTGAGGGTGTTCTTCAGGAAGAGAATCATGTCCGGGACAGAGACGTCTTCCTTGCTCACCTCGTAGAGCGGGCGGTTCTTGGCGCGTTCCAGCACCTGCTCGAAGGTCTTCACCAGGTCAAACAGCGTCACCGCCAGACCTGGCCCTTCATCCTCGTTGACGAACTGCTGGATCTGCGGGTTGGACCAGATGGCCTCTTCGATCACGCGCTTTTCCTGGAGCATGGCCGCGGCGCTCTTAAAGCGTTCGTACTCGAGCAGGCGATCAACCAGTTCCTTGCGCGGATCTTCTTGCGGGTCAATCTTTTCCAGCTCAGGGTCGCGCGGCAGCAGCATGCGGCTCTTGATGTGAATGAGAGTGGCCGCCATGTAGACGAACTCGGCGCTGAGTTCGATGTCGAGGTCCATGGCTTTCTGGACGTATTCCAGGTATTGCTGGGTGATCTGGGCGATGGGGATGTCGTAGATGTTGATCTGCTGCTTGCGGATGAGGTCCAGCAGCAGGTCCAGAGGCCCCTCGTAATGCTCCAGCTGTACGTTCAACGGAGAAGACACCTCCTTCCAGGATAGCAGGAAGGTCTAGCGCCAAGCCTCCGAGAAGGGCCTTGTTTCCGCCCCCCCTGGTGCGGCCAAAATAGGGTAGTAACGCGAGAGATCCGAACCCATGCAACCAGCTTGGTTTGAAAGCGTCAGCCGCCGTGCGGGCCGCAAGGCCGTCTCTACGGCAACTGTAGCAAGACAAGCATTGGCCGAGGCGTGCAGCACCACCCTGCTGCGCTCCCAGGCGGCCCTGCTCGACCTGCAAAAGCCCGAGGGCTACTGGTGCGGCGACCTACTGGCCGACACCACGCTCGAATCAGACTACATCCTGCTGCAGTTGTGGCTGCATGCCCCCACGGCCGAGGGCTGGAACCCGCCGAACTGGGACCGGATTCAGAAGGCGGCGCAGTCCATCCTGCGGCGCCAATTGCCCGACGGGGGGTTTAATATCTACCCCGGCGGGCCGGCGGATATCAGCGCCAGCATCAAGGCTTATACTGCGCTGAAACTGGCGGGGATCGATCCGGAGGGCGACGCCCTGCGGCGGGCCCGCAACCGCATTCTGCTGCTGGGCGGCATTCAGGCCGCAAACAGTTACGTCAAAATCAACCTCAGCCTCTTCGGGCTCTTCCCGCGCAAGCATGTGCCGACCATCCCTCCAGAACTGGTGCTGCTGCCCGGCGGTGTGCTTTACGAGATGTCGTCATGGACGCGCGCCATCGTGGTGCCGCTCTCCATCGTGCAGTCGCGCGGCGGCGAGCGGCCTGTGCCGCCCGGTTTCGACTTAAGCGAATTGGAGGCGCCGGGCAAGAGTTACCGGCTGCCGCGGCGGGATAAGCTTTCCATTCTGTTCACGGGCATCGACCGGGGCCTGAAGATCTGGCACGGGCGCGGCAATTCGAAGGTGACGGCGGCGGCCGTGCGCGCGGCGGAGAAGTGGATGCTGGATCACACCCGCTACTGCGACGGGTTGGGCGCCATCTATCCGTCGATGATGTACCTGGTCATGGCGTTGGATGCTTTGGGCTACCCCTCGGATCATCCGGACCTGGCCGAGGCGGTTGCGCATTTCGACGCGCTCATGACGGACAGGGAGAACGAGTTCTTCTTCCAGCCGTGCTTCTCGCCTGTTTGGGACACCGCCTACGCCGCCTTCGCGCTGGGCGAAATGGGCGAAGCGCCCGAGGAGAAGCTGCGGATTGCCGCCGATTGGCTGATCGCGCGCGAAGTGCGCCGCAAGGGCGACTGGTCAGTGAAGCGGCCTGACCTGGAGCCATCCGGCTGGGCCTTTGAATTTGCCAACGAGCACTATCCGGACATCGACGACACGGCGATGGTGCTGCTGGCCCTGCTGCACGCGCGCGCCTCTGACCCCGCGGCGCAGGAGCGCTGCGAACGGCGTGCCGTCAACTGGCTGTTCGGCATGCAATCGAAAGACGGCGGCTGGGCGGCCTTCGACGTGGACAACGACTGGCAGCTGCTCAATCGCGTGCCCTTTGCCGACCACAACGCGATGCTCGATCCAACCTGTCCGGACATCACAGGCCGTGTGATCGAATCGCTTTGCCGGCGCGGCTTCAATACGGAGCATCAGGCCATCCACCGCGGCGTGTCGTATCTGTTGAACTCGCAGGAAGGCAACGGAAGCTGGTACGGCCGCTGGGGTGTGGATTATGTTTATGGGGCGTTCCTGGCCATGCGCGGCCTGCGGCACGCCCGTACGGCGGCGGCGACGGACGCCATCAAGAAGGGCGCACGCTGGCTGGCCGCGGTGCAGAACCCCGATGGGGGCTGGGGAGAGAGCTGCGAAAGCTACGTCCATGGCCATTTCGTGGCCGCACATAGTACGCCATCACAGACAGCGTGGGGGATTCTCGGCCTGCTGGCGGCCGGCGAAGTGAACAGCGACGCCGTACGCCGCGGCATCGAATATCTCATTCAGACGCAGCGCCCAGACGGCACCTGGGCCGAGGACCTGGCCACCGGCACGGGCTTCCCCAACGTGTTTTACCTGCAGTACACGCTGTACCGGAATTACTTCCCGATGATCGCCCTCAACCAGGCCCGCAAGGCGCTAATGGCGCTCTAACGGGGGGACCGACGTCAGAAGCTGTAGCGCAATTGCAGGGTTGCGTAGGAGTTGATGGAGTAGCGTCCCACGGTCTCATCCTTTGCGCCGGTGATCCAGATGTAGCCGCCGGTGAAACGCAGCGAAGGCGCGATTTCGCGTGAATACAGAAAGCGCCCGATGAACGCACGGCAGTTGCGCTGCAGCCAGTACTCGGCTGTGAAGTTGTTGTTGGGTTTGGGGGCCCAGCCGAAGCGCCCGGCGAAGGCCTTGGTGAAAGCCTGATCGATGGCGACGTAGGGGGTGATGCGATCCACGGTTTTGTGCAGGCCGGTGTATCCGGCCACCATCTGCCATTTCTCGCGGACGCGCTCCACCTGGACAACGAAAGATATGAAGTCGTCTGTGATCTGCGTTGGCGTCCAGCTATAGGCGCCTTCCGCTTTCCATACCATGCCCCGCCAGGCCGCACTCACATCGCCGCCCGCCACGCGAATCCGAGGATAGGCGGCCTTGTACTCCCACACTTTCTGCAAGTACAGCACGCGGCTGATCAGGGACGGCAGGTTCTGAAAGCCTTCGAAATACGCGCCCGAATACTCGATGCCGCGACGGATGCCGTGATACCGCACGCCGAACTGGGGCCCGCCGGGATATTCGACTCCGCGGAAACGCAACCGGTACTGCTTCAGGGAGTCAGGCAGCACCACCCAGCGCTGGCCCACCAGCGGCACGCGGCTGGGTGTGAAGCGCGGCAGGTAGAGCAGTTCCAGACTATGTGGGCCGGTGTCCGCCACGGCGCGGACTGCCCACACGCCCAGGTTGTCCGCGCCGGAAGGGCTGAGCAAGTCGCGGGCTGAGACTCGATCTGTCGGCGAGAACACGTCTCCAACGCCCCAGCGGATGACCTGCTTGCCCAGTTCCAGGCGGAAAGGCCCGCGAGTGTATTGCGCGAAGAGCGTGCGGACATTGAAGGCGGGCCGCTGGATTTCGCGGTCCCACCAGGAGAGGTGCCAGTTGCGTTCCACCTGGTTGTGCGTGTCGGTTTGGGCGTCCAGACCGCCGAAAATCCGCCAACGCTCCCCCAGTCGCACCCGCGTTTCCCACCGCAGCAGCCATTCATTCACCCACTGCGTCTTGTCGTTTGACGCCTCCTGGGGGTAGAACATCGTGCGGTTCTCTAGAAATCCGCGCGATTGCCACACGCTGTCCTGCGCCCAGGCCAGGCCCAGGCTGGCAATAGCTGCGGCAAAGAGGCGAACGGTTACCAAGCGCTCTTCATCGCCTCCAGCGTGAACGACGATTCGCTCATGCGCGAATCGTACTGTGCCGAAAACAGCTCCAGTGTCGTGCGGCTTCCTTCAGCCATATCCGCGATTTCCACCAGCATGGGGGTCCAGATGGTCTGGCGCTGCTCCAGTTTCTTCATCAGCACGCGCCGCACCACCTGGTTGTCGCGCCATTTGTCCATCCTGAGCGGCGTGTAGCGCGTCTTGCTGATCCAAATCCAGTTCTTGTCGTATTGCGACCGCCGCACCGCCTTGCGCTTGGCAGTAATCCGCCAGCAGGCTTCACCCGCTTCCTGCGCATCCTGGATCTCGGAATAGTCGTACTGGGACAGGTCGTCTTCTTCCAGGTCCTCGAAGCTGAAATCAGTGCCTGCGAACTTCGCTGAGCGGTCCTGTTGGGCGATGCGGCGATGGCGCGCAATCGACGGCGTGTAGAGCCAGATGTCGGCCGGCCGTCCAGCATGGTTCCACATCAGCAGCGCCACCCCGCGAATCTCGGCCGGCGACGAGAATCGCAGCATCACCTTGCTGTTGCCGGGAGCGCCCATTCGCTCATACCGCCAGGATTTCTCTTATTTGCTGCCGTCGCCTTTGATGACGCGAATCCGCCCGTCGTAGCGGAATGTCTTCGAGAAGGACCGCCGCTGCACCTCCTCCATCACCTCCCGGGCCGTGGGCTCAGCGGCGGTGGCGGCAAGGGTAGCCAGTGTGATGAGTGCCAGTGACTTCATTCCGCATCCAGTGCGATCGAGAGCGGAACCCGCGCCAGCGCCGGCGTCGCCGCCAGCATTGCCGCGATGCCGCAGCCGGCAGCCACCAGCACCAGCGTTCCGGCCACGCCGGGCGGGTAGCTATACTTCAATTCGATCAGAGCCACATAGCGCACCGCCGCCACCAGCGCGTATTTCAGCATCGCCGCGCCCACCACCAGCCCGGCGGCCAGGCTGAGTGAGGCCGTAGCCAGCACTTCGATCAGCAGCCTCTTCCGAAGCTGGCTCTGCATCCCGCCCAGCGAACGGATCAGCGCAAACTCCCGCGTCCGTTCCGCCACCGAGATCGCCGCCAGATTGATCAGCGCCAGCGCGGCGGTGAGGATGCAGATCAGCAGTTGGATCTCCACCGGGCTGATGCGCCGGCCCTGTGGCTTCAGTACATAGTCGCGTGCCTCCTGCCGCGTCAGGATGGTGGCGGGAAAGCGGTCTCCCACCGCAGCACGAATCCGGCTGCGCAGCTCTTCCACGTTCGAGCCGGGAACTGCCATCACCCGAACCTTGTCGGCAGTGCTGTCGTTCCAATGGCGAGCGTACACGGCGCGCGAAAGAAACACGACGCCCGCCTTGTCGCTGTAGTCCTCCACGATGCCTTCCACCGGCAGCCGCAGCTCTCCGCCCGGCGCAGTGAAGACCAGCAGATCTCCGCGCTTCAGGCCCTCGCGCGCCGCCAGCAGTTCGGAGATGACTGCGCCTGACCCGTCGCCTACGCTGCGCGCCATCGCCGTCCAGTTTCCACTCTTCACGCGCGGGTGCGCCGCCGATGCGGAATTCCACGCTTCGCCGGCCACCAGCAGGACCAGCCGTCCGCGAAAAGGCGTCCTCACGCTGCGCACCGCTTCCGCTGTCTGCACGCCGGCCACGCGCTGCAACTCGCCGGGGAACGACGGAGGGAAGCGCAG
This sequence comes from Acidobacteriota bacterium, assembly GCA_016213725.1. Classification (GTDB taxonomy): domain Bacteria; phylum Acidobacteriota; class Terriglobia; order Bryobacterales; family Bryobacteraceae; genus Paludibaculum. Next base: position 10,386 of record JACQZS010000306.1, on the reverse strand, counting down.
AGCCTGCGACGCAAGGTTCGGTGATGCGCTGATGAGGAGGTCAGAAGAGAACGCAGCGTCCACCCACGCAGCCAGAGTATCCCGCGTGCTGCGGCGGATGCCGCCCACCATGATCGATAGCGCGAACACCAGCACCAGCACCGCGCAGCTGGCAGTGGTCCTTCTCGGCGAGCGCACCAGGCTGTCCAGCGCCAGCGCTCCCTCCAGGCCGAACGCGGCGATCACCGCCGGCCGCAGGGCCCTCGCCGCCAGCAGCACTACCGTGGGCAGCACCAAAACAAGCGCTGCGAACACCAGCAGCGTGGCAGTGTAAAACAGCGCCGCGGACCGGCTTTGCCAGATGCACAAGGTAGCCGCGAATGCGGCCGCCAGTCCGCCCAGCAGCGCGCCCGGTCTCCACGGCTTGAGTGATTGCTCGAAGTGGATCGGCTGCAATGCCTCCAGAGGCTGCGAGTGAGCGGCTTCGCGCGACGGCAGCCAACTCGCGCCCACGCTCAGCAGGCAACCCGCCACCAGGGCCAGCATGGCCAACTCCGGCGTGGCTTCCAGCCGGTATGTCTGGTTGGCCAAACCGCCGAGTGTATTTCTGAATCCGCCACCCATGGCGTGGGCCAGCAGATTGAAGGCTCCGACGCCCAGCCCCAGGCCCAGCAGCGAACCCAGCAGCCCGGTCGTCAGACCCTCGGCCAGAAACAGCCGCTGCACTTGACCGCGGGTTGCGCCCAAGCTGCGCAACACGCCGATCTCGTTCCGGCGTTGCGCCACCGCCAGCCGGAACGACGCGTCGATCATCGCGACGCCCAGCGCAGCCGCGAACAGGCAGGCCATCCATTGCAGCGCCCGGTAGGCATTCAGCATTTCCTCGAACTGCTGGCTCCGCGCCGCCGGCTCGTCGATCGAGTATCCAGGACCCACGATGCGCGCGATGGCCGCTCTGCCCTGTTCCGGCGCAACTCGTTCCGCCAGCATGATGTCGATGCGGTCCACGGTGGCGCCTCGTCCGAAGACGGCTTGCGCGCCGTATACGTCCATCACTGCGACATTGCCGCCGTAGATCCGCTCAACGCTCTCATCCATCAACAGTCCTCGCACGGTTAGTTGTTTGGGGCCCACCGCCGTGCGCATGGGGATCCTGGCTCCTATCCGCCACCCGTGCCGCGCGGCGAAGCCGCGGCTCAGGAGCACGGAATCCGGCTGGGCGATGAACGTGATCGGGTCCACCTTGACTGATTTTCCGCCGGAGCCCTGAATCCACGGCCGCATGCCGGCGTCGCCGGTCATGTCCACTGCGATGATCAGCACGCGGCTACGCCCGGCATCCTCCAACTCCGCCAGGGCCTCAATCACGGGGCTCGCTGCCGCCACTTGCGGCAGTTCCTGGATGCGTTCGAGAAAGGACTCGGGTACGCCCGCCTCACCTGCCGCAACCTGCAACTGGCTGCGTCCAGCCATGCGTTCCACCGTGTCTCGGAACTCGTTCATCACCTCCTGGGAGCCACCCTGGATCGCCACGGCAATCGCCACACCCAACGCCACGCCGGTGGTTAGGAGCAGGTAGCGCCACTTGTGTCTTCGGATGTAGGGCAGGCTAATCAGCAGGAGGAGCCGCACTGTAGCTCTCCCCGCCGCAGGCTATGGCTGCGGCGCAACTCCTTCCGCGAGTAGCAGAAGATGGACGGGCGCAAGTCCTGGTAGGGGTCGTCCAGCAGCGCCAGAAGAAGCATCGCCTCCACATTCCGGACCACCACCACTGCTGTGAACACGTAATGAAACCACTCGTTGTAACCCACAAGGGTGGCCCAGAAGAAACAGAAGAGCCCCCAAGCACCCGCCACTTTTCCCGAGGCGAGATGGAAGCCGGCGTTTCGCCGCAGTTTGATCATGGCCAAGGCCTGCGGCGCCGCCACGAATATGGCGCAGACCAGCATTTGAACGGGGTGGTCCAGGAAGATCTCGGGGTGGAGCCGATACAGCCACCATGCTCCGGCCAGGAAGAGAAAGGCGTCCGCCACGGAGTCCAGGTGCCGGCCGAGCAGGGTTTCCTGGTCGAGCAACCGAGCCACGAATCCATCCAGAACGTCACTCGCCGCCGCGCAGAGCAGGAGGTAGAGGAACAGGATTCGATTCCCATCCACCAGGAAACACATGGCGATGGTGAGGCCGATACGAACCAGGGTGATCTGGTTCGACAGCAACAGCAGCTCGCGGAAATCGCTCATCAGTCCGCGTTCCTCCGATGCCTCATCTTACAGCCGCGTGCGGTCATGCGAAAGCCAAAACTCATCATTGCCTGCCATTGATTCCGATAACAGCATCTGTTATACCCAAGATCAATCGGAGGTAGTGACATGTCGCCAGTTCGCCTTGCCCTTGTCTTTCTGTCTTTGCTCGCCGCAGCCCCTGCGCTAGAGGCGGTGACACTGGTCAAGGCCGCCACGCTGCGTTCCCGGCCGTCGAGTTGCTCTGCCTTCCTTGCGGATAGTTCCCCTTCTGTCACCAGCTATGCAGCCAGCGACACAGCCGTTGTGCTTTACTTCGTCGTCTCCGGCCAGCAGGTTGGCGACGTCGCCTCGGTGAACTACATCCAACCGAACGGAGCGGTGTACGCTCCGGCGAGCGGGCCGTGGGCGCCCGTGGCCTCCAATGAAACCGGCGGGCAATTGTGCTACAGCGACGCGGCCCTGGAGATTGCCGCTGCGAATCCCGCGCTGCAGGCCGGCCAGTGGTCTGCGAAGGTCTACTACAACTCAACTCTGATCGCCACGCTGAATTTCACCATCGGTTCGTCAACGCCGAGCACCGGCACTAACCTGCTGAAGAACCCCGGCGCGGAAGACGGCAACGCAAGTCCGGATTACTCCGGCCTCTCCGCGATTCCCAGTTGGACCACCGATGGCGGGGTTTCGGTGATTTCCTGGACTTCGGGCGCGGACTACCTGTCGCCCTCGTCGCCCGGCCCCACGGACCGGGGCAGGAACTTCTTCTCCGGCGGGTACTCCTCCACGGCGAGCATGTATCAGGTGGTGGACCTGAGTTCCTACTCCTCCGCGATCGACGCGGGGACGCAGCCCTACACACTCTCCGGTTGGCTAGGCGGCTGGGACGGCCAGGACGACAACGCGACGCTGACGGCCACCTTCAAGGACTCCTCCGGCGCCACACTGGGCACCGCCAAAATCGGCCCAGTTCTGTCGGCCGACCGTAGCGGCAACTCAGGCCTCCTGCAGCGCATCTCTTCCGCCAACCTTCCGGCCAGGACGCGCTCTGCGACAATCACCGCCGCCTTCACGCGGACTTCGGGCTCCTCCAACGACGGCTACGCCGATAACTTCAATTTCAGCCTCGTCTCGACGTCCGGCGGCGGAGGTGGAACTACCTGCACATTCGCGCTGACTCCCGCCTCGGCGAATGTGGCGGCCGGCGGGGGCACGGGCCAGATCCAGATCACCACCGGCGCTGGGTGCCAGTGGACCGCCACCATCAGCGTCCCCTGGATTGCCCTGGGCCTGTTCTCCACCTCCGGCACTGGCAGCGGCAGCCTTTCCTACAATGTTTCGGCCAACACCACCACGGCCAGCCGCACCGGCACCATTACCATCGGCGGCCAGGTGTTCACCATCACCCAGGCGGCGCCCGCCGCCAATTGCCCCTACTCGGTGACGCTTTCCTCCACTTCCATTGCCGCGGCCGGCGGATCTCTGCTGGCATCGATCACGACCACCGCGGGATGCCAGTGGACCGCATCGAGCGATGCGTCCTGGGCCCGCCCGGTGACTGCTGCCGGCACGGGCAGCGGCGCAGTCAACATCGTTGTGGACGCCAATACCACCACCTCCGCGCGCACTGCCCGCCTGACCATCGCCGGTGTCAACTTCACCGTGACTCAGGCCGCCGCAGCCGCCACATGCACCTACAATGTGACCCTGTCTTCCACATCCATCACGGCCTCGGCCGGCACGGTGACGGCGACAATAACCGTCGCCTCCGGTTGCCAATGGACCGCCGCCAGCGATGCCAGTTGGATTCGGCCCTCCCCCACTTCGGGCTCCGGCAACGGCACTGTCAGTTTCGCTTTTGATGCGAACACGGCAACGTCGGCGAGAACCGCGCGTCTCACGGTTGCGGGAGTCAATTTCACCATCACACAGGCCGCGGCAGCTCAGACCTGCACCTACAATGCCTCCCTCGCGTCCAACTCCGTGCCCGCCACCGCGGGGACGGTGAACGCCACTGTCACCACACAATCCGGCTGCCAGTGGTCCGCCAGTAGCGACTCCTCTTGGGTACGGCCATCGCCGAATTCCGGCACCGGCAGCGGCACTGTCACCTTCGGCTACGATGCCAACACAGCCACTTCCTCCAGGTCGGCCCGCCTCACCGTCGCCGGAACCACATTCACCCTCACCCAGGCCGCGGCTGCCCCGGTCAATTGCACATTTACCGTCTCTCCCAGCAAGATCTCGCTTGACTACAAGGAGCAGTACGGCTTCATCGAGATCACTGCATCCGCTCCGGCTTGCCGTTGGACTGCCACGTCGAGCGACTCCTGGTTCTCCATTACTCCCGACTACGCGTCCGGCGCCGGCTCCGCAACCATCACCTACTACGCCTCAGAAAATCAGGCTGAAGCCCGCACGGCAACTGCCACGGTGGCGGGCCAGAATATCCCGGTCACTCAGGCGGCCAATCCCTCCAAGGCTGGCCCGCCGCCCACCGTAGTGAGCGCCGCCAGCCGTCTGCCGGCGTCGCTCCCCTCCGGCGCCATCGCCCGGGGCTCCACGTTCTCGGTGCTCGAGAAAGGCATCGGCCCCACTGATCCCGTCAGCGCAACCAGCTATCCCCTGGACACCACGCTGGGCGGTGTTTCCGTGAAGATCAAGCAGGGCGAAAACACCTTCGACGCCTATCCGGTGCTCGCCTCTTCGACTCAGGTGGACGCCGTTCTGCCTTCGGTTGTGCCGGAGGGCGATGCAACGGCCACCGTCTCCTACGATGGCAAGACGATGGAGCCCGTTCCGTTCAAAGTGGTCAATCGGAATTTCGGCGTGTTCACGACGGCGAGAGGCAGCGGTCCTGCCAAGGTCCAGCTCGTGCAACCCGACGGAAGCCTGGTGTGGGCATCGCAGGTGATTACGGCCAAGCCCGGCCAGGAAGCCCTGATCTGGGGCACGGGCTTGGGGCCGGTGGATGGCGGCGACAACGTTGTGCCTCCGCAAGGAAACATGGCCTCTGACGTTCAGGTGTTGGTGGCCGGCCTGCAGGCGCAGGTTCTTTACGCCGGCCGCTCGGCTACGACACCCGGCCAGGATGTGGTTCGCATCGTCCTGCCGCCGGAGACGCCGTCCGGTTGCTACGTGCCTGTCCAGGTCAACCTGCCGGGCTACTACGGCAACATGGCCACCATTGCGGTGAATCCCGAAGGCAAGCAGTGCTCCGATCCGACCAATCCGTTCTCCGGCCTGCTCACCACCGGGCGCAAGGGCGGATCCATTTTCCTCCTCCGCGGCAACTTCGTTGGCACCATCGATGCGGAGAAGGGTGTACAGGACGTCACTCTGGACGCCGGGCTCGCCATCTTCCTCGAGACGCCCGGCGGTGGTGGTGAGCAGGCCTTCAATCCGCTGGTTTCCATGCCGCCTCCGGGGTCGTGTACTTCCTATACCGGCGTCGCTGATCCTACCGGGCTGAGCAGTGTGGCCTCCGCATCCGGGAGTTCCGGCGCTATCGGCAAAGTGCTCGATGCCGGCGAGACCATTACCATCACTCATCCCAGCGGCCAGAAAGTCACTTTGGAAGGGCCTGCCGCGGATGAAGATCCCGGCGCCTATGGCGGTTTCTTCGGCGGCAACATCCCCGGCAGCGAAGATCCGCCCAAGCCGCTCTTCTTCACTCCCGGCACCTACCGAGTCACGGGCACCGGTGGCCGCGACGTCGGTGCTTTCGAGACTACGATCAACGTGCCGCCGCCGGTCGAGTGGACCAACAAGGCTGAGATGACCGCCATCGACCGTGCCGCAGGCGTCACCTTCACCTGGTCCACCCCAACCACGCCGCAGCGCATCCTGCTCGGCGCCGCAGCCACTGATCAGACCACCAAAGCCGCCTCCGGCTTCTTCTGCGTCGTGCCGGGAGGGACAGGCCGCTTCACCGTGCCCCCCAACGTTCTGGCGCATATGCCGCCCACGGTGGACCCGGATCCCAAGAAGACCGGCGCCGGACTCATCTTCGGCACCCTGCCAGCCGATGACATCGCGAAGTTCACGGCCACTGGCATCGACCAGGGCCAGATCTACTATGGCCTGCTGGGCACCACCCTGGTCCAGGTGAAGTAAATTCTCAACGCGATCACAGATGGGCCGGGCTATTTGCGCCGGCCCGCGCGGCGGTCCAGTTCCGCCAGCTTCAGCCGCACGCTCATGATGTAGGGCTGCTCGCCTTCGGTCCAATGGCCGTATGTCGTGGTGACGATGGTGTCGTCCTTCAGCCGTTCCACGCCGGCGTAGCAGCAATCCGATCCCTTGTGGTTCTGCATGAGCCGCACGCGGTATTGCCCTTCCGTGCCGTTCACCAGATCTGAATAGTGCCCTACCCATGCCACCCAGTCGCCGTTCGTGGGGCTTTCCAAGGTGGTGTCACGGAAGGTGAGGAAGAGCCGGCCGTCTTTTGAGTACAGGCCCTGGTGCCGATCTCCGGTGAGCGCGCCGGGCAACTCCTTCGGCGCAGTCCACTGCTCGCCCTCGTCGTCGCTGAATGAAATGAAGGAGTTGAACTTGCGGCTGTTCTCGCGCAACAGCATGGCCAATTGCCTGCCGTCGGGTGAGCGGAAGACGCCCGGTTCGCAGAGCTTGGCTTGGGGGTGCGAGAACAGCATCGCCGGATCGCTCCACGTCAGCCCGCCGTCGCTCGACATAGTTTTGTAGACCACAAATGGCCCGGTCGTCCCCGCGTTGTGCAGGAAGCGGCCGTCGTCGTGGAAGAAGGCCGCATACTTGCCGTTCTTCAGCCGGATAAGGGACGACATGGCCACGATGCCGCCGAAGTTGCCGATGGGTTTCAGCCCGCTCCAGGTTGCGCCGTCATCTTCTGAGACAGCCATTCGAATCGGGTAGAGTCCGGAGAACAGGATCAGTCGTTTCCTGCCCGCTGCATCGATTACCCGATGAATCGTGGGCGTCTCCAGCGAAGTGGACCAGTTTTCCGGCACGGCATCGCGGCTTGACCAAGTCCTGCCCGCATCCCGGCTGCGTTTGAGTATGATCGCTCCCCGGCCGTGGCCTCTCGGATAGACCGCCAGCATCGTCCTGCCGTCTTCCAGCAGCACGGTCGTGGGATGACCCAGGTACTGGCCGGGCTCGCGGTCGATCTGCACCTGCCGCCCCTTGTCGCCGGCAAGATCGATGAGCGGGATGGAGTAGCCGCGCGGAGGTGCGCTCTGTGCGGCGGCCAGTGTGGTGATGAACCATGTGAGTCTTTTCATGAGGAGATCTGACTTTCTTCAGCAGTCTCGCGCCAAAGCGGCCGCGCCAATCAGTCCTGCCTGATAGCCGAGTCGCGATGCGGCAATCCGCGTTCTCCGCTGCCCGCGCGCGAAGACCGTGGCATCCAGTCTCTCCTGCAGCGTCTTGAGCAGTAGCGCGTTGTCCTGCGCCAGGCCCCCAGCCAATACGATTAGTTCGGGGTCGAGCACATGGATCAACGACTGGCAGGCGATCGCCAGATATGCCGCCATCCGCTCCACCGCCTTCACGGCGCCACTGCGCGCCTGATTGGCCGCCGATACGAGATCGCGCCCCGAGTCGTAATGTTCCGGCATTGCGGAGCGCAGCACCGCCTCCAGGTTGACGTACGCCTCCAGGCAGCCCCGGCTGCCGCAAACGCACTGTTCCCCGTCGGGCTGCACCACGATGTGGCCGATCGCGGAGCCCAGAGCCGCCGCGCCGGTGACGGATCTGCCATTCACGAACACCCCTCCTCCCACACCCGTACCCAAAGTGAGGCACACGAAATCCCGCACCTGCCGCGCCGCGCCAAAGGCGCGCTCGCCTGCCGCAGCCGCTCGCGCATCGTTCTCTACAATCACAGGCAGGCCGGTGGACGCCCCCACAAACTCCGCCACCGCCGCGCCCGTCCAGCCCGGCATGGCCGAAGTGGCGAAGGCGATCCTGCCGGTTGCCGGGTCCGCCCATCCGCTGACGGCAATGCCGGCCGCTGCCGGAACTCGCTTCAGCGCCTGCGCCTCGCGCTGGCACCTCTCCACTACGTCGCTCAGGTGATCGAGCAGCGCTTCGCGGCCACTCTTCGCCGGAGTCGCTTTCACGCTGCTCCAGATGACCTGCCCCTCCCCATCCACCAGGCCGAACTTCGTATTCGTGGCGCCCAGGTCCACCGCCGCGAAGAGCCTCAGCTTTTCTCCGGCCGCCCACTGGACACACTGAACAAAACCGCGCGTCAGCTCGTGCGGCCGTGTAATGGCCGTGCCGACAATCACAGCCCATGCTCCGGCGCGCATTGCCTCGCCTGCCTGGCTGGGGCTGGCGATCATTCCCTCTGCGATTACCGGCGCACGCACCGCCCGCCGCAATTGTGCAATGAACTCCGGTTGAAATTGCTTCACGGCAGCCGTCTCCAGGGTGTAGCCCCGCATGGTGGAGAGCACCATGTCAGCGCCCGCCTGCTCTGCCGCCACCGCTTCCTCCATGGTGGCGATGTCCGCCAGCACGGGCACACCCAGCTCCTTACGGATCGCCGCCACGCGCGCCAGCGCGCCAAACGACTGCCCGCGCCTTGTGCAATCCAACGCAACCGCCGCCGCGCCCGCCTCCGCGAGTTCGCGTGCCTCTTCGAGTGACGGTGTGATCAGAATCCGGCCATCCTCCATCTTGCGCTTGCGGATGCCGATCACCGGCAACCCGGTGGCTGCGGCGATTGCGGCGATGTCCGCCCTGCCGTTGGCACGGATTCCGCAAGCGCCTCCGTCCTGAGCCGCCTTGGCGAACCGGGCTGCGCTCTCCGGCGATTCAAAGGCATCGCCCGCTGAATACTGACACGAAACCAGGAGTCCGTTGCGAATCCTCTCGGCAAATCCCATGGCTTCCAGATTATCTGCCAATCGCCTGGGCCGCGGATATGATGTAAGGCATGCATTTCCACGGCATTCTGCCGGCTGTCGTCACTCCGGTGGACCAGACCGAACAATTCAACCCCCAGCCATTTCGTCTGCTTCTGGAGCGGTGCTACTCCGCCGGCGTTCACGGCATCTATGTCTGCGGCCAGACCGGCGAAGGACTCCAGCAATCCACCGAACAGCGCATGCGCGTCACGGAAGCCGCCATGGAGTTCTCGCCTTCGGGCAGCCAAGTGATTGTGCACATCGGGGCATTCTCCACGCGCGAGGCCGTCGCCCTGGCGCGGCACGCCGCGGCCTCCGGAGCGGCCGCCGTAAGCGCCCTCCCGCCCTTCGGCTCCTACTCCTTCGCCGAAATCAAAGCCTACTATCAGGCGATCGCTGAAGCTTGCTCCGCGCCACTCCTCGTCTACTACTTCACGCCGCTCTCCGGCGCCATCAGCCATCTCGACCAACTCCTGGATCTCTGTTCCGTCCCCAACGTTGCCGGACTGAAGTTCACCGACAGCGACATGTATAAACTCGCCGAGTTGGCCCGCAGTGGCGCCACCGTCTTCAACGGCAGCGACGAAATGCTGGTGGCTGGACTCCTGCGCGGCGCCCACGGCGGCATCGGCAGCATCTACAATCTCATCCCCGATCTCTTCGTCGATCTCTATTCCCTTGCTCGCGCCGGCGAATGGGCGCAGGCTGCCACCGTGCAGGATCGAATCAACGTCCTCATCCGGATCATCCTTCGCTATCCCGTCTTTGGCGCCGTCAAAACTCTTCTGCGCTCTGCTGGTATCGATTGCGGCCCCTGCCTGCGCCCCCGCCGCGATCTCTCCGCCGCCGAATCCGCGGAACTGATCCATCTCATCACCCAGACTGAGTTCGCTCCGCGCTTCGCCGCAGGGGCCGTTCGATGAAGGTCTCTCGCGCCGCATGGATCACTGTCGGGCTGCTCTGGGTGGTCGCTACTCTCAACTACCTCGACCGCCAGGTGATCTTCTCGCTCCTCCCGCCCATCCGCGCCGAGTTTCACGTTGCAGACGCTCAACTCGGCTTGCTTGGCGCCGTCTTCCTCTGGGTCTACGCCGCTTGCAGCCCCTTGAGCGGATACCTGGCTGACCGCTACAACCGCGTCCACGTCGTGCTCTTCAGCCTGCTCGTCTGGTCGGCGGTTACCTGGCTCACCGGCCATGCCGGCAGTTTCCCGCAACTGCTGGCCGCCCGCGGCATGATGGGTATCAGTGAAGCTGCTTATCTGCCCGCCGCGCTGG
>JACQZS010000310.1 GCA_016213725.1 Acidobacteriota bacterium | reverse complement strand
TGGAGCGCGGCAAGTATCTGTTTGAATCGGTAGCGGACTGCGGGGGGTGCCACAACCCGCGGAATCCGGAGAAGTTCGCGTCGATGTCGCCGCCGGAGCGGACGGGATCGGGATGGTCCTTCCCGAAGGAACTGGGGTTCCCCGGGGCGGTTCATGCGCCGAACATCACGACTGACAAAGAGACGGGGATTGGAACGTGGACGGACGGGGAGAAGATCCGGGCGATCAGGGAAGGGATTTCGAAGGACGGGCGGGCATTGTTTCCGTTCATGCGGTTTCAGGCCTTCGCCAAGCTGAGCGATGAGGATCTGTATTCACTGGTGGCGTACCTGAACACACTGCCGCCGGTGAAGAACCGGATGCCGCGGACGGAGCTGGATTTCCCGGTGAAGTACCTGATCAAGTTCGCGGCGCAGCCGGTGACGGCCAAGGTGAGCGCTCCGGAGCGTTCGGACAAAACGAAGTACGGGGAGTACCTGGTGACGGTCGCGGGCTGCATCGAGTGCCACACGCAGCTGGACAAGGGCGAACTGGTGAAGGGGATGGAGTATGCGGGCGGGCACGAGTTTCCGATTGGGAACTACCTGGTGCGCAGCGCGAACATCACGCCGGACGAGGAGACGGGCCTGGGGAAGTGGAGCGAAGAGCGTTTCGTCTCCAAGTTCAAGGGGCACGTCAACCTGACCTATGAAAACGCACCCCGAACGACACAGGCGAACTTCACGGTGATGCCGTGGTACTCCTTCGCGCAGATGACGGAAGACGACCTGAAGGCGATCTACGCGTATCTGCGGACCATACCGGCGGTGCGCAATCCGGTGGACATGCATCCGGCGCAGGCGCCGCCGCAATCCTAGCGGACTCGCCCAAGAACCATAGAAATCAAAGGGCGCCTGCTTCGCGGCCGGCGCCCCGATTTGGGTGCCGACGTAGTTGACGCACGCAAGATCGAGTCCTGCCCGCTCCTGCAAGCCGAATCTTCAGGAAGCCGAATCCCCTTGAAACAAGGGCAGGGGTTCACAGGCTGGTTTCCGACGCCGAATGAAGGCGCTAATGAGGACGCCTTGAACAACAACAAACCCGCGGATTGGCAGCCATTGCTCTGGTTGAGCTTGGGGGAACACCAGGTTCCCTAGTGCATCACGGTTGCCGGCGTCCCCAGCTCCTGAAATCGCGGCTTCTCCGAGGCCGGAATCGAGAAGAGCGCAGGGGGCAAGGGCAGCCCCCACGCCCCACCGAGCGAACTTCCCAAGCGGCTTCGCCATGCTGAGCAGCGTGCGCACTCCCCGGCAAGTTCCGCGCGAGGGGATCAGGGCGTGTCGAACATCTGAGGCATCGGGAAAAGCCTTTACTTTGGGTCCCAATCATGCTAACAAGGTCCTGTTATCCACGTCTTGAGAAGTCTGCCGGGATGCAACTCATTTGTGGAGGTAGCTTGTGGCTTCAACTCCCGCCCGTTCGACCTACGATTTACTCCGCTCTCACGGAATTGATCGACGTACCTTCCTGAACTTCTGTACCGCGACCGCCGCAGCGCTGGGTCTGGAGCCCGCGCTGGTTCCACAGGTAGTGGCGGCTATGGAGACCAAACCCCGCATTCCTGTGTTGTGGCTGCACGGGCTGGAATGCACTTTCTGTTCGGAATCGTTCATCCGCTCGTCGCACCCGATTGTCCAGGACATAGTCCTCAACCTGATCTCCCTGGACTATGACGACACGCTGATGGCGGCAGCCGGGGAGCAGGCGGAAGAGAACCGTCGCAGAGTCATGAAGGAGCATGCCGGCAACTACATTGTGGCCGTGGAAGGGAACGCGCCCACTCGAGATGGGGGGGTCTACTGCACGATTGGCGGGGAGACGTTCCTGAACATTCTCAAGGAGACTGCGGCGTCCGCCAAAGCGGTGATTGCGTGGGGATCCTGCGCATCCAATGGATGCGTGCAGGCGGCCCGGCCAAACCCGACAGGGGCGAAGCCGGTGCATGAGCTGATCGATCACAAGGCGGTGATCAATGTCCCGGGGTGCCCGCCGATCGCCGAGGTCATGACGGGCGTAATCGCCTACCTGCTCACGTTCGACAAGATTCCAGCTCTGGACCGATTGGGGCGTCCCACGATGTTCTATGGCCAGCGAATCCACGACAAGTGCTACCGGCGGCCGTTCTTCGACGCGGGGCAGTTTGTGGAGCGCTGGGACGATGACGGCGCCCGCCGGGGGTGGTGCCTTTACAAGATGGGCTGCCGGGGGCCCATGACCTACAACTCCTGCTCCAACATGAGGTGGAACAACGGGGTGAGTTTCCCGATCGGCAGCGGACATCCCTGCATCGGCTGCAGTGAAAACAACTTCTGGGACAACGGGCCATTCTACGAACGGCTCACTTCGATCCCGGTACCGGGCATCGAATCCACTCCGGACCGATTCGGCAAAGTGGCAGCCGGGCTGACGGCGCTAGGCGCGGGAGCGCACCTGGTCTCCTACGCGGTTCGTAAGGCTTCGGGCAAGAAGATTGGCGGCGCATCCACGGCTCCGGACCAAGAGGCCGGGAAATAGGAGCGAGAGCAAGCCATGGCAAGAAAAATAGTTGTGGACCCGGTCACGAGAATAGAAGGCCACCTCCGCATCGAGGCGACTTTGGACGAAGGCGGCAAGATCAAAGACGCGATGTCGACGGGAACGATGTGGAGGGGGATTGAAGTCATCCTCAAGGGGAGAGATCCCCGCGACGCCTGGGCGTTCTGCGAGCGGATTTGCGGCGTCTGCACGACTGTCCACGCATTGGCGAGCGTGCGTGCCGTAGAAAAAGCGCTCGGAATCCGGGTGCCGCAGAATGCGGATGTCATCCGGAACATCATGTTCCTTACGCAGATGGTGCACGACCATGTGGTGCACTTCTATCACCTGCACGCGCTGGATTGGGTGGACATCGTTTCGGCACTCAAAGCCGATCCTGCGGCCACGGAGGCGCTGGCCAAGAAGGTGACGCCGAACTGGCCCAAGTCGAGCGAGGGGTACTTCCGGGACATCCAGAACAAGCTCAAGAAGTTTGTCGAATCAGGGCAGCTGGGACTGTTCCAGAACGCCTATTGGGGGCACCCGGCGTACAAGCTGCCAGCCGAAGCCAACCTGATGGCGGTATCGCACTATCTGGAGGCGCTGGCCTGGCAGAAGGAACTGGTGAAGATCCACACGGTATTCGGCGGCAAGAATCCGCATCCGAACTACCTGGTGGGCGGCATGGCCAGTGCGCTGAACATGGATGGCGACAACGCCGTGAACGTCGAGCGCCTGAATCTGGTGAAGCAGAAGATCCAGGAAGCATTTGCCATCGTGGAGGATATGTACCTGCCGGATCTGCTGGCGGTGGCATCGTTCTACCCGGAATGGGCCTCCATCGGCGGCGGGCTGGGGAACTACATGGTTTATGGCGATCTGCCCCAGCGCGGAATCGAAGACACCAAGAACTTCCTGTTCCCGCGAGGCGTGATCCTCAACAAGAACTTGAACGAAGTTCTGGACGTAGATCCAGGCGAAGCCTCGCAGATTCAGGAAGAGGTGGCGCACTCCTGGTACAAGTACCCGGACGGGAAGAAGAGCCTGCATCCATGGGATGGAGTGACCGAGCCGAACTACACCGGGCCGAAACCGCCCTTCAAGGAACTGGACAGCAGCCAGGCCTACTCCTGGTTGAAGAGTCCGCGCTGGAAGGGAAACGCCATGGAGGTGGGGCCACTGGCCCGAGTCCTGGTGGGGTTCGCCAGTGGGAAGAGCGAGTTTAAGGAGGTGGTGAACGAAGCCTTGGGCAGGCTGAAAGCCCCTCCGGAGGCGCTGTTTTCGACGCTGGGCCGGACGGCGGCCCGCGGACTGGAGACCAAGCTCTGCATCCACTGGCTGATGCAAGCCTACGAGCACCTGGTCACCAATCTGAAAATGGGAGACAGCTCCACGGCCGATACTTCGCTGTGGGAGCCCTCAAAGTGGCCGGCCGAGTGCAAGGGCTACGGGTTCACCGAGGCGCCTCGCGGGGCATTGTGCCATTGGATCCACATCAAGGACGCCAAGATCGAGAACTACCAGGCGATTGTCCCTTCCACCTGGAACGCATCGCCGCGCGACGGACAGGGAAAGCCGGGGGCGTATGAATCGGCCCTTCTTGGAACGCCGATGGCGGATCCGGCGCGCCCGGTGGAACTGCTGCGAACGATCCATTCCTTCGACCCATGCCTGGCCTGCGCCTCGCACGTATTCGGTCCGGACGGAGAGCGTCTGGCCGAGGTCGTGGTCAGGTAGGAGGCTCCCATGGCGACTACGCTTAGCACACTCAAGTTCGAACCGGGAGAACCGCGTTACGGGCGGCGATACGTTTGGGAGTTGCCCGTCAGGCTCTCGCACTGGCTGACAGTCGCGGCGATCATTACGCTGTTCTGGACCGGGCTCTACATTTCGGCCCCGCAACTGTCCACCGCGGGGGAGCCCTGGCAGCATTTCGTCATGGGCAACATCCGGATGGTTCACTTCATCAGCGGATACGTGCTGCTGATCAGTTTTCTCATCCGGAGCTATTGGTTCTGGGTGGGGAACAATTACAGCCGCTCAGGTTTTCCGTTTGTGCTGAAGGCGAGCTGGTGGGCTGATCTGAAGTCGCAGGCCATGCAGTACCTGCGGCTGGAGCGCGGCCACGTGCACCTGGGGCACAATGCCCTGGGCGGTCTGACCTACACGATTTTCGTGATTGGCCTGGGGTGGTTTCAGATTCTGACGGGACTGGCGTTGTACTCCGAGTCGAATCCCGGCGGATTCTGGTCTGTGCTCACCGGCTGGATCATTCCGCTTTGCGGCGGATCAATGCAAGTGCGGATGTGGCACCACACGATGGCCTGGGGCTTCGTGGTGTTTGCCATCCTGCACATTTACATCGTGATGTTCGATTCGGGCCACTTCAACAACGGGCTGATTTCCTCGATCGTTTCCGGCTTCAAGTTCTGGGAGGAGGGCGACCTCGATAATGACCGTTGGGTCAGCTGAGCGGGCGCCGGTTCTAGTTCTGGGACTTGGGAACACCCTGTTGTGGGATGACGGCACAGGGATTCGTCTACTCGCGATGCTGGAACAGGAGCGGGAATGGGGGGCTGGGGTGGAGTTTCTGGATGGCGGCACGCAAGGGTTGGCGTTGTTGGGGGCGGTGGAAAGCCGAGCCGGGCTGCTGGTTCTCGACGCCGTGGGGAGCGGAGTTGGGGGCGCGGTAAAGAGGGTGGACGGTGACGATCTCGCGGCGCTGCGAGCGCAAAGATCCACGACGGCCCATGAAGGCAACGCCCTGGAACTGCTGGAAGCGGCAGTGCTGTTGGGTGTCGCGCCCAAACGGACCATCGTGGTTGGAGTGTCGCCGGTACGACTAACGACCGGCATCGGACTAAGCGATGCGGTGGAGGCGGCCCTTCCGGAGGCTGTGGCTCAGGCCGTCTCGGCGTTGATGGAGCTTACAGCGCCGCCATCACTTCCTTGAAGAGGTAGCGGGCGCCATCGACGCCGTCCCAGGGGCCGTCTTCGTATTCCAACGCATAGACGCCCTGGTAGCCGGCCGTTTCGAGGATGCGCACGCACTTCTTGATGTCGACCTCTTTCCAGCGGTTCCAGTATTTCGCATGAACGGTGGTTTTGGTGTAGGGCGCCAGGGCCAGGAGGCCGTGGTAGAGCAGATACTCATGTTCCCAATTGCAGAAGTCGGGCGTGGCCTCGCAGAAGGGGTGGTTGACCTCTTCGAGGATGATGCGGACGTTCATGGGGTTGGCGCTGAGGCCCCAGTGGTTTTCGATGGTGATCTTGACGCCGGACTTGGCTCCGAAGTCGGCGAGTTCCTTGAAGGACTTGATGGCGCGGTCGAGGTATTTGACGATTTCGTCGTTGCGGGGGTAGTCGGCGGTGGCCACGGCGTTGGGGGCGATGCGGGGGCCGCCGGTGTTGACGCGCATGGTTTTGGCGCCGATCTGGGCGGCTCCGGTGAGCCACTTCTTGGCCACTTCGATGCCGGCGCGGCGCCTTTCTTCGTCGAGTTCGCAGAGGTCGCGCGGCGCGTTGTTGGAGACGTGGTGGCACTTGACGCCGGTCTTGGCGATGGAGGCGGCGAGCGAATCGAGCCATTTCCTGCCGGAGGGCGAGGAGGGGTCGAACTCGGTCATGGCACGGGTCTGGCCGTTGAAGGTGAAGGGCGTCTTGACGTACATGGAGTCGTCGGAGATGTCGCCGAACAGGGAAGACCAGAGGTCCATCTTGGAGACGCCGGGGAAAATCTCCTTTGTGAAGCGCCCGAAGTCGAGCATGGTGATCTCGCCATACTTCTTCTTGAACTCTTCGGCTTTGGGGTTGGGCCGCGTGGAACGGCTCTTGAAGAGCATGCGCATGGGCCAGGTGTTGGAGGCGATGCGCGCCAGTTTTTCCTTTTCAGAGAGCGGGCGCGCCATGGCGGCGCCGGCGGCGAGAGAGAGGAAGCCACGGCGGCCGGTTTCAGGGATCAGCGTCATGGGGGGGAACTCCTGCAGAAAGGATACGCAGAAAGGGGACGCGGTTGCCCGCGTCCCCTGGGTCAGAGTGAATTGCAAGAAGAGTTATTTCTTCTTGGCTTCGAAGGGGCGGGGCTGGCCTTGGCCGCCTTCGCGCATCGTGGTGCCCTTCAGGGAGTCACCCTCGACGGTGCCTTCGTAGACGGAGGTCATCTCACCGTTGGGGGTGGTCATAACGGTCTTGAAGGAGAACTTGTTGCCGTCGATCTTGCCGTCCTTGATTTCGGACTTGCGAGGTTCCATGGTGCCCATCGCCATCGAAACTGAGCCGGTGAGCTTAGCTCCGTCGGCCTTGAGTTCAAAGGTCTGGGTGATGGTCATCTCTTCGCCGTTGCGGTTCATCTTGCGCTCGGAGACCCACTTGCCGTCGATAGCGGCGCCGAAGGCGAGTCCAGCGAAGAGGACAAAAGCGATGAGAATAGAGAGGTAGGTTTTCATGTTCAAACTCCTGCTTGCTCAGAAACGTCAATGGGAGGGCTAAAGGTTACCGGGATGGACGGAATTTTCCGCTATGTGGACGTCAGCCTGCCTGTTCCCCTGGACCGGCCGTTCACCTACGGCCTGCCGGAGACGCTGCGGCACCGGGTGAAGCCCGGGTGCCGGATCATCGTGCCGTTTGGAAGCCGGACGATGACCGGGATGATTTTGGAGGCGCACAACACAGCGCCGGATGTGAAGGTGAGAGACGCCCTGCGGCTGCTGGATGCCGAGCCGGTGCTGGAGGCGAAATTGCTGGCATTGGGGAGGTGGGTGGCGGATTACTACTGTGCACCGCTTGGGGAGGTGTTGCGGTCGATGGCGCCGCTGGCTGGGGAAGTGCGGCGGACCAGGGTTTGGGGGTTGACGCAGAAAGGGGTTGAGGTTGCGCGGCAACTACTGATCGGCGAGGCATCGACGGAGCCGGCCGTGGAGGTACTGCGGGCGCTGGAGCAGCGGCCCTTGGCGGAGGCCACGCTGGAGCGCCGCATTCCGGGGGCAAAGAAAGTAGTGAAGGCGCTGGAAAAGAAGGGGTTAGTGGAACTCGAGCAGAATCTGGCGGAGCGCGACCCGTTGCGCGCGTCGGCGGCGCGGCTGCGGGTGACCTTCTCCGGGCGTCCGGCCGGAACGAAGCTGACGAAGGCGGAGCGGGAAGTGGTGGCGTACCTGGAGCTGCACCCGGGCGAGCATAACCTGGAGGAACTGGAGCTGGCGGTGAAGGGCGCCTCGCAGGCGGCGCGGGCGCTGGCGCGGCGGAAACTACTGGGCCTGACGCCGGAGCCGCTGCTGGCGGATGCGGCGTGGGCGCGGCCCAGGCACGAGTTGAGCGAGGCTCAGCAGGCCGCGTTTGAGGCCATTCGGGGCGCGTTGGAAGGGCGGAAGTACCAGACCTTTCTGTTGCACGGGGTGACGGGGTCGGGCAAGACCGAGGTGTATTTGAGCGCAATCGAGTGCGCGCTGGCGATGGGCCGGGGGGCGCTGCTGCTGGTGCCGGAGATCGCGCTGACGCCGGCCGTGGCCGGGCAGTTCCACGCGCGTTTCGGCGACCGTGTGGCGATTCTGCATTCGGCGTTCAACGACAGCGAGCGGGCCGAGCAGTGGCGGCGGCTGCGCGGCGGGCAGGCGATGGTAGGGGTGGGCACGCGGTCAGTGGTATTCGCGCCGGTGCGCGATCTGGGGCTGATTATCGTGGATGAGGAGCACGATCAGAGTTACAAGCAGGAGGAGACGCCGCGCTACAACGGGCGCGATGTGGCGATACTGCGGGCGCGGGAGGCGGGGGCGGTGGTGGTATTGGGGTCGGCCACGCCGTCGCTGGAGTCGCGATACAACGTGGAGCGCGGCAAGTCGAACCTGTTGGAGCTGCCGGCGCGAATCGCGGACCGGCCGCTGCCCGCGGTGGAGATTGTCGACATGCGCGAGGAGTTTCTGGAGACGCGCCAGAATGCGCTGTTCTCGCGGCGGCTGGTGGAGGCGGTGCAGGGCAAGCTGGAGGCGGGCGAACAGACCATTCTGCTGATGAACCGCCGCGGCTTTTCGGCGTCGGTGGCCTGCCGCAGTTGCGGGGAGCGGCTGGAGTGCGTGAACTGCTCGATCGGTTTGACATTCCACCGGCGCGACAACCGGCTGCTGTGCCACTACTGCAGCTATGCGCAGAGGGTGCCGCAGAGCTGCCCGAAGTGCGGCTCGGAGCACATCTTCTTTCTGGGCGCAGGCAGCGAGAAGGTGGAGGATGAACTGCACCGCAGTTTTCCCACCGCCCGCATCGCGCGGCTGGACCGCGACACCGTTTCGGGCAAGAACCAATACGAGCAGATTCTGGGCGGCTTCCGCGAGGGCAACTTCGACATCCTGGTGGGCACGCAGATGATCGCCAAGGGCCACGACATTCCCAACGTGACGCTGGTGGGGGTGATCAACGCCGACATCGGCCTGGGCATGCCGGACTTCCGGGCGGCGGAGCGTACGTTCCAGTTGCTCACGCAGGTGGCCGGACGCGCGGGCCGGCATCACCTGCCGGGCACGGTGCTGCTGCAGACGATCAATCCGGACCACTACGCGGTGCGCTGTGCGGCTTTGCAGAACTACGCCATGTTCTATGAGAAGGAACTGCAGTTCCGACGGCTGATGCGGTATCCGCCGTTCTGCGCGATGGCCAACGTGGTGGTGCGGGCGGAGAAGAAAGAAGACGCACTGCGCTTGAGCGGTGAGCTGGCGCTGCTGCTGCAGAACCCGGGCGAGGGGATGAAAGTGCTGGGACCGGCGGAGGCGCCGGTGCCGCGGCTCAAGAAAGAGTATCGCTACCAGACGCTGATCAAGGCGTTGTCGCGGCCTCAACTGAACGTGCTGCTGGGGTCGCTGAGGCGCCATGCCTTGGAAAATAAATGGCCGGCGACGGCGATGGTAGTGGACGTTGACCCCCTGACCCTGTTATGAAATACCGGCATGAGGCCGTGGGAACGTAACGCCGCCAACCTGGCCGCTTCGCTGTCGTTCTATGGTCCGGTGTCTTTCACTCCCGGCCTGCGCCTCATTACGTCCCGGGTGGCGTACAGCGTATTCAACATCGCGCTGCTGGACTCGCCGGTGTCGGAGCCATACGGTCCGATGGGCGGCGAGCTGGAGCGGCGCATCGAGGCGGCGGCGGCGCACTACCGCAGCCGCAACCGGCCCTGGTCGTTCTGGATTTGCGAGAGTTTCCTGGGGCCGCACAATTCGAGGCGGCTGCTGCGGATCTTCGAGGCCTGCGGCCTGCAGTGCATCGCGGAGTCGCCCGGAATGGAGGCAGAGGACTTTCCGCCGCTGAAGCGCCGGCTGCCGGAGTTGGAGTACCGCCCCGTTTCCGATGCCGCGACGCGGGCGGATTTTGCGGGCATCGTGTCGCAGTGTTTTCACATTCCCCCGGCGGTGGCGGACCTGGTGTACGACAGCGAAGCCGATTTCCATGCGCCGCTGGAAATCTGGATGGGCTATCACGAAGGGCAAGCGATTACCAGCGCCGCAGTGATCCACGCCGCCGACGCCATCGGGATCTACTCAGTGGCCACGCTGCCGCTGTGGCGCGGGCAGGGGCTGGCCGAGGCGGTGATGCGGCATGCGGTAAACGACGTGCGGCGCAGGGGCGGGGCCGGGCCGTTGGTGCTGCAATCCTCGCCATCGGGCTACGAGTTATACCGGCGGCTGGGGTTCCGGCGCGTCACGCGCTACTTCGTATTCGCGACGAACTAGGCCTGCCATGGCCCGGGGTGTGAGCGCCATCCGGCGAGCCAATTGGTGACGGCCTCGATTTCAGAGGTGAACGGCGCGTCGCCTTTGCGCCGCGGGGAGAGGCGGGCCAATTGTTCGCGCAGGGCTTCCAGGGTGGGGCTGGTCTTCAACGGCTGGAGAAACTCGAGCGCCTGGGAGGCCGTGATCAGCTCCAGCGCCAGCACGGTGCGTGCCAGTTCCACGGATTGCCGGAGCTTGAGCGCGGCGGTCATGCCCATGCTGACGTAGTCCTCTTTGTTGCCGCTGGTGGTGATGGAGCCGGTGGAAGCGGGGGACGCGAGCACGCGGCACTCGGCCACGAGAGCGGCAGCGGTCACCTGTAGCATCATCAGGCCGGATTCGAGGCCCGGGTGGTTGGCGAGGAAAGCAGGGAGCCCTTCGTTGAGCATGGGATTGACCATGCGGTCGATGCGGCGTTCGCTGATGCCGGCGAGCGAGACGAGGGCGATGGCGAGGGAGTCCATGGCGAGCGAGATCTGTTGGCCGTGGAAGTTGCCGCCGGAGAGGATCTCGTCGTCGAACACGAGCGGATTGTCGGTGGCGGAATTCAGTTCGATGGAGAAGACGCGGCGGGCTTCCGCTACGACGTCGCGCACGGCGCCGTGCACTTGGGGGGCGCAGCGCAGGGAGTAAGCGTCCTGGACATGGCGGCATGTGCGGTGGGATTCGCGGATTTCGCTGTGTTCGAGCAGCGTCCGCATGAGGCGGGCGCTAGCCTGCTGGCCGGGATGCGGGCGGGCGTCGTGGATGCGGGGGTCGAAGGCTTTGGGCGTTCCGCGCAGGGCATCGACGGAGATGGCGCAGGCGGTGTCGGCGATCTGGCAGAGGTCCTCGCAATCGAGAACAGCCAGGCTGCCCAGGCCGAGCATGGCCTGGGTGCCGTTCACCAGAGAGATGCCCTCCTTGGCGTGGAGTTTGACCGGTTCGATGCCCGCCGCTGCGAGGGCGCCGGCGCCAGGGAGGCGGCGGCCGCCCAGTTCGGCCTCGCCTTCTCCGATGAGGACAAGCGCCATGTGAGCCAGCGGAGCGAGGTCGCCGCTGGCGCCGACGCTTCCGCGCGATGGGATGACGGGGGTCACGCCGTGATTGAGCAGCGAACAGAGCCGTCGCGCCACCACCGGGCGAATGCCGGAAAAGCCCTTGGCGAGGACATTGGCGCGGATGAGCATCATGGCCCGTACAGCCTCCCGCGGCAGGGGTTCGCCAACGCCGCAGGCATGTGAGCGGACGACATTGAGCTGGAGTTGTTCCAGATCTTCGGCGGGCACGCGCTGATTGGCGAGGAAGCCGACGCCGGTATTGACGGCGTAAACCGGCTCAGGGCCGTCGGCGAGACGGTCCACCAGATCCCGCGAGGAGCGCATCAGCTTGGAGGCGTGCTGGTCGAGTTCCGCCTCCTCTCCGCCGCGGGCCACCGCGGCAACATCTTCCAGGCACAACGAGGAGCCGTTCAGGGTCACCATGACTTCAGGCTATCCTAGTCGCTTGACCAGCCAAGACCGCCTGCCGGCCATCATCATCCTCGACCAGGTGCGGTCCATGTACAACGTGGGCGCATTCTTCCGCACGGCGGACGCGGTGCGGCTGGAGCGGCTGGTGCTGTGCGGCATCACGGCGCACCCGCCGCAGGAGGGCATTGCCAAGACCGCCCTGGGCGCGCAGGAGACGGTGCCGTGGGAGTATCACACCGACACGCTGGTGGCGCTGCGGCGGTGGAAGATGCGCGGCTACCAACTGGCCGCCATAGAGACGGGGGAGCCGGCCGTGGATCTTTTCGAATGGACGCCGCGCTGGCCGGTTTGCGTGATCTTCGGCAACGAGGTGGACGGGCTGGGGGACGGGCTGCTGTCCGAGTGCGAGGCGCGGATTCGTCTCCCGATGTTCGGCGCCAAGAACTCGCTGAATGTCGCCACGGCGGGCGGCGTGGTGGCCTACGAACTCCTCCGGAAGTGGACATCGCCCGAGCGGAAATCGAGATAACCTGAAGCAAAGGGGGTCTCGCATGTTTTCCGTTCTGGTTCTGGCCTTTCTGGCCGGTCCGGCAGAAACCGAGCAACTGAAAGTGGCTGATGGCCAGGTGCTGATCTGGCGTTCCCACGCTTTGCAATCCGGAACCAGCCCGGCCATTGAGCGCGCCTACATCATGGTGCACGGCACCAGCCGCAACGCGGAGGATTATTACCGCTGGACGCGGGCTTCCGCGGAAGCGGCAGGCAAGCTGGATACGACGGTGGTGATCGCGCCGCATTTCAAGGCGCGAACCGCGGCCGGACGGGGCGACGAGGTGGAGCCTGGCGAGTGGTATTGGACGAATGACGCGTGGAAGGCGGGGGAAGCCGCGCTGAACGGCAAGGCGTTCTCTTTCGATGTAGCGGACCGGATTCTGGAATGCCTCAACGACCCGGCCCGCTTCCCAGCATTGAAGGAAGTGGTGGTGGCCGGACATTCGGCCGGCGGGCAGTATGTGCAGCGCTACGCGGCGGCCAACAAAATGGAGCCGAAGATGCGCGTGCCGGTGCGGTATGTCGTGGCGAACCCATCGAGTTACGTGTACATGAGCGAAGTGCGCATGCGGCAGGGGGGAACCTGCAACGAGCGGGGTGACTGCAGCGGCACCTTCATCAAGTATTGGGATGCCAACAACTGCACCACGTATAACGATTACCGCTACGGGCTGGAGAAGCTGACGGGCTATGCGGCGCAGGCATCCGCCGAGCAGATTCGCGAGCAGTTCACGCGCCGCAAGGTGACTTACCTGGTGGGCGAACTCGATACGCGGACGGACGATCCGAATCTCGACAAGAGTTGCCCGGCCAACGCCCAGGGCGCTTACCGCCGGGAGCGCGGCGCCATTTTCTGGAACTACATGAAGAGCCAGCTCGGCGCGGCGCACGAATTCGGCATCGCGCCGGGCTGCGGACACTCGGCGGTGTGCGTATTTGCGGGTCCGGCCGGAGTGAAGGCCGTATTCGGGGCCAAGTAACTAGGAGTGTTTTTCGCGCCAGGCGGCGAGTTCGCCGGCCAGCCGGTCGCGCACGGTGTTGAACCCCGGATTGTCGTAGAGATTCACCATTTCGCGGGGGTCTTTGCGCAGGTCGAATAGCTCATTGGGCCCCTTGCCGCCGTTGCGGATGACCACTTTGAAGTAGTTGTCGCGCGCCATCTCGGTATTGCGGAAATGGCCGAAGACGAGTTGGCGCCAGGGCTGCTTCTTGGGCAGGGGCTTGTTGGTGAGGATGGGCAGGTAGCTACGGCCGCAGAGGTTGCCGGCGGCGGGGGGCTTCTGGCCGGTCGCCTCGCAGACGCTGGGCAGAAAGTCGTAGAAGCTCACCATCTCCGGACGGATGGTGTGGGTGGGGACGAAGCCGGGCCAGGACCAGATCATGGGGACCTGCATCACTTCGTCGTACATGTTGATGGGGTTTGAGGCGTGGCCTTTGCTCCAGAGGCCGTGGCGGCCGAGGAGAAAGCCGTTGTCGCCGGTGAAGATGAAGATGGTGTTTTCGAAGAAGCCCTTCTCGATCAGCTTTTTCTGGAGGGCGGGGATCTGATCGTCGAGGGCGGTGGTGGCGGCGGCGCAGCGGCGGATGTTGGCCACCGAGTCGTTCAGGTACTCCTTTTCGCGCAGGGCGTTGGGGGCGCCGGGCTGAATGCCGAAGCTGGCGAAGCGGGTGTCCTTATAGAGGTCGTAATACTTCTGCGGATGGCCGTCATAGGGCACGTGCGGGTTCAAGTGGCTGACGGTGAGAAAGAAGGGCTTGTCCTGCTTTTGCTGGTCGAGGAACTGGACGGCATGCCGGGTGAGGATATCGGCGAGGTAGCCTCTCTCCTGGACCGGGCTGCCGTTGACCGACAGGGTGGGGTCGACGTAAGAGCGCGCGCCCATGGTGGCGGTATAGGAGTAGCCATGGCCGGGCTTGGCGTCGTTGCCCATATGCCATTTACCGATGTAGCCGCAGTTGTACCCGGCACCGGCCAGCAGGTCGGAGATCATGGTCTCGTTGGCGAAGCCGGGCGGCGGGGCGGTCTGGCCCTGGTCGGGATTGGTGGCCGGTCGTTCAGTGAGGAAGTCCTGGATGCCATGCTGCATGGGTGTGCGGCCGGTGAAGAGCGTGGCGCGGCTGGCAGAGCAGATGGGAGTGCAGACGAAGGAGTTCGTGAAGCGGGTTCCAGCGGCCGCCAGACGGTCGATGTTCGGCGTGCGGATTTCCTGATTGCCGTAGCAGCCAAGCATCCAGGCGGCCAGGTCGTCGGCCACCACCAGCACTACGTTCGGCCTGGGCGCCGCGGGAGGGGCATTCTTCTGCGCCAAGAGGGGCATCGCAGAGGATGCGAGGAATGATCTTCTGGACCAGGACATTGTGGGGTATCTGCTCCTATCTTCAAGCCTACAGGACGTCGGCAAAACCACGCTTCAGATGACGGAAGACCATCCCGCCGAGGACGAACACCGACAGGGAGATAGCCGCCAGCATGAGAAGGTCTCCGACGTGCGGCAACTCACCGGTCATCAGACGTTGGCGGTAGCCGCGCACCACCAGCGCCAGAGGGTTGTACTTCACCAGGAACTTCGCGCCGTCCGGGAAATTCGACTCATCCAGGAAGATCGGAGTAGCCCAGAACCAGCCGGTGAGCAGGACGATTACCATTTGGGCCGTATCGCGCAGGAAGACATGGAGGCTGGAGACGATCCACGAAATCCCTACAGCGAACAACCCGAGCAGCAACGTGTAGACCGGCAGGACGATGAGCGTAACGCTGAACTGTCCCGTGATATAGCGCACCATAATCACGGCGACGCCCACGGCGATGGCATGGCTAGCCAACGACGAGAGAAACAGCGTCACCGGGATGATCTCGGAAGGGAAGAGGGTCTTGGTGATGAGATTCGATTGGTCCAGGAGAGAGGAGGCTGCGCGCTGGACGGTGTCCTGGAACAAAAGCCAGGGCAGGTAGCCGCAGAACAG
>JACQZS010000317.1 GCA_016213725.1 Acidobacteriota bacterium | reverse complement strand
GACCGCATCGATATCATCGGCCAGCGCCGCCGCTTCTACAAGATCCGCACCTCCAATGGAGCCACCGGCTGGGTGGACGGCCGCCAGCTCCTCTCCACCGAAGACATGGACGACTTGAAGACCCTCGCCGAGCGCGCCGCCAAGGCCCCCTCCCAGGGCCGCGCCACCGCCTTCGAACCCCTCAACGTCCACTCCGCGCCAAACCGCCAGGCCCCCAGCTTCTTTCAGATCTCTCCCGATGCCCAGGCCGACGTCATCGCTCACGAACGCCACCCCCGCGTCCCCTTCGATTCCCCGGAGTTCATCCCCGCCCCTCCAATCCGGCCCGCTCGCAAGAAGGCCGGGAAGCAGGACCTCCCGCCGCCCCCCTCCCCCAAGGCGCCTGCGCCTCCACAGAACTGGGTGGAACTCTCTGCCCGGCCCACACCTACCCAGCCCGTGCCACCCCCAGCCACACCCAAGTCCGCCGCACCCGCCGCCGCTCCTTCGTCTGATTCGCCCATGGACGATTGGACTCTCATCCGGTCCGCCAAAGGCCAGACCGGCTGGGTGCTCACCCGGATGCTTCTGATGACGATTCCCGACGAGGTCGCCCAATACGCGGAACGTGCCCGCATCTCCGCTTACTTCAACATCGGCTCTATCTCCGATCATGGAGAAAACAAGCCGGTCTGGCTGTGGGCCACCCTATCCCAGGCCGGCGCTCCGAATGACTTCGACAACCTCCGCATCTTTACTTGGAGCACTCGCCGCCACCACTATGAGACCTCCTTCATCGAGCGCGGCTTGAAGGGCTACCTTCCCCTTCGCGTTTACTCCGGCTCTGACCCCAAGACCGCCGCCGGGTTCCGTGTCGAGATCCTGGATAAGAACGGGACTCGCATGGAAAGGGACTACGCCCTGAACAACTTCCGCGCCCGGGTCATCGTGCGCCGCGAGCCGCAGCCGGCCGCCCGCTGGTACGTCGCCCCCGTCCGCAAGCGTCCCACGATCCGCCTTGCCGAGGACGACGAACCAACCGAACCCGACACCGGACGCAAGGGCCTTCTCGATACGATCAAAGACCGCTTGCGGCGCTGACCGCTCACCCACCTCCGGCTCCTCCCGCCGGCGTGCGCTTCCTACCCTCCGAAGTCCACCCTGTCCATCGCCAGGAACTCCCGGATGTGAGGATGCGGACTCGCCTCCAACTGCTCCACCGGTCCGAAGTAGATCACCCGCCCTTCAAACAGCACCACCACGGTATCGGCGACCCGCCGCATCAGGTCCAGGTCGTGCGTCACCACCACCGACGTCAGCTTCAACTGCCTCTTCAGCCGCAGCATCAGGCTCGCCAGGCGGTCCGACATGATCGGATCCACCATCGTCGTCGGCTCGTCGTAGAGAATACACTCCGGCTGCGCCGCCAATGCGCGCGCAATCGCCACCGCCCTCCGGTGCCCTGTCGACAGGTCGGACGGGTAGCTGTCCTCATGCTCGCCCAGGTCCACCATGCTCAATAGCCCGCGCACCACGTCCATCCTGTTCATTTCGTTGTAGTCTTCCCGCAACTCCAACGAAAACAGGATGTTCTCCCCCACCGTCAACGAATCGAACAGCGCTCCGCTTTGGAATACCATCGTGACCTTCTTGCGGATCTCCCGCATCTCCGTCTCCGGCAGATCGGTCACATCCCTGTAGCCCACGATGATGCGCCCGGAGTCGGGCCGCAGAAAACCCATGATGTGCTTGAGGCTCACGCTCTTGCCCACCCCGCTTCGCCCGATAATCGCCAGCGTCTGCCCTGCGTCCAAAGAAAAGGAGCAATCGACTAAAACCGGGTCGTCGAACGTCTTATTGACATGCCGGAACTCCAGGTAATGGGGAAAGCTGTCGTCTACGTCAGGCATTGCGACCATTCCTCCGGAGTGTTTACATTCTTGAGAAGCGCTTTCGAATGAACTGGATACAGAGACACTCGCAGCCTGCTCAGCAGGCCTCGCACCGCGTAGCGGCCAGCTTTCAGCTCCACCCTCACCTCGTCCAGAATCCGCATGTGATACACCGCGCACAGCGGCTCGGCTGCGCCCCCAACTCCATCCTGCGCAGCCACCACGTCGGCATCACACCCGTCGGCGGCCTCCAGCAGCCCGCGCAGCAGTCCGGCATCCAGCCCTGGCATGTCGCAGGCCAAAACCAGGTTCCACTCGGCCTCTCCCGCGCTCAAAGCGGCCTCAATGCCGCTCAGCGGCCCGCACCCGGCAAACCTCTCTTCCACGCATCGGAGTCCCAAATGCCCATATCGCTCTCCGCCCCCGACCAGCGCCACGCGCCCGGCCGCCTTCTGCGCCTCGCCCGCCACCCACTCCACCAGAGTCCCGCCCCGGTAGGCGAGCAGCGCCTTGTCCCGCCCCATACGCCGGCTGGACCCGCCCGTCAGAACAAATGCAGCGCCCGCCATGAGACAATTTTAGCAGCCGCTCAAGGGCCTTCCCTTACCCTCGGCCAGCATTTTGAGGTTCTCCGGGCATTGCTTCGGGGCTATAATCATAAAAACAAATTGACGCGCTTTTGTCTTATTACCGGACTCCTGGCCGCGCTGCCGGCCTTAGCCGCCGCATCCGATGCGACGCAGCTCTCCTCCACCGTGCGCGCCGACAGCCGTACCGGCCGCCTGGTGCGCCGCACCGTCATCGCGCCCACGCCCGTCGTACCCCAGCCAGTCGCCTCCAAACTTATCGCCCCCAGGGAAGTCAACGGGCAGCCTGCCGCGGCCGACCCCCACGTCGCCGCCATCAATGAAATCGTGGAGGAGGCCGCGCGCGCCAACAGCGTCGACCCCCTCCTCGTCCACTCCGTCATCCGCGTGGAAAGCAATTACGATCCCTTCGCCGTCTCCCCCAAGGGCGCGGCCGGCCTCATGCAGCTCATCCCCGCCACCGCCCGCCGCTTCGGCGCCGCCAACAGCTTCGATGTCCGGGAGAATATCACCGCCGGCGTCAAATACTTGAAGTATCTACAGGATCTCTTCGGTGACGACCGTCTCGCTCTGGCCGCCTACAACGCCGGCGAAGGCGCCGTGCAGCGTTATCGGGACATTCCGCCTTATCGCGAAACTGAGCAGTACGTCTACAGGGTCGGCAAGCATTACGGGGAGGCCCGCAAAGGCCGCCAGCCCCAACCGGCGGCTGTGCAGCAGACCGCCGCCCAACCCGCCCAACCGCAGCCCGAACCCTTGCGGCAACTCGAAGTCGCCACCGATGCCGACGGCCGGTTGATTCTCAAAACCCGCTAGGAGAACCATCTGCACCAGCGTCACACTCTCCGGCACCTGTTCAGCGCCGCTCTGCTGCTGACGGCCTCCGCCGGTTTGGCGCAGGATGCCTCCAAGACCGCGCCCACACCGGTCACCATTCGCGCAATCCGTTTCTGGTCTCTCGCCCAAAGCACTCGCATCGCCATCGAAACCAGCGGCGAAACCCGCTTCAAGTACGAGCGCCTGCACGATCCGGAGCGGCTCTTCGTAGACGTCCTCGAATCCAAGTCCGCCGTCGGCGACAAGGCCTATCAGACCATCAAGGTCGGTGACTCCCTCGTTCGCCAGATCCGGATCGCCCAGAAGGACAATCGCGTCACCCGCATCGTGCTGGACCTGGAGCAGGCCGCCGATCATGAAATCACCCAAAGCGCCAGCCCCAGCCGCATCCTTGTAGAGATCCGTACGCACGGCCAGCCCGCCGAAACCCAGATTTCCAAGGGCTCCACCGGGAAGCAGCGCATCGAGCCGCAGCAGTCCCCCGCCCCCGCTCCTCCTGCAGCCCGGCCCACCCCAGCCACTGAACGCGCCGCTACTGTCCCCGAGCAAAAACCGGCCCAGTTGAAACCGGCTGAGCCGCAATCCGCCGAGACCAAAGCCACCGAATCCACGGCCGCCCCGCAACCTCTGCCGCAGCCTCCCCCCTCCGCGGCGCCGCCTCCCACCGAAGTCGCCTCCGCCGCCGGCCCCAAGCCCATCGAGCGCGACCTCTCGGCGCCAGTCGATGCCGCGTCGAAGTCATCTTCGAAAGCAGCCAAGCCCACCAGTACGGGCAAGCGATCCCTCACCCGCTCCCTCGGCCTCAAAATCGAGCGCATTGTCATCGACGCGGGACACGGCGGCCACGACCACGGCACCACCGGCCCCACCGGGCTCGCCGAAAAGGACCTCGTTCTCGACGTCAGCCTGCGCCTCGGCGCGCTCGTCGAACAGCGCCTCGGCGCCGAAGTCATCTACACCCGCGACAAGGACGAGTTCATCGGACTCACCGATCGCTCGGCTCTCGCCAATCAGCGCCACGCCGACCTCTTCCTCTCCATCCACGCCAACGCCACCCCCCTCCGCAATATCTCCGGCGCCGAAGTCTACTACCTCAACTTCACCAACTCCAAGGACTCCCTCGACGTCGCCGCCCGCGAAAACGCCGGCCACGGCAAATCCATCTCCGAATTGAAAGACCTCGTCCAGAAGATCGCGCTCACCGAAAAGCTCGATGAATCCAAGGAATTTGCCGCCCGCATTCAGGCCCCTCTCGCCACCACCTGGGCCCGTATGGATGCGGCCGCCAGGAATCGCGGCGTCAAGAAAGCGCCTTTCGTCGTCCTCATTGGCGCAGCCATGCCCGCCATCCTGGCTGAGATCGGCTTCATCTCCAATCCTCGCGATGAGGCCTTGCTCAAGAAACCCGATCAGCGCCAGCGCATCGCTGAAGCCCTCTTCAAGGGCATCCAGCAGTACGCCTCCGGCCTCGGCCAGACGCCCTCCGCCGTAGCCGACTCCGCCACCCCCTCTTCTCCTCAGTCCGCCAGGTGATCCGCCGCCGCTTCAAACTCCACCCGGTTCCGCCCCAGGCCCTTCGCCCGGTACAACGCCTCATCCGCGGCCTTGATCAAGTCCTCCACCCCTAGCCCGGACTCCGGCTCCAGCGTCGTCACTCCGAAACTCGCCGTCACCTCGACCATGCCCGCTGTCGAGTCGATTGGCGTCGCCTCGATTGCCGCCCTCAGCCGCTCCGCTTGCGCTACCAGCGCCTGCTCCGGACATCTCGGCACCACCACCAGAAACTCCTCCCCGCCATACCGCCCAAAGCTGTCATAGGAACGCACCGCGGAGGCAACCCGCCCCACCACTTCCTGAAGCACTGCGTCTCCCGCCAGGTGCCCCTTCGTGTCGTTCACCTTCTTGAAGTGATCCACGTCCATCATCACCACCCCCAGCGTGGATTTCTCCCGCGTCGCCCTGTCCACCTCCCTAGCCAGTTGATCCAGAATCGAGGTCCTGTTCAAAATGCCCGTCAGGGCATCGTGCGTGGCTTGCTGCCGCAGAGCCTCCTGCACCTCCACCAGTTCCTCCTCCAATTCCACAATCCGCCGCCCCGCCCTCAACCGCACTTCCAGTTCGAACTTGTCGAACGGCTTCACCACGTAATCGTCAGCCCCCGCCCCGAGTCCCTCCACGATATCCTCCCGCAATCCCTTGGAGGTCAATAGAATCAAGTAGGTATAGTGAGCCAGCCGGCTGGACCGCACCTTGCGGCAGAGTTCCAGCCCCGAATACACCGGCATCATCCAGTCCAGCACGGCTATCGCCGGCGCATCCGCCGCGTTCAGCCGCTCCCACGCCGCTCCACCGTCCTCTACACTCTCCACCGTGTAGCCCCAGCCCCCGAGAGACGTCTCCAACAGACGCCGCATCACTAGGCTGTCATCTGCGACTAATACTTTCATCGAGACTGCCGCTCCACAGCAGCCCATCTTAACAGGAGTCTCATTCCGCGAACCGTACCTTGAGGGAAATTAAGAAATCTTCCTCTCCGGCCGCTGAGCCAAATTAAGAAAACCGGTTCGAATTTCCGGAAAACCCGATCAGTGGAGCGCCGCCGTCACCCCCCCCCCTGCTTTCCCGGGACGCCGCCGCTCGTCGCTTTCTCCGGCACTTCGCACCCGGGTCTTCGCCGCCGAACCTCAGCGCCACACCCCAAAAAGGCTTACTCTGAAAGTGCACCCCCGGGGGCCCTTCATCGGGGCGCCCGGTGGCCGTACGAGACATCGGATGTTTCAAAACATAGAGCTGCACGTCCGGGATCAACGATTCCACACCTGGGACGAATTCATCCGCGACGCTGCCGACTACTCCATCGCTCTCGAAGTACTCGACGATGTCCCCGGCCACCGCGGCCACTACGTCAACTTCGATCACCACGCCGGCGTCATCCGTGAAGCCACCATGAGCGCCGCCATGCAGGCCTACATCGCCGTTCGGCAGGGCCATCTCATGGAACGCTGGCTCCAGAAAGTCCGCCCCGTGCCCGTGCACGTGTGGAATGCCGATCAGGATGTCTGTCTCGCCGCCTTCGTGCTCGAATATCACGAGATGCTCGAACGCGCCGAAGGCAAACCGTTGCTCCGCTGGATCGTTCAATACAACAATAAGATCGATGTCTGCGGCGGCCTCTATCCCGTCAACCTCGACGACCTCGTCGCCAACCACTTCACCTGGGTCTTCGAGCCCTACCGCCAACAGCGCATCCATGGCAAGGTCCAAGGCGACGCCGCGCTGGTGAAACACACTATCCGCCTCGTCTGCGACCGCCTCCTCGCCCTGCTCAACGGCCACGCCGGCACCACGCCCATCTCCGCCGAGCCCGAGATCCTCTACCGCTCCCCCTATAACTTCGTCATCGCCGACGAAAAAGGCGACCCCCTCTCCCGCCTCGTCCTCGCCTCCGCCGGCTGCACCAACCTCATCAGCCTCATCTGTAAACGCCCCAGCGGCCGCTACACCTACTCCATCATCCGCGGCTCCCCATACGACGAGGACATCTTCGAAATCCCGCGCCTCATCGAAGCCTTCCAGGCCGCCGAAGACCAGCCGGATGCCAAAATCTGGGGCGGTTCCAACCTCGCTGCCGGTTCCGACAGCCAGCTCGGCAGCAGCCTCCACTGGACACAATTGCGCGAAATCGCAGATCGCGTCGTCGGCGAGGCGCATCGCCGCACCGCTACTCCTCCGTTCGCCTTCCGGCCCAAGGCCGGTGGCGCCCCCAACGTTCTGCTGGCGCTGCCGCCCGGAGCACAGACGCGCATTCGCCCGCACCTCGATGAGTGCGGAGCCCATACTTTCACCGCCACTTCGTGCGAAGAAGCGCAGCGGATCCTCGCCGCCCATCCCGAAATTCAGGCCATCTTCAGCGAGATTCTCCTCGACGACGGCTGTTTCACACGCCTCGTCGAAGCGGGTTCCCAGCGCGGCATCCCCTGCATCGTCTGCCTGGAGCACCTCGACGCCGGCTGCACCGACATTCTGGAACGAGGCGCCTTCAGCCTCCTCACTCCGCCCTTCACCGGAGAAAAGCTCCGCTGGGTGCTTACCGAGTGTACGGCCGCGGCCGCCCGCTGAGCCGCTCTTCGCTCTGCCCCTCTGTGAACCTTGTGATACGATTCCCTATCGATAGAGGTTTGCCCCGTGCCATCCGTTGCCCCACATCGCAGAAACTTCCTGAGAGCCACCGTAGCCGCCGGCTTCCCCGCCATCGTGCCGTCCACCGTATTCGGCAAGTCGGCTCCCAGTAATCTCATCCAGCTCGGCCATATCGGATGCGGCCGCATCGCCCGCGGCCACGACATCGCGGAGACCATCCGGCACACCGGAGTGGCCCGCTACGTCGCCATCTCCGACCTCGACAGTGTCCGCCTCGCCGACGGCAAACAGCTCATTGAGGGCTACTACGCCAAAAACCTCGGTGGCGCCTCCGCCGTCACCGTCAAGACCTACCCGGACTACAAGGAGCTCCTCGCCGACAAGAGCATCGACGCGGTCCTCATCTCCACCCCTGACCACTGGCACGCCCAGCCGGCCATGGAGGCGGCCCTCGCCGGCAAAGATGTCTATCTTCAGAAACCCACCTCCCTGACCATCCAGGAAGGCCGCCAGATGGCAGACTGCGTCAAGGCCACCGGCCGCGTCCTCCAGCTCGGCAGCCAGCAGCGCTCCGACCCCGCTTTCCGCCTCGCCAGCGAACTCGTCCGCAACGGCCGCATCGGCAGGATCAAAGAGATCTACATCGGCCTTCCCGAAGACCCCTCCGGTCCCGTCGAGCCCGAAATGCCCGTGCCCGCCAACCTCAACTACGACATGTGGCTCGGCTCCACTCCCAAAGTCTTCTATACCCAGAACCGGGTCCATCCGCAGACCACGGAACTCCGCGGGCGCTACGACCGCCCTGGCTGGCTGCGCTGCGAGCAATTCGGCGCCGGTATGATCACCGGCTGGGGCGTCCACCATGTCGACATCGCCCATTGGGCCATGGGCGTCGATGAATCCGGCCCCATCGAGGTCCTCGCCGACGCCCACTTCCCCAAGTCCGGCCTGTGGGATGTCCACGGCCCCTACCACGTGCGCCTCAAGTACGCCAACGGCGCCACCCTCTACATGAGCGAGAAGTACCCCAACGGCCTGCGCTTCGTCGGCGAGTCCGGCTGGATCTGGGTCACCCGCGGTCGTTACAATCCCGCCCGGGTCGACGCCAACGGCCACCCCCTCGGCAATGCCATCGACGCCAGCGATCCCCGGATGCTCACCGCCGGCTTCAAGGAGGGAGAGATCCGCCTCCACGCCAGCCCCCAGAACGACCACCACCTCGACTGGCTCGTCAGCATCAAGAGCCGCCAGCCGCCGGCCGCGCCGGCCGAGGTCGGCCACCGCTCCTGCTCGGCCTGCCTCGTCTCCCACATCGGAATGCACCTCGCCCGCCCCCTGAAGTGGGATCCGGCCAAGGAACAGTTCCTCAACGACGCCGAAGCCAACTCCATGCTCTCCCGGCCCCAGCGCGCCCCCTACGGCTCCAGCCACGTCAGGAAATCCTAGCCCCTGCCGGCCGCCTGCTATGCCGTAATCGATGGATCGCGCCACACCGGCAACGCAAACTCAGGCAGTGTCGCCTGATATCTGGATGGGAACCTGATCGGGATCTCCTCTGCCCCGGATTTCCAGGCCGGAAGACCTCTCGAATTCAGATCCGCCCCCGCCCTAACCGGAAACCCTGCCAGGCAAGATAGCCGAGGAAGAGGCAGGCTATGCCGCTGGGCCATTGGGGCAGATCGCGGCCGGACACCATGACGTCCGTTCGCAAGAGCAACCTGGCAAGATGACCCAGGGCGATGAGGAGAAAGACCGCGGCGGAGACGAGTTCAAAGCGCTTGTGCGTCACGAGAACCTCCAGGCTTCACTGCCTGTAATCACCATACGTCCCGCCGGCCAAAAGAGGAAGCGTGCCGCCGCAAAGCCGGCCGCCCGCAGCCTATTGCGCCGCTACTTTTGCCGGAAGGCCGCCAGCAGCGCGGCTTCCTTTTCCGGCGTGGGGCCGGCCAGCTTCGTCCGGCCGTTCTCGGGCTGGCTCTTGTACCACGCCAGCGTGTCCTTTACCGTTTCGCCGTATGGGCGGAACTTCAGCCCGGCCCGCACGGCCCGCTGGTTGCTCCAAAGGTGGAAGCCCTTCGTCTCGCCTTGGTAGGGTGCCCAGATGGGAAATACCTCCTCGCCCTGCTTGGCGATCCACGCACCGTCCACCCAGTTCAAATTGGCCTTCGCCGTGGTCGCTCGCCGGCAGGCTTCCAGCAGGTCGCCCCACCGCAGACGGTCTTTCGGGCCGGCCGCATTGAACGCGCCAAAGGTGCGGTTCTCTAACAGCGTAACCAGCCAGGCCCCCAGGTCGCGAACGTCGATGATCTGAACGGGATCGCCCGGCCCTCCCGGAGCCACCACCTCCCCGCCCCGGTCGATGCGCACGGGCCAGTAGGTGAAGCGCCCGCTCGGGTCGTCCGGACCGACGATGTAGCCGGGCCGCACGATCGTCGTCGAGGTGGGAAACGCCTTGGCTGCCGCCTGCTCGCAAAGCGCTTTCAGCGGACCGTATGTCTGCTCGGTGATCTTCTCCACTGTGGGGTCGGGCGTGGTGGCCAGACGAGCGCTCTCATCCTGGCCCTCGATGCTGTTGTCGGCATAGACCGAGATTGAAGAGATGATGATGTACTGAGAGACGTTGGCGGCCAGCAGTTCCGCCGAGGCTTTGACGTGCCGCGGATAGTAGGCCGAGTTGTCGATCACCACGTCCCACTTGCGGCCGGCCAGGGCCTTCAGTCCCTCGCCCTTGTCCGGATCGCGGTCGCCCAGCAGTGTCTCGATGTTCGGAAACAGCCCCGGACGGGTGCGCCCGCGGTTGAAGAGCGTGAGTTCATGGCCCCGCGCCTGCGCAGCCTCAACCGTGGCCGGCCCCAGAAATCCCGTGCCGCCTAGAATGAGGATTTTCTTCTTCGCGGCGCCTGGCGCCGCGACGGCGGATGCTGCGACGGCGGATGCTGCGAGGGATGAGGCGAGAAACGCCCGGCGGGTATGTTGGCTGCCCATAGTAAGCCAGTGTATCTGGATCGACGGCGCTCGGCGCTGGAGCGCAGTCCGGCCCCGTCCGGCGCCGCGCGCCGGGAGGAACTCAATCTGGCCGCCGCGCAGCCTGCCGTGCGCATTGTTATAGAATCGCCGGATGAAGGAGACAGCCATGGATTCTCTGAGTCGGCGGGCGTTTACCGGGGCAATGAGCCTTTCCTTTGCGGCCGGGCAGGCGCCATCAGACCGGCTGAAGGTGGGCGTCATCGGATGCGGCGGAAGAGGTGTCGGCGCGCACATCGCCTCGCTGATGAAAATGAAGGAGACCGATAACGTCGAGGTCAGCGCCGTCTGCGACGTCTTCGACAAGCGGGCCAAACAGGCCGCTCAAATCACCGGCGGCCAGGCCTATCAGGACTACCGCGAACTGCTCGCCAACAAAGACGTTCAGATTGTCGTCATCGCCACGCCCGACCACTGGCACGCGCAGATGGCCATCGACGCGGCCAGCGCCGGCAAGCACGTCTATTGCGAAAAACCCATGGCCCACAGCGTCGAAGAGGCCAAACGTGTGGTCGCCAAGATCCGCGAAACCGGCGTGAAGATGCAGGTCGGCGTGCAGGGCATGTGCGACGACTCCTATGAGACCGCCAACAAGTACGTCAAGGACGGAGTCCTCGGCAAGGTCGTCATCGCCCAGATCGACTACTCGCGCAACTACGATGGCGATTACTGGCTCAAACCCGTCGACCCGGATCTCAAGCCCGGCGTCAACTTCAACTGGGACATGTTCGTCGGCCCGGCGCAGAAGCGGCCCTTCAGCGCCGAGCGCTATTTCAACTGGATCCGCTACTTCGACTACTCCGGCGGCGTCCCCGCCGGACTCTTCGTCCACCGCGTCACACGCATCATCAAATCGCTCGATCTGAAATTCCCCGAGTACGGCATGGCCTCGGGCGGCAAGTTCGAATTCACCGCCAGCACCGCAGAAGTGCCGGACACCATCAACATCATGCTCGATTACCCCGGCGGCCCCACCGTGATGCTGATCTCTTCACTGGCCAACGACACGCCCGTGCCGCACGTGCTCCGCGGGCACAAGGCCACTCTCGAATTCACCCCCACCGGTTTCACCATCACCCCTCAGAAACTCTATGCAAAGCAGGCCAGCCCCATCGTGCACAAGAAAACGGGCGGCGAGGATACCGAGCTGCACC
Source organism: Acidobacteriota bacterium (assembly GCA_016213725.1). Taxonomy (GTDB): domain Bacteria; phylum Acidobacteriota; class Terriglobia; order Bryobacterales; family Bryobacteraceae; genus Paludibaculum. The sequence continues at coordinate 2,992 of JACQZS010000317.1, read as the reverse complement.
TCAGAAATCTCATCCGCGCGGTGCGCTTCAATGAGCCGCTGAAATGCGACGTGATGCTCGGCTATTACGGTGTGGTGGCTTGCCAGTTCGGCGTCATCTCCCAGCAGAAGAGGAAATACCTCAAATGGGACGCGGCCGCGGAAAGGATCGTACCGGCATGAGGCGCATCGCGCTGCTCCTCGCGTCCGCATTGGCAGCCTGGGGCGCCGGCCCGTTCGAGTTCCGGCAGCAAAGTCCCGCTTCGCTCGCCATCACGGAAAACGGCAAGCCGGTCCTGGTCTACAACCACGGCATGATTCTCAAGGATGGCGTCGACGCGAAATTTCGCCGCTCATCCTACATCCACCCAATCTACGCGCCCGATGGCACCGTGGTGACCGACGACTTCCCCAAAGACCACCTGCACCATCGCGGCGCCTGCTGGAGCTGGCCCATCGTGAAGTTCGAGGGTAAAACCTACGATGTCTGGGCCGTTCAGGGCATGCACCAGAAGTTCGTCCGGTGGATCGCCAGGAAGGCCGGTGCGCAGACCGCCGTCCTGTCGATGGAGAACGGCTGGTTTGTTGAAGACAGGAAGGCCGTCAAGGAAGTCGTGGAGTTGACCGTCCATCCTGCCGCCGGCGGAAAGCGCGAGATCGGCCTGCAACTTACATTGGAAGCGGTGGACTCGCCCGTGGAACTCGCAGGCCGGGAGGTGAAAGGGTACGGCGGATTCGGCGTCCGGTTCGCGCCCCGCACTGAGACGGTGCTGCGCACCGACGCCGGCACCGAGGCCAAGGACACAGACATGGTTCCGCACCCGTGGGCCGAGTTGGAGGCGAACTTCGCCGGCCATCGCGCCGGCCTGCGCGTGGAGGATGTGGCCTCGAATCCCAAGTTCCCCAACGGATGGTGCCTGCGCCACTACGGCTATGTGGCGGTAAACTACCCCGGTCTGGAGTCGATCACGCTAGTGAAGGGCAAGCCGCTGCGGCTCAACTACCGCATGACAGTCTTTTCGCAGCAATAGATTCGCGCGCCGCTGGCGCTGCCGCATCCATTGCACGGGACTTTGCCGCGAGCTTACAGCCGGCTTGGAGCTGTCATGAACCCCTCTACTTCTGGTCGCGCGCCATCAACGAAACGCGCGATTGTCGTTCTCATTCAACTCGCCATCGCCTCCCTGCACGCGCTTCGCTGCGGACGCCGCCTGGACGGCGAGTGGGCCCGCCTCTACTCCAGCTACTTCTCCGATCTCGTGATTCCGTTCGGGGTCTACTTTCTCCTCACGCTCAACGAAGACTACATCCCGCTATTCCGGTCCTGGTCCGGCAAGGCCGGCGCAGTGATCGTATTGACCACGGCCGCTGAGGTGGCGCAGTTCTTCGGTTTCGATGTACTCGGCGTGACGTTCGACCCGCTGGACATTTTGATGTACGCCTCCGGCACGCTTCTCGCCGCGTTGCTCGACGTCCAAGTGTTCCCTCGTTTGGTGAAAGGGTGGAATCTCCCCGCGCGCCTTTGACCCGCACAGGCCGACAGTTCGCTCCAGCCGGAGCATTCCAGCGGGACATCAGTCAAAACCGGCCGGCCTGCGGCGCGCGCGCACGCGCTGCCCACGGCAATTGGGGCTAGCTCCTGACGCTGTTTTCGGCTACATACACCTGAGCGTCGCCCGTGCGGTTGCTGGTGAAGGTCACCAGCTTCTCATCCGGCGAGTAGCAGGGGTGCGGGTGCGTCCATTGGGGGCCGTAGATCTGATCGGCCGGCACTTCCAGCCAGCTCAGAGTGCTCTTGTCGTCAGCCTTCCAATTGGCCGGCGTGGGCTTGGTCCATTGCGTGCCGCCGTTCGCGGATTCCGACAGACAGACCAGCCGTCGCTCCCCCGTGGCGGCGTCGATCTGGAAAATGCCCAGGTCGGGGTGGTTGGTGTCGCACAGAATGCGCGTGCCGCTGCGGTTGGGGCTGATGTGCCAGACGCTGTAGTCGGTGATGCGCCGGAACGAGCGGCTCGTCCAATCCATGCGGTACAGGCACTTGGGCCAGTGCACGAAAACCAGATCACCGGTGGATCCCAGAAATGTCTCGTGAGTAATCCACTCAGAGCCATCGTGGGTATAGAGGCATTCCATGCCGGTGCCGTCCCGGCGAACGCGGTACATCCGCGGAGCGGGGTCCGCCGCAAACTCCACCCATTCCGGCTCCAGCGGGTGGAACTGAGGGTGGATCACCGTGCGCGTGAACGGAATCACGCGCCACGCTGAGCCGTCTGTGCGCCCCGTCACGATGCCCTGCAGAGAACCCTGCTTGATGGCCGCCGTCATCCAGCGGCCGTGATCCCCCAGGGTGCACTCCCCCAGTTGGGCCCCCCCAAACTCCGCCACCTTCCGCTCGTCCAGACTCTTGCGATCCAGTGACCAGATCGTCCCGCCGCGCACGAAGTAGACCGATGCGCCGTCGGGCGACAGCGTGTGCGAATAGGGGTGGATCGCCGGCCCGGCGGTGAGCTGCCGGATTTCGCCATCGGGGAAACGCGCCTCAAACAACTGGGCGTCTCCCGTGCGGTAGGAGGTGAACAGCAGGCACTGCGAATCGGGAGTGAAAGACGACTGAAGAAAGTAGCTCAGGTGGTTGATGGAGCGATGGCGGGTCACTTGCATCATGCGCGCACCGGTGGAGCGCGAGACGTAAGAGGTGAGTTCCGGAGAGTGGATGGCTCCCTTGGCCGGGGTAATCTGCGGCACGTTTCAGGATATCCGGGTTCAGGGGCCGGCGCGGCCGCGCTGGGCAGCCGCGCCGGCGAATGCCCGCTAGAACGACAGTCGGAGGCCGAAGCGGAACTTACGCTCGGAGCCGTCGAAGGCGCTGGTGATGGCCATGAAGTTGTTCGTGTTCGTGATGTTGCCGTTAGCGTCGAGTGTGGCGCTGCTGACATTGGCGTTCGGGTTGTTGAACCTCGGCGTGTTCGTGACGTTGAACGATTCGGCCTTGAATTGGAGGATGAGGCGTTCAT
>JACQZS010000316.1 GCA_016213725.1 Acidobacteriota bacterium | reverse complement strand
GTTGAGCATGCTGGCGGCCCACTGATTGTCGAGGCTGGCCCACTGGAAGACGCTGCCTTCATTTTGTTCGGCGGTGTAGAGGCCGTCGAGGAGGTAGAGCATGGTCTTGCCGCCGAGGTGGCGGTGGGCGATGAGATCGGCAAGGGCGTTGTAGGCGCCCATGGGCTGAGCGCGGAGCACGCTGGAATGGAGGGTGCGGGGCGACCAGCCGCCATCGGCGAAGTAGACGGAGCCGAAGTGGTTCTTGGCGGTGAGGGTGACTCCGGCCATGCCGTGGGGGCGGAGTAACGCCATGTTGATCATGTAATGGGCCTCAGTGACCTGGCGTGCGAGAAAAGCGGGGGGCAGATCCTTGTTGGCGAAGCGAATGGGGTTTTGGAGGTCGGGCTCGGGGGAGAGGCGGCCGCCGAGGTTGTAGTTCGCGCCGGCGAGGAATTGCACGGCTTGGTATGAGGGCGAGGGATTGGAGCGGATTTTGGAGTAGATGGGTGAGCCGATGGTGCGGGAGCCGGTGGAGTCGTAGAGAAGAATGTCTTCGCCGCGCACTCCGGCGGATTCGATGAGGGAGGTGACGAGGGCGGCGATGGCATGGGGGCTGGGCAGTCCGTTCGGGACGCGGCGCGTGGAGGGGCCGGAGGCAGCGCCCCACTGGGCGGAGCGGTCCTGGTTGCAGTTGACCTTGATGGCGATGCGCTGGCCGGGGCGATATCCGGAGCGGCCCTGCCTGCGGGATTCGTTGAAATTGCGGAAGAGCGCGTCCCAGGCCTGCTTTTCGTTCTTACTGGCGGTGAGAGAGAGCAGGAGGGCGGTGAGCATCTGGTGGACGGCCTTCTGATTCGTGTTGGCGTCGTCCCACCATTGGCCGGTGGAGCCGTCCCAGGTGGTGGCGCCGGCATCGCGGAGGAGGACGACGCGGCCGGGGTGGATGCCGATGCCGGCGCCGATGGGATTGTTGGCCTTTTCGCTGGGAGAGAAAGGCTCCGGCGGCGGAGCCGCGGGACGCTGCGCGGAGAGGGAGGCGAGCCCGGCGGAGTGGGCGGCGGCAAGCGTCTTCAGGAGGCAACGGCGATGCATGGGCTACTCCTTGCTTAGGTTTTTGCTGCTAGGTTTTCGCTGTTGGAATTGTACGCCTTGGGAGTAGACTTTGCGATAGGCGAAGAGGAGAGACTGACATGCAGGGCATTTCGCGCCGCGGAGTGATTGGACAGGCGATGGCGGGGGCGGCTTTGGCGAACCCGGCGGCGGCAGCCGCGCAGGCGGTGGGTGTGAAGGCGGGAGACCTGCCGGACCTGACGATCAAAGAGGTGAAGGTCTACGTGGTGGACCCGGGGCGGCCGGGCACGGCGGTGACGAACGCAGGATACGCGCGCATCGCCGCCGTGGTGACGAACAGTGGAATCGAAGGCAACTATACGCTGGCGCGGCGCTACTGGCATCCGAACTGGAGCAACGAAGGCTGGCTGGAGTTCGCGAAGCGGGCATTGGTTGGCAGGAGCGTGCTGGACCTGCCCGCGTTGACGTCACAATACGATCCGCCGAAGCGCCGGATCGGGCAGAGTTCCTATGCGTCGGCGATCGACGCCTGCCTGTGGGACATCCTGGGCAAGGCGGTGGGGCTGCCGATTTACCGGATTCTGGGGGCGTACCGCACGCGAGTTCCGGCTTACGCGAGTTCGCAGCATCACAAGACGGTGGAGGAGTTTGAGCGGGAGGTGACGCAGTGCAAGGCGGACGGGTTCAAGGCGTACAAGATCCATCCGCCGAGCATGCCGGACGGCGGCTCCGATGTGAAGCTGGACCTGGAGGTGTGCAAGGCGGTGCGCCGCGCGGCGGGCGACGATTTCACGCTGCTGATGGATCCCGTGGGGGTGTATTCGAGAGACCAGGCGATGGTGGTGGGACGGCTGCTGGAGAGGCTGAACTTCGTAGCATTCGAGGACCCGATTCCGACAACGGACATCGAGGGGCTGGCGCAGCTCTGCCAGACGCTGGAGATTCCAGTTCACGTCGGCGAGTTCATCTTCTCGCCGTATAACTATGCGGAGTACATCCGGCGCGGTGCGATGGATGTAGTGCGGTTTATCACGGACAACGTGGGCGGTATCACGGGCGGGATGAAGATTGCACGGATGGCGGAGTTGTTCGGGATGGAGTGCGCGCCGCACAACTGGGGCGAGACGTTTGACCACGCGGTTCACTTTCACTGTGAGCTGGCGATGCCGAACAACGTGTGGTTCGAGATGACGGTGCCGCAGGGCGTGGGAGACAGGCCCTATCTCAAAGACAGGATCAGGATTGCGAAGGACGGGTATGTGGACGCACCGGTGAAGCCGGGGCTGGGGTATGAGATGGACCGGGCGGTGTTGGAGCGGATGACGAAGTCGGTGGAGAGGTGATGCGATGACAGGCGGAGTTTCGCGGCGGCACTTTGTGGCGATGGCGGGGGCCGCGGCGGCGGGCGCCCGGGCCAGGCCTCTGCGGGGTATCTTTCCGATCATGCAGTCGCCCTTCTCGGAGAGTGGAGCGCTGGATCTGGAGGCGCTGGCCGGGCAGGTGCGATTTCTGGATCGCTGCGGCGCGCATGGAGCGGTATGGCCGCAGTTGGCGAGCGAGTGGGAGACGTTGACGGAGAAGGAGCGGATGGATGGAGCAGCGGCGATCGCCGCCGCGGCGAGGGGATTGAAGCTGGCGCTGGTGTTGGGGGTGCAAAGCCCGGAGCCTGCCGCGGCGATCCGCTATGCGAAGCAGGCGGAGCGGCTGGGCGCGGATGCGGTGATTTCGCTGCCGCCTTCGAATCAGGAGCAGCCGGGCGCGGTTCTCGAATACTACAAGCAGGTGGGCGCGGCCACGGCGCTGCCGCTTTTTGCGCAGGCCGTAGGGAAGATGAGTCCGGATCTGCTGCTGGAGATGTATTGGGCGATACCGACGCTGCGTTACGTAAAGGACGAGGCGGGGCAGCCTTTGGAGCGGATCGAGAAGTTGAAAGAGGGCAGCGGCGGACAGTTGAAGGTATTCAGCGGTTCACACGGCAGGACGCTGGTGGAGGAGATGCGCAGCGGTTTTTCGGGAAGCATGCCCGCGGCGGCGTTTGCGGATCTATACGCGCAGACGTGGGATCTCTGGCAGGCGGGACGGCGGCGCGAGGCGATGGAGATGCACGGGCGGACGCTGGTGGTGTTGACGGACATGGGGTTGTACGGGATGGAAGGGCTGAAGTATCCGCTGGTGTTGCGCGGGGTGTTTCCGACGTGGAAGGCAAGGAAGAAGGAGACGGCCGCGGCGTTGAACGAGCGCGGGCGGAGGGCGATCCAGGAAGCGCTGGAGTTCGCCAAGCCGTACCTGCGAGCGTGAGTGGGCCGGTTTCCGCGGGGGCGGCGGACTGATATTGTGATTCGTCAGCTATGCAACGCAGAGGATTTCTGACAACCGGATTGACGGCCGGAGTGGCGGCCGGAGCTTCAGCGCAGGCGCCCGACCTGGGCAAGAGCAGGATGAAGATCACGTCGGTGCGGCTGGTGAATCCGCGGCCGAAGCGGCCGGCGATTCAGTACACGCCGGCGGCGGGGTCGTGGAGCACGCAGAACGTGGAAGTGGCGAACCCGATGTCGATCTATGAGAAGTACAAGGCGACGCGGTCGTTGTTCTTTCCGGATGCGGGCAAGGTGCCTGGATTCACGGTGGAGATTGCGACGGACAAGGGCGTGAAGGGCTACGGCAGCGGCGGGGCGGCGGGCGGCACGGTGGTGGAAGGGCATCTGACGAAGCTGCTGCTGGGGGAGGATCCGTTCGACATCGAGAAGCTGTGGGACATCCAGTGGCGCTCGACGATGCACTACGGGCGGATGGGCGTGACGATGAATGCCATCAGCGGCGTGGACCTGGCGCTGTGGGATCTGATCGGCAACGCGCTGGGGATGCCGGTGTACAAGCTGCTGGGCGGACGGACGAAGGAACGGATTCCGGCCTATTGCACCGGGAACGACATCGAGCAGCACGTGGAGTTCGGGTTCAAGCGATTGAAGCTGGCGATGCCGCACGGTCCGGCGGACGGGCGGGAGGGGATGCGGAAGAACGAAGAGGTGGTGAAGCGGGCGCGGGCGGCGCTGGGGCCGGATGGCGACATCATGCTGGATTGCTGGATGGCGTGGACGGAGCGCTACACCATCGAGATGGCGGCGATGTTGGAGCCGTACCGGATCTATTGGATGGAGGAGGTGCTGCAGCCGCACGAGTATGCGGGTTTTGGAAGGTTGAGGAAAGCGATCCGGTCGACGCGGATTGTGACGGGCGAGCACGAGTACGGGCGGTATGGATTCCGGAATCTGCTGGAGCACGAGTCGTCTGAGATCTGGCAGCCGGACCTGCACTGGTGCGGGGGGCTGACGGAGGCGAGGAAGATTGCGGCGATGGCGGCGGCTTACGATATTCCGGTGATTCCGCACGGCGGGGGAACGGGGCAGGACGGGCTGCACTTCATCATGGCGACGCAGAACAGCCCGTGGGCGGAGATGTTTCTGCCGGCGCCGGGCGGGCCGGCCGATGTGTACAAGAGGTATGAAGAGGACTACCGGGTGACGCGCGGGCCGGAGGGGATTTACACAGTGCCGGCGGAGAGGCCGGGGCTTGGGTGGGAGTACGAAATGAAGTAGGCGCCTTCCGTGTCTGCCGGGAGGTCAGAATGGCAGACGCTGAAGGCGCCTATTGCGGATAACAGAAACGCTAAGACCGGACTGCTAGCGTCTGCGGATTCTGCGCAGAAGGCCAGCCCCCAGCAGGCCCAGACCAGTGAGGGCCACGGTGGCGGGTTCGGGAACCTCAGCGAAATTGATCTGGAAGGTTGAGGACGTGCTGAATGTCGAGCAGCATAGGGGATCGCCTACCAGCAACCCGATGGAGGTTCCAGTGAACGCTGTGGTGACACTCAAGGCGTTGCCGCCGATCAGGGTCAGTCCGGTGATCGTGCCCGGCAGGTTTGTGAAGATGAACAGGTCCGGCGATGAACTGCCGGAGAAGCTGTTGTAGGAAACGATCACGGAGTTGTCGGTGAAATCCACATTCCGCGAACCGCTGATGGAAAACTCGATTCCAGGATCGATTACGACGGCTGAGGTATTTGGAAACCCGACCGTGCCGGCGTCGCACTGGCCGGTATCAGTGGTAACCGGGGAGTTGTAGACCGTATTCCAGCAGGCGTTGATGTTGGCTCCGATGAGTCCGGCACTGGCGGTGCCGGTGAGCAGGGTCAGAAGCGCGACGAGGGTCAGAAGAACTCTCGATTTCATTTTTCTCCTCCGAATGCAATCGGGGCAGGACGCAATCCAGCCCCATCTGTCCACAGTACGGCAGTCTGTCTTGGAGGTCAATAATCTTAACATTACGGCGGGGCGGGCGGCAGGAGGTCCGACGAGGAGGCGGAGGGGGATTTCTGGAGTCGCGGGCGAATCTGATAAGTTTGGAGGAGGCATGCGATATTCCGAAGTAGTTTGCAAGGCGGCCGGCATCATTGCCGTTTGTGTGGCCGCGCCGTTAGTGTTTGCGCAGGGGCCTGAGCCGGGGAAGGAGACTTCCGGCCTGGTGCCGCGGGCCAAGCCCACGGAGTACCAGGCACAGGCGAAGGCTGGGAAGGTGACGATTGCGGCGGACTTTTCCGGGCACGGATTCCCGACGGTGGACGCGCCGGTCAGTTCAGAAAACTTCGTGGCGGTCGAGGTGGCGCTGTACGGGCCGGAGGGGACGAAACTGAAGATCGAAGCCGGGCAGTTCTCGCTGAAGATCAACGGGAAGAAGCCGATTGAGGCGCAGCCTTGGGGGCTGGCGGCGAAAGAAGTGAAGGATCCGGAGTGGATTCCGCCGGAGCCTGCCAAGGAAAAGGGCAGCGGGCTCAGCACGGGCGGGAAAGAGCCCGGCGCGCCGCCGCCGGTGACGCCGAAGCCTCCGGTGGAGTTGCTGCGGACGTGGCAGCAGAGAGTGGGGCGCTCCGCGCTGGCGGAGGGCGAGCGGACGCTGCCCATCGCCGGGTTGGTCTTCTTTCAGGCGCGCGGAAAGCTGGAGAGTATGAAGACCGTCGAGTTGGTATACGAGGGGCCGGGAGGCAAGGCCACTCTCCAGTTGCAGTAGCGCGGGCGGGGTCGCTATTTCGACTTGCGGACCCAGTGGAAGGTCATGGTCTGCTCCTTCCCGTTTTCTACGCTGGTCCACTGCTGGTCGAGGTGCGTGTCGTCTTTGAGGACGACGGTGAGGTCTTTGATATGGCCGCCGCCGGGCTTGGCGAGGTTGGTGATGTCTATGAAGCGGAAGGGGATGGATTTGGCGGTGGAGTTTGCGCCGATGGCGCGCATGCGGGGCTGATTGCCCATGCTGCAGTAGTGGGTGGCGACGAGGTCGGCGTGATCGCGGTGGTAGACGGTGACCATGTCGGGCTGGGGGGCGGGCATCTTCATGGACTCGACGATGGCGTGTCCGCCGGAGACGACGGTGTAGGTGATCGTGGACTTGGTTCCTTCGTAGGAGCCCTCCCATACGCCGGCGAGGGAGAGCAGCGCCTTCCAGGCGTCGTCGCTGCCCTCTGCGGCGCGCACGGGGAGGAGCAGGACAGCAAGTAGCAGCAGGGTTCGCATTCCAGCAGAATAACCCAGGTTCCTCGAAATTTCTCGTGACTCCGGTAAAGACTTGACCTAGACTGTGGCACGACGAGGCAGGCATCGCTCTTCCGGGGAGGTTATGCCGTGAGTTCTTCCATGTCGAAGTTGAATGGCGTGCTGGCGCTGGTTTTGCTCGCAGTTCCGGCACATGCGCAGGTTGGGGGCGGCGGGACGATCAGGGGAACGGTAGTGGATCAAACCGGAGCCATAATTCCGAATGCCGGAATTGTTGCCCTGAATATCGCCACGAACGTGGAGTACAAACGGGACTCCACGGAGGTGGGGCTGTTTGTGATCTCGCCGGTACCGGCGGGCACCTATAAGATCACGGTTTCGGCGAGGGGCTTCCGGACTGTGGTGCAGGAGCACGTGGTGGTGGATTCGCTGGGCACGGTGGAATTGATGATGCCGATGGAGATCGGCGCGACGACGGAGAGCGTGACGGTTTCGGCGGCGCCGGCGGAACTCAATACGTCCGATGCGCGGATGGGGCAAACGGTGCGCAACGAGATGTATACGGCGCTGCCGCTGACGATGAGCAACGGGAGCCCGCGGAACCCGGCTGCGTTCATCTATCTGATGCCGGGGGTGCAGGAGGGCGGGACGTTCGGCTTCATCAATGGCGGGCAGAGCTTTTCGAAGGACGTCTACATCGAGGGGCTGCCGATTACGGATGCAGTGCGGCAGGGGGAGAGCCGGGCGTTGCAGTTTGGGGTGTCTGTGGATGCGGTGGAGCAGTTCCAAGTGGAGACGAGCGGCACGTCGGTGGAGTTCAACGGCCAGGGCTCGGAGAATTATACGATCAAGTCGGGGACGAACGATTTTCACGGGTCGGCCTTCGAATACCTGCGGAACACGGTATTCGACGCCCGCGGGTTCTTCTCGCCGAAGCGGCCGCAGCAGAACCAGAACCAATTCGGATTCACGCTGGGCGGGCCGATCAAGAAGAACAAGATCTTCTTCTTCGGCTCCTACGATGTGTACCGCTATCGAGTGGCGACGGACTATCAGTTCGTGACCATCCCGACCACAAAGATGCGGACGGGCGATTTCAGCGAGTTGCCGGTGGCGATCTACGATCCGGCCACCACGAATTGCCCCGGCGGGACCAACTGCAGCCGGCAGGCGTTTCCGGGCAAGGTAATCCCCTCGACGCGCCTGTCATCGGCGGCGAAGTTCTTCCTGGACGGATTGCCGCAGCCGACGCACCCGGGCATCGCGAACAACTTCCTGAACAACAACAAGGGTGTGGGCTTCAACAACTACAACATCAACGTCAAGAGCGATCTCAATGCGACGGACGCGCACCGGTTCACGGTGTTCTTCTCGCACGGCGCGCACACGCAATCGAGCGCAGTGCGCGGCAATCCAGTGCCGCTGCCGCTGCCCTACGTGGTGACGCGTGTGGTGGATGAAGTGCCGACGGTGGGGCAGGTGAAACACACGTGGGTGATCAACCCCTCGATGCTGAACCAGATCAGCTTTGGCGCGTCGAGGCTGAACATCCCGATCACGAATCCGACGATCGACGGCAACTGGGTGGAGAAGGCGGGGATCAAGGGGCTGCCGAAGGGCGACGCGACGCAGTCGTTCCCGGAGGTCTCTTTCGCCGGGCCGAACTCGGTGGCGGGGTGGCGCGGCACGGATGCGCGCCCATTCCTGGACGCATTGAACAGCTACACGTTGCAGGATAATCTCCAGTGGATCCGCTCGCGCCACACGGTGAAGGGCGGTTTCCAGATGCAGAGGCTGCAGGACAACTACCGCGCGCGCTGGGACGGCACGTTCTTCAACTCGGCGTTCAGCAACGTACAGACGGCGGGCTTTAACAACGGCACGCTACAAAGCACGACGGGCAATTCATTCGCCAGTTATGTGCTGGGTGCGGTGAGCAGCTCCAACGTGGCGGAGGACTACGTGGTGACGTCAGGCGCGCGGTTCCGAAGCTACTCGTGGTGGGTTGGCGACGACTGGAAGGTGAACCGGAACTTGACGATCAACCTGGGGCTGCGGCACGACATCATGCTGCCATACAAAGAGGTGGTGGACCGGGTGAGCTGGTTCAATCCGGACGTTCCGAATCCGGTGGCGATCGGATTCAAAGGCGCACTGCAGTTTGGCGGCAGCGGCCCGGATCCGCTCTACTGCAACTGCAGCACACGGATCAAGACGCAGTACGGGAACCTGGGGCCGCGGGTGGGATTCGCCTACCGGATGGGGGACAAGACGGTAGTGCGCGGCGGGTACGGCATCATGTACACGCGGCACGGCGCGGTGGGCGGGCGGGGCGGCGCGAGGGACGGCACGGGCAAGCTCGGCTACACCGCTTCGCCGGGTTTTGTGTCGGTGGACGGTTTTACGCCGGCCTACTATTGGGACGCGGGAATACCCGCCTACGACAAACCGCCCTTCATCAACGCCGGGTTGAACAGCGGTTACACGACGGACAAGCCGACGGGCGGGAGCGTGAGCTATGACAATCCGGAAGACGGCGCGCGTCCGCCGCGGTACCAGAATTGGAACTTCTCCATCCAGCGGGCGATCACGCCGACGCTGACGCTGACGGCCGGTTACGTGGGCGGCAATGGAAAGCTGCTGCGCGGAGGCGGCTTAGGAATGTGGTCCGGGCAGATTCAGCCCAAGTTTCTGGCGCTCGGCAATCTGCTGACTTCGCAGGTGAACGCCACGACGCTGGCGCAGGCGAAAGCGATCATGCCGGAGGTGTCGCTGCCTTACCCGAATTTCCGGGGCACATTTGCGCAGATGCTGAGGCCGTTCCCGCAATACAGCGGCGTGACGGTGGACTTCATCAACCTGGCGAGTTCGAATTACAACTCGCTGCAGCTGACCTTGCAGAAGCGCATGTCGAACGGGCTGAC
>JACQZS010000305.1 GCA_016213725.1 Acidobacteriota bacterium | reverse complement strand
CTGCGGGATTCCGTTCTGCCATTCGGGCTGCCCGCTGAACAACCTGATTCCCGACTGGAACGACCTGGTGTACCGGGGCCGCTGGCAAACGGCGATCCGCGACCTGCACGCGACGAACAACTTTCCGGAGTTTACGTCGAGGATCTGTCCGGCTCCCTGCGAGGCGGCGTGCGTGCTGGGGATCAATGAGCCTGCGGTGGCGATCAAGACGATCGAACGGTCGATCATCGACCACGCCTGGGCCGAGGGCTGGATCCGGCCCGAGCCTCCGACGGAGCGCACGGGCAAGAAGATCGCGGTGGTGGGCTCGGGGCCGGCGGGCCTGGCTGCGGCGCAACAACTGGCGCGCATGGGCCACCTGGTAACCGTGTTCGAGAAGGCCGACCGGGTGGGCGGATTGCTGCGCTACGGCATCCCGGACTTCAAGATGGAGAAGCACCACATCGACCGCCGCATGGAGCAGATGGCCGCCGAGGGGGTGACCTTCCGGACCAATGCCCATGTCGGTGTGAATGTATCCGTGGAGGAACTGCGCCGCGACTTCCAGGCCATTCTGCTGGCCGGCGGAGCGGAGCAGCCGCGCGACCTGCCGGTGCCAGGACGCCAGTTGAAGGGCATCTACTTCGCGATGGAGTACCTGCCGCAGAACAATAAGCGCAATGCGGGCGATACGATCCCAGAGGACATGTGGATTTCCGCGGCCGGCAAGCATGTGGTGATCATCGGCGGCGGGGACACGGGCGCCGACTGCCTGGGTACGTCGCACCGGCACAGGGCGGCGTCGATCCGGCAGTTTGAAATCATGCCGCAACCCCCGGCCGAGCGGGCAGGGTCAACACCGTGGCCGTTGTGGCCTCTGATGCTGCGCACGGAGACCGCGCACGAGGAGGGCGGCGAGCGGCATTGGGGTATTCTCACCACCGAGTTCCTTGGCGACGATCAGGGCAACCTCAAGGCGCTGAAGACCGTGAAGGTGAGCGCGCCGCCCAAGTTTGAACCGATCCCCGGGACGGAGGAGACGATGGCGGCGGACCTGGTGTTCCTGGCCATGGGCTTCACGGGGCCGGTGAAGAGCGGCATGATTGAGCAACTGGGTGTGGAACTCGACCAGCGCGGCAACGTGAAGTCGGACGAGAACTACATGTCGTCCGTCGAAGGCGTGTTTGCGGCCGGCGACATGCGCCGGGGCCAGTCGTTGGTGGTTTGGGCGATTGCCGAGGGCCGCAAGGCGGCGACGGCGATTCACAATTTCCTGAAGCAATAGACACGCCGGCCCCGGGGCGTATGATCGAAGGCGCAACGCACATGGCGTTGCGCCTTCGTGTTTCAACTGCCTGTGAGCGTCCAGGAACCTGCCTGCTGGAAAGGCGATTGCGCGCCCATCATATCTCCCACGTAAACGTAGACCTGTTTCGTGAGACTGCCGTCCACGGCGCCGAAGGCAGGGAAGAAGAGAATGTCGACATCCAGTTGGATCTCGTTGCCAGAGGCAGTGACGGAGGAGGTGAGTGCACTGATGGCGCACTGGGAGTTCGCCTTGGCATTCTGTGTGCCGATGAACATGCCTCCGAGATAAGCGGTGGCATCATCGTTTCCCAGGGCGAGCACACCGTACACGGGAAAATAGGAGAAGAAACAGGCGCGCTCCCAATGCAGCGAGGAGCTGATTACCACGGAGATGATGCGCAGGTCGGAGCTGCCGTTCTCGTCGCGGGCCGAGATTCGGAACTTCTGCCGCATGCCTTGGCCGGCATTGGGAAAGAGGCTTGTGAGGACGGGAGCGATGTTGACTGTGGAGACTGTCCAGTGGCCGGCAGCGATCCAGCCCGTGGAAAGACCGTTGGCATCTCGCGCGCGGGCGAAGATCCATCTGGCGCTGCCCAGATTTGCGTAGCTGGTGGGGCGGATGGCAAGCGTGAAGCTGAAAGACACGGAATTGCCGCGGCGCTCCAGGCGGGCGGAGGAGAGATCCAGCGTACAGGCGGTACTGTCGAGTACGGTGGAAGTTCCAACGATGCCAGAGGCAACGGTGGAGCCGTCATCGTTCAAAAGGCGGGCAAGGCTTCGAATGGGATCGACCGCCAGATGACAGCCGCTGGGCCAATCCAAGGGACTATTGAAGCTCAGCTCAAAATCGACAAAGAGCGCGGAGCCGCCAGGGTGGCTGGCCTCAGCCAGAAACTGCTGCGCGCTGGAGGATGCGGTGATTTCGGTCACCTGAACCGCCTCGGGCCCGGCGCCTTCCACGACCTTGACGAGAAAGCCATCCATGTTGCCGCCGGCCGCGGCCTGAGGGCCGTCTCCGGTGAAGGGGAAGTTGGGGGAGTTGGTTGAGCCGCTGACCCAGACGCGGCCGCTGGCGGCGGCCAGACCAGTGGCGGCATCGTCCAGGGAGCCGCGCAGATAACTGCTGAACTGCCAGGCTGAGCCATCCGGTTTCAGGCAGGCGATCCAACTGTCGGCGGTGGAGCCAGGGGTGGATTGAATGGCGCCAAAGACGGGAAAGTCGAGGGAGGTTGTGCTGCCGGCAACCCAAATGCGGCCATCGGGGGTGCGCACCAGGGCGGAGATGCCGTCGGCTCCAGAGCCGCCCAGCAGGGTGCAGAACGTCCGGGAGCCGCTGGAGGGGTCCCATTGACACACGAAGGCGTCCCGGCCCACGTTCTTGACGGTTTGCGCGGAGCCCGGCGATGCCGGGAAATCTACGGAGGAAGTGTAGCCGCCGGCGGTGAGTTGGCCGCGAGCATCGAGCCAGATGGAGGTGACGCCATCTTCGCCCATGCCCGAGACGCTGTATGCGGCTGTGAGGGCGGAGCCCGAGGCATTCAGCCGCACGACGAAGCCGTCGCGGAGCCTTTGCTGGATGCCTCCGGGGAAGTCCGCGGATTCCGTGTAGCCGCCCAGCCAGAGCTGCCCATCGGACGCTACCTGGAGGCTCTGCACGCCATCCATGCCGCTGCCGCCCAGGTGGGTGGAGTAGACGATGCGCCTGCCGGCAGGATCGAGTTTGACGATGAAGCCGTCGATGGTGCCGCGCCAGCCTGGCTGTAGGGCGCCGGCTGACGTCACCAAGTCCTGGGAGGTGGAATACCCGGCGACGAAGGCGGCGCCGGAGGAATCGACACCCACGGCCGCCGCTCCATCGATTCCGCTGCCGCCGATCAGGGCGGTGTATACGACATCACCGGTGGGCGAGAGTTTGATGACGAAGGCGTCGTCCTGGCCGAGGGGCGACATGATGAGGCCGCCGCCGGCTTGGGGGAAGTCCGCGGAATTGGTGGTTCCGGCGACCCAGACATTGCCGGCGCTGTCGGTGGCGATGGCCTTGCCGGAATCGTTGCCCGTGCCGCCGACGATGGCGCAATAGACGAGCCGCGTGCCGCCGGGGGTGAGTTTCAGGACGAAGACATCGCGGCCGCGGCTGGTAGGCGGTCCGGTGCAACCGGCAAGCGATTCGGATGCGGTTTCGCCGGTGAGATAGAGGAATCCGTTGGGGTCTGTGGCCACCGCCCAGATGGTGTCGTACCCGCTGCCGCCGAAGAGGCCGGAGTAACTAAGCTTCACTTGGGCCGAAGCCGGGGTCGCCAGCAACAATCCGAGCAGTGCCGCGGCGCGCAGGAGGCGGCCATCACGTGAACCAGCGTTCCAAGCATTGCCTGTCATTGAAGAACCAGGAGCCACGGCCGAACAGAGAACTGGCGCAGTGGCGCAGGCCCGTGGCGGCGGCTGCGCCGGTGGCGGCACCCGCTGAAGCACTGGCGGGGCCGTTCAGAGAGTTAGTAGATTCGGACGGCGGGTACTCTCACGCGGAAGGGCCGCTTAGAGCGATTCGATCACCCTGCGGAACACGCTGATGCGCTCCGACCAGCGGGAATCCGCAGCCTGCTTGCGGCGGGCCTGCTCTCTCTGGGGGTCGTTTTCATCCAGGGCCATGCGCAGGGCGCGCTCGAATTCCATTGGATCCTGGGCGCAGTAAGCCAGAGGGCGTTGGTCCGGGTGATCGGGCTCCCAGGTGGTGACGACGGGCAGACCGAAGTGGAAGTATTCGTAGATCTTGATCGGGTCGGTGTACTGAATCAGCTCGCAGCGGCGAAACGGGATGATGGCGGCGCGGAAACCTCTGAGGAGTGAGGGCAGCCGGTCGTGTGAGATCTCGCCAAGGAATTCGACGTTCTTGAGCCGTTTGAAGCGGTTTCGGAGGCCGGTGGAAACGCTGCCGGCCAAGCGGAAGCTGACCTCGGGCATGGATCGGGCGGTGCTGGCGAGGAGGTCCGCATCGAACCAATCTTCCAGCGCGCCGACGTAGCCCACTACTGGCTCAGCGGGCCGGAGTCCTCGATGCTCGGGCCAGTCCGGGGCCCCATTCCGCAGGAGGGCGCAGCGCGCGCCTTGGCCGGAGATGCGGGGTTCGAGCGCATCCCGCAGCCGCTGGGAGGAGAAGAAGACGGCGTCCGAGGCGGCAATCGCAGCGGTTTCCGCCTCCGCGATCTCCCGCGCCATGTTGCCGAAACCGGCCAGCCAGTCGTGGCAATCGTAGACCAATCGGACCGGCAGCTGGCTGCGGAGCTTCTCGGCGCTAGCCCACCAGGTGGGGAGGCTGACCACGGCAACGACCTGAGTGGAACCGGCGCGTGCCAGGGCAGTGCCGACGGCTTCAGCCACTTCGCTGGATTCTGGGCCGTTCAGCATTCTGTGGTGAAAGACCGGCTCGCTCTTGAGCACAGCGTGGATCTCATAGACGCGCTTCTGCAAGCGGGCCAAGCGGTGGTGGCGTCCGCCGGCAGGGAGTTCCTTGTATTGGCGGCCGAGGTTGGGATTCACGAGGAAGCAACGGAATCCCTGCTCGGCTAGCGCGGCGGCCATGTGCTGGGTGCGCTGAGTGCGGACGTGCCAGTCTGTCATGGGGAAGAAGACGAGGTCGGGCTTGCCGGCTTCGGGTTCGTCCAGAGTGATGCGGGGCTCGCCCCCAAGCTCCTCGAAAGGGTATTGCCAGCACTGAACGAATGCACGCGGGCGGGCGTCCTTCACCAGTTGGAAATAGACCAGGCGGAGGTAGTAAGGCCGCAACCACTCAATGAGACGGCTGCCGACGGTCTGCCCTGAGCGCTCTTCCATGATTCGCTAAGCGATAGCCGGCGATCCAGCCGGCCTTCAATTCATCCCCCTGATAATACGTCATCTCCAGGCGGCGGCAGACGCCGCCCTAGTTCTCAAAATGAGATCCTGTTAGAGAGGTTGCCGTGCCCCGAACCCTACTAACTGGTCATCTTGGCCAACTTGCTACAGATTTCAAGTCGTTGCTCCCCCCCGCGGATCTGGTTCTGACCGAGTTTGAGGACCTGGACCTGTCCCGCCGCGATGAAGTTCTTGCATTCGTCGCATCCGTAAAACCGGAACTCATCATCAATTGTGCGGCCTACAACCGTGTGGACGAGGCGGAAAGCCGTCCTG
>JACQZS010000304.1 GCA_016213725.1 Acidobacteriota bacterium | reverse complement strand
GCGCGCGGCAGCGTCACGGCCTTCGGGCGGCGCATGGCGGCATTGCCGCTGCACCCCAGGCTGGCCGCGCTGGCCCTGCATGGGGGCGCCGCCGGCTGCGCCGCGGCCGCGCAGCTTTCGGCCGCCAACCCCGCGCAGGCCCGGCAGGTGGAGCAGCAGCTGCGCCGCCAGGCCGGCGCCGGTGCGGGCATCCCGCTGGAAGCCGCCTACCTGCGCGCGTTCCCCGACCGGGTCGCGCGGCGGCGCAAGGGTCTGGAACTGCTGCTTTCAAACGGCCGGGCGGCCATGCTGGCCTCCAACGACGGCCTGGAAAAGGCCGGATTCTTCGTCGCCGTGGACATCGAAGAGCGCCCCGATAAGGGCCTGCCCATCGTGCGCCAGGCGGCCCCCATCGCGCCGGATCTGCTGCTCGAAGTGTTCCCCGAGCGCGTGGAGGGCCGCGACCGGCCGGAGTGGAACCGCGCGGCGGAGCGAGTAGAGTGGTTGAGCGCGCTGGTCTACGACGAGCTGGTGATCGAAGAGTCCCGCAGCCACACGCCGGAGCCGGGCGCCGCGGCCGGGATGCTGGCCAGGAAGGCGCTGGAGACGGGCCTGCAGCGCTTCGCCGACGTGGAGGCCATCGCCGCGCTGGAAGGCAGAGTGAAGTTCGCGGGCCTGGGGCCGCTGCGCGTGGAGGAGACGCTCCAGGGCCTGTGCGAAGGGCTGAAGTCCTTTTCTGAACTGGAACGCGTCAGCCGCGACGGCGGCCTGGAAGGCGCGCTGCTGGCATCACTAGGCGCCGATGCCGCGCGGAAGCTGGACCAGTGGGCCCCGGCAAGAATCCAGCTCCCCTCCGGCCGCTGGGCCAAGGTGACTTACGTGGAGGGCCAGCCGCCGTGGGTGGCCTCGCGCCTGCAGGACTTCTTCGGCATGCGGGAATCGCCGCGCGTGGGCCGCGAGCAGGCTCCGCTGGTGGTTCACCTGCTGGCGCCGAACCGGCGCCCCGTACAGATGACGCAGGACCTGGCGGGCTTCTGGGAGCGGCTCTATCCGCAGGTGCGCAAGGAGCTGAGCCGGCGCTATCCGCGGCATGCCTGGCCCGAGAATCCTTACAATGCGTACAAGGAGTGACATGAGAGTTCTCGCTGGAATGGTTCTGTGGAGCGCGGCCCTGCTGCAGGCCCAGAGCGGCGTCTGGTTCGCCACGCTGGATGTGGAAGGCCGCAAGGTGGATTTCAGGCTCGATCTTCAGCAGCGCCCCGGCGAGTGGCGCGGCGCCATTCTCGACGGCGACCGCCCCATCTGGTCCACCTCCGGCAGCCTGAAGCAAGGCGCGCTCGAGCTGCGCTGGGACTACTTCGATTCCACACTGAAGGCGCAGATCGACGGCCTCAAGATGACCGGCGTCTATGCCCGCCGCACGCGCGCGGGCGTCGTCGAACGCCGGTTGACGGCCGAGCGCGGCAAGGCACTCATGAAGGGCAGCAAGCCGCCCGCCATCTTCGCCGGCAAGTGGCGCATCCAATCCGACGCCGAGCGGGGCGCCAAGGTGATGGAGGGCGAGTTCCAGCAGAACGGGGCTCTCGTCCGGGGCACCATTCAGCGCGTCGACGGCGACTTCGGCACCCTGACAGGACGCGCCACCGGCAACGAACTGACGCTCAGCCACTTCGACGGGATCCGCGCCACGCTGATCGAGATGGAAATGCAGCCCGGCGGCACGCTGCAGGGCACCATCGACGGCAGAACCCACTTCACGGCCGCGCGCGATGCCGACGCCGCCAAGCTGGGCCTCCCTGCCCCGCCCGATCCCGCCAACTATGTGGCCGTGAAAAACCCCAACGAGCCGTTCCGGTTCCGTTTTCAGGACCTCAACGGCAACTGGGTCTCCACCGAAGATACGCGCTTCCAGGGCAAGGCGATGATCGTGACGATCATGGGCTCGTGGTGCCCCAACTGCCACGACGAGGCGGAGTTCCTGACGGCACTCGACGGCAAGTACCGCACCCAGGGCTTGGAGATCGTCGCCCTCGGCTTCGAATACACCGGGAACCTGGACCGCGACCGCGAGCAGCTCCGCGCTTTCGGCCGCCGCCATAACGTGAACTACACCGTTCTGCTGGCCGGCACCACCGAGGACGGCTCAGTGCTCAAGGCCCTGCCCCAGCTAGCCAACTTCGGCGGTTATCCGGCGACACTCTACCTGGATCGGAGCCACAGAGTTGCGCAGGTGCACGCCGGCTTCGCAGGACCGGCCAATGCGGCGGAGCACGCCAAACTGAAGGCGGAGATCGAAACACTGGTCAGTGGACTGATCAGTAAACATTAACTAAGACCATCCCCACCTGAACCGATAGGTAGGCTCAGTGGCCTACTTGCAGGACAGGCGTGACCGGCTGACCGCGGCGCAGGAATCTCTGCGACTCCGCGCGGACCTCGACCTGGCCGCACGAATCCACCTGTCGAGCTTGCCCCAGCTCTTCATGCTGTTGCTGCTTGGCGCCGGCGGCGAAGTGACGCGGTATCTCCCCAGGGAGTACTTCTGCGTGGTGATCTGGCAGGTGCTGGTGGCAGCTTTCCGGCTGAGGCTCACCCGCCTGACCAACAGGAATCCGGAAGCCAGCCCTGCCTACTTGAGACGCCTCCTGGCGCCGGGCGCGCTACTTGTGGCGACCGGCTGGAGCCCGCTTCTGGGTCTCATCTTTCTGCACCACGGCGTGGCTGACTGGACGGCGACCCTGGCGTTGGCGATGCTGACGGCGTTCGCCGCCGGAGCGCTCAGCACGCTGATATCGCACTACCGCCTCTTCGCCTGGTACATCGTCCTCCTGAATGCCCCCCCCGTCGCGGCGCTCTTTGCCAGAGGCGAGCATCACTGCACCATCGCCGGCTTCGGCATCACGGTCTTTACAGTGTTCATCCTCATCCAAGGCCGGCACCTCAACAGGAGCTATTGGAAGGGAATGCAGGACAACGCGCTGCTTTCGGTGAAGATGCAGGAACTCGAAGCCGCGCGCAAGGAAGCCGAGCAGGCCAGCCGTGCGAAGAGCGAATTCCTTTCCAACATCAGCCACGAGTTGCGGACGCCCATGAACGGCATCCTCGGCATGACGGAACTTGCGCTGGACACCGAGCTCAACGGGGAGCAGCGCGAATACCTGGAGGCGGCCCAGGTTTCGGCCAAGTCTCTGCTACGGCAGGTAGACCAGGTATTGGACCTCTCCAAGGCGGAGGCCGGGCAGCTGGCGCTGCTGAAGGAACGCTTCCCGCTGCGGAAAGTGGTGGAAGAGGCGTACCGGGCCTACCGGTCTGACGCGGCAATCCGCGGCCTGGACCTCAGCGTGGAGGTGGATCCCCTGGTGCCCTCCTCGATGATTGGCGACTCCGGCCGCCTGCGCCAGGTGCTCTTCCATTTGCTGGACAACGCGGTGAGATTCACTGAGAACGGCTCAGTGCGTCTGCTGGTGGGTCCCGGTGAACTACGGCTGAACGGGATGCTGCTGCGCTTCGAGGTGCGCGACACGGGGATCGGCATTCCGGAGCGGCTTCACCAGGAGATCTTCAAACCGTTCCTGCAGGTGGACGGCTCGCTCAGCCGGCGCCGCGGCGGCATTGGGCTGGGACTGCCGCTCAGTGCGCGCCTGGTGGCGCTGATGGGCGGCCAACTCGAGGTGGAGTCCGCCCCGGGGCAGGGCTCGGCCTTCCGCTTCACCATCGACTTTGAACTCAGCGAAGAGGAGGCCGTGCAGGCGATTAACTCAGCTTCCAAGGCTTGCGATAGCGGCGGGTCACCAACTTATCCGCCTGCGAGCTGTTGGTGATGCGCTCCCGCGCATCGTCCCACTCCAGCCGCTGCTTCGTGCGCAGCGCCAGATTGCCCAGCAGGCCGCCCTTATTCAGCTTGTGGCCGTATTCGACGTTGCAGGTGGTGGTGGCGCGGCTCTTGATGGCGTCCAGGAATTCGCGGATGTGGCCGGGAGAATCGGGAATCGACTGCGGCGGCTTCGGGAAATCGTCCACGCGTTTCCCCTTGGCCCACACTTCGTGCCGGGTGTAATTGGTCACCAGGTTCGCCTCGGTCCCCTCAAAAACCACATAGGATCCCATGTGGTCGTAGCCGGGCCGTCCCTTGGGATGCAGAGTCCAGCTCAGCAGCAGGTTCGGATACTCGTAGAGAGCTTCCATCACGTCGGCGGTCTCGGCCTTGTCGCCGGCCAGCCAGCGGCCGCCCGACGCGCTCACGGCCAGCGGCGCCTGCAGCTCCAGCGCCCAGTAGACGACGTCCGTGTAGTGGCACCAGAAGTCGGCGAAGTAGCCGCCCGAGTAGTCCCAGTAGTAGCGATAGAGGAAGTGTACGCGGTTGGCGTTATAAGCGCGCTTGGGCGCCGGGCCCAGCCACATGTCGTAGTCGAGCTCGGGCGGCGGCGCCGTGTCGGGAACGGTGGGGATGGCTTTTTCGCCGGAGGCCATGCCGCAATAGACCTTCGTAATCTTGCCCAGCGAGCCGCTGCGCACGAGTTCCACCACGCGCCGGTAGTTGGGCAGATCGTTGTGGATGTGGTTGCCCATCTGCGTCACGCGCTTGTAGCGCTGCGCGGCGCGCACCATGGCGCGGCCTTCGCCGATGGAATACGACAGAGGCTTTTCGACGAAGACGTCCTTGCCGGCCTGGCAGGCCTGCACCGTCGGCAGCGCATGCCAGTGGTCCGGCGTGGCTATCATGACGGCGTCGAGGTCCTTCATCTCAAGCAGCTTGCGGAAG
>JACQZS010000303.1 GCA_016213725.1 Acidobacteriota bacterium | reverse complement strand
TCCAGGTGCGCCAGGGCTTCCTCCACTCGCCCTGCGCTCACCAGACGTTGCGTCGGCACGACAAACGGATAGGCAAGGCCCAGGTTCGCCGCACGGTCTCTGAACGATTCATACTGCATCGCCCGCCGGACGTAGCTTTCCATCTCCTGCCGCTGCACGGCATCGGCGGACTTGCGGTCTCCCAGGTTGACGTAGGCCAGGGTCAACTGCCACATCCCTTCTGCCGCCGCCGTAGGATCCCCTTGCTTCATTTGCAGGTCCACCTGTCTCTGCAGGTAGGGAATCGCCTTCGCCCCCTGCCCTGTCATCGTCAGAATCCTGCCGATCTCACCCAAGGCTGCGGACTGGCCTCTTTCGTCTCCCAGCGATCTGTTCAACATGAGGATTCGTTGCAGGCTTTGCAGCGCCTTTGCATAGTCCGCTGAAGCCACGTAGACACCAGCCAGGCTCTCCGTGCAGCGGGATTCCAGGCTCGCATCCCCCAGGCTCTGCGCCATTTGAATACTCTGCTCTGCCCAGCGTCTGGCTGTCCTCTGGTCTTTCACCTCGCGCCGGTAGTGCGCCGACACCGCCGACATCATATGCGCAATCCCTCGCCGGTCCCCCACCTTCCTCCACATTTCCAGAAAACCTTCGTCGCTTGGCACAAACGGGAACTTCCGTTGCAGGTGTCCGCTCAGTCGCCCGATCTTCAGAAGGACGTCCATCCGTCCAAACTCGTCCCCAATCCAATTCCACAGCGCGAGCGCCTCCAGATAGCGCTCCAATGCCTTGTCTCGGCGCCCGCTGAGCTCCAGTAGGCGGCCCTCCGCGCTCTTCGATTGTGCCTCTAGCCACACCAACTCGCCGCTGTGATACAGCGCCGCTGCGTCCCCATAGAGCACACGCGCTTTTTCCAGCCTCTCTGTGCCCCCGGCTTTATCGAGCTCCGTGGCCCGGACGAATTTCTCCTGCCCCTGCAGTGCCGCGCGGTCGGCCGGCGAGGTCCGCCGCGATTCCACCGCGAGGACGCGAAATGCGCCCCGCTCGCTGCCCAGCTTCTGCGCCTGCACTGCTAACTGGTATTCGCCCGCGCTCGGTGCTTCAAAAACCAATACCTCGCGCCCAAATGCGCCGCGGTCACCGCCCTGCACTTCACGTCCGTCCGGATCCACCACCGCCAATGTGAGATTGATCTCCCACTGCTCTACAGACACCCTGACTGTCGTGCCCGCCTCCGCCTGCAGGGCAAGCGTCCGCCTTTCTCCGCGTCTGATCGGCGTCCGCCACGCCCCGGGGCTCTCACTCAGCCACACCAGCGCTATCGCCGCCGCAAGCAGACCACCGAGCGCCGCCGTCTTCCAAGCCCGCGCCATATTCCACGCAAGTATATCTGTACCTGTATGCCGCCCTGTGGCCCGCCTCTCTACCGCCGCTCGAACTCGAAGACCTCCTCCGAGCCCTGTTCCTCCTTCGCCTGGACCACCAGCGCATACCGCCCGGCCTTCAACTGTCCGGCATTCACAACCAGGACGCAGTTGCCTGTTTCGCTGCATTGCTGCAATCGTCCTAGTCTCACCGCCACCTGTCCCTCCGCATTCCGGATCTCAACCCGCCTCGAATCGTCCGGCTGTTCCGCCACTAGAAACTCCAGCGCCACCACCTCGGAATCCACCTTCGGCAACGCACCCGGTGCCCGCGTCGGATTCAAATCCACAGCTTTCACCCATTTCGCCCCGCTCTCCGAGCCTCCGGGCCGGCTGAATCCGCCGCCCACTCCTAGCCACGCCGGGTACGCCAATATCACCGCCAGTGCATACCCCCACGCCGGCTGTTGTGCCAGCCACCTCCACCAGTTCATCTTGCCCTGCTCCGGAGCCGCCGCCAATCCCAGCCGCTGCTCCATCGCCTTCCAGTCCGGCTCCGCCATCGAAGCCTGCTTCACCGCAGGTTCCCATTCCAGCAGTCGCTCCAGCGCCAGGCTGCAGACTCCGCACTGTTCCAGATGGGCTCTCAGTTCTTCGGCCTCCTCCGCCGTGCTTTGCCCCAGCCAGAATCGCTCCAACGCCTCCACTTCAGGACACTTGCCTTCGGGATTCATACGTCATTCTCTCGTTCTGCCTGAAGCTCCTTCAGGCGCCTCTTGCCATTCTGTATGTACGACTTGACCGCGCCCGCTGTCTTGCCCATCAGGCGGCCAATCTCTTCATAGGTCATCCCGTTGAAATAGAACATCTTCAGGCACAATTGCTGCGGCCCGTTCAGGCCCATCAACATCCGTTCCACAGCCAGCCGTTCCACAATCGCGTCCGGCTTGGCCACCAGTTCCCGCTCTCCATCTATCTCTTCCAGGCTGCGCGGCACCCGGCTCCGCTTCCTGATCTGATTGATGCACTGGTGTCGGGTGATTGTCAGCAGCCAGGCCCGGAATTGGCCGCCCGAGTAGCCGGAAATCCCTTCCAGTGCCTTCAAAAAGGTGTCATGCGTAGTGTCTGCTGCCAGCTCCACGTCACGCAGCATCCCAACACAGCACTGATATACGGTTCTCCGGTGCCGCCTGAAAAGTTCTCCGAAGTAGATGAGATCTCCGGTCTTCTGGAGTGCTTCCACCAGTAAGTCGTCCGACAGACCTTTCAACGCATCTGCGTTCATCTACTTAAACGCCCGAGCGCTATTATATTCCACAGCCCTCGCCCACATATTTATGTCTCCCCGGTGCATCCCCTGCCGGCCTTCGCCTTCCTGCCGCTTCAATAGCGCTACAATCATCCCTAGTCTCAAAATTCACCGGAACCCGGCGCCCCCGCGCTGGTCCGCCTGGAGGTTCGCTGCGTGGCTGAATGGAAATTCGCACAAACCAATCCCTCTGAACGACTTGCACAGCTCCACCATTTCTCCATGATGAAGCTCCAAGATGGCTGCGAGATCGAATTCACCATCCGCGTCTACGAGTACCTCAATCCTCCAGATCCCACCATGCCCTTCTTTGCCGTTGCGGACAAACAGACCAATCAGGCCACCGCTGCCTATCACCCCACCGGCTGGGGCCGGACCCTCCTGGAGGCTCTCTCCAGCTGCGTGCGCAACATCCACCGGTTCCCCTACCAGCCGGACGCCTCCGCTCCGCGGCAAGCCTGACAAAGTACTAGCATCTAAGGTCCTTTTTGCTCCACGCGGGTGATTGACTTGTAAACTTGTGTCGGGCATACTTGACCACTATGTGCGCTAACCCGCTGTTCTGCCGCTTGGCCTTGGCTTCCTTGGCGCTGGCGTCCCCAACACTCTTTGCCCAAGGCAAGAGCGACTCCACCCCAGCCTCGTCCGTGGTTGAGGTCAGCCTTCCAGATCGCTACGATTCCACTCCGGCTGCTCTCCGCGACATCCCCGACCGGCGCCCCACAACTCCGGCCCGCGGTGGACGCGACTTCGAGCCTGGCCGGCCCGAACCTGTCGGCCACACCAATCCCAACGTCATTGATCCCCTCGCCGCGAACGCCGGCCCAGTCAAGACTTCCGCGGTGAACATCGCGGCGGCCACTTCCGGTACCCCCGTCGATCCCGCCTATCGCGTCGCGCCGCCTGACACCACGGGCGATCTCGGCCCGAACCACTATGTCCAGTGGGTCAATCTGCGCTACGCCGTCTACACCCTCTCGCGCGACTCCAGCAACTTGATCACCAGCTTCAACCTCGTCCCCGGTTTCCCCAAGAATGGAAACACCATCTGGCAAGGCTTCGGCGGCCCCTGCGAGAGCTACAACGACGGAGACCCCATCGTTCAGTACGACCAGGCCAACAACCGCTGGATCCTGACGCAGTTCGCCGTTTCCGCCACCCCTTACACCCAATGCATCGCCGTCTCCCAGACCGGCGACCCCACCGGTGCCTACTACCGCTACTCCTACTCTTTCGGCACCGATTTCAACGACTTCCCCAAGATGGGCGTCTGGAGCAACGGCTACTACATCACCTACAACATGTTCAGGCGCGGCCGCACTTTCTCTGGAAACAAGGTCTGCGCCTATGAACGCGACCAGATGTTGACCGGTGCCGTCGCCCGCCAGATTTGCGCCCAAACCAGCAGCAGCTACGGCAGCCTGCTGCCCGCCGACGTGGAAGGCTCCACTTTCCCGGCCGCCTCCGCCGCCATCCCCCTGCTGAGCATCTCCTCCAGCTCTGTTTATTACTGGAAGTTCGCCGTGAATTGGACCGGCGGTACCGGCACCCTTACCGGACCCGTCACCGTTCCGGGCGTCGCCACTTTCAGCCGCGCCTGCAGCGGCGGCAGTTGCATTCGGCAGCCTGGCACCACCCAGACTCTCGACTCGCTTGCCGATCGCCTCAATTACCGCCTCAGCTACCGGAAGTTCGCCGATGGCCACGAGTCCCTCCTCGTCAACCATGCCGTCGCCACCAGCGGCGTCTCCGGCATCCGTTGGTACGAGTTCCGCAATGCCACCGGCCAAAGCGTCTCCAGCGCCACCCCCGTCGTCTACCAGCAGGGTACCTACAGCCCCACTGCCGACTACCGCTGGATGGGCAGCGCCGCCATGGACAAGACCGGTGGTATCGCCATTGGCTACAACGTCTCCAACTCGACGACCATCAAGCCTTCCATCCGTTACTCCTATCGCAGTGCCGCCGATACCTTGGGGATCCTCGGCGGTGAGACCCAGGTCCTCGCCGGTACAGGTTCCCAAACCGCCACCCTCTCGCGCTGGGGCGACTACAGCACCATCAGCGTCGATCCCGTCGATGGCTGTCAGATGGTCTTCACCACCGAGTACATCCCAGCTAACGGCACTTTCAACTGGGCCACCCACATCGCCTCGTTCAAGCTCAGTAGCTGCAACTGATCCCTGTTTCCGCTCCCGATTCGGCAGCGGATTCCATTCGCGGCGCCGGCCCCCCTTCGGGTCCGGCGCTTCTCTCTTTCTGCCCGCCTCTCCACCGTCCGTTCCCCTTGCGCCGCCTCCCTTCCGGGTGTACGACACCAGTAAGCACAGGAGGAGTTGCCATGCGCAACGTGTTCCTCTTCTTTGTTTCCTTTTGCCTTTTCTCCATCCCAGGGCTCGGCACGCCCATCCGTGTCGATCCCGAAATGCCTTACATCGTCAGCCCCCCGCTGCCCTTGCCCGTGCTATTCCAGTTCCGGACCTCCGACAGCGGCTACTCCTGGACCGCGGAGCAGAAACAAGCCGCCCGCGACTCCATCTCCTATCTCGGGACATGGTTCCTCGATCAGCCCGCCTTCTCCGAGGAAGCCTCCCCCGACGACTTCTCCATCCGCTGGGAGGGCCCTGCGTTCTTCAAAGACTGGGGCGAACACGGCGGCTGGGATCTCAACTTCGCCGGGGCCCTCGCCGTTGCCGCCAAGAATCAGATCGGCGGCGACGCCCCGTGGGACCGCAATCGGTACCCCCTCGGCGAAATCTACTTCAACACCGCCTACCCTTGGCACTACAATCCCCTCACCCAGCCCGGTGCCGGTGAATACGACTTTCCCAGCATCCTCCTGCATGAAACCATCCATATGCTCTGCGTCAATCAGCATGCCGCTCACCAGAACGAGGTGATGTACTACGCCTTTGCAGCCGGTGAGCGCCGGTGGACTTTGCAGGAGTCCGACCTCCAACTCCTCCGCGATGCCGGTTACCGGATGATTCCTGAGCCCAATCCCGGAATCCTCTTCGGTTCAGCCCTCCTGGTGCTGCTGGTCCTGCGCCGCTGGACCCTGGCCCCACGGCGCCATATGCCACGCCGTGTGCCCGATCTTCCGCGTCTCCGTCGGCGCGGCGCCAACCTGTCAGCCTGATTCAACGCCCCTGCCCGGGCATGCCGGCGCGTATCATGAAATCAGAACGGCGCTGTCGTGTGGAACCTGGGCTTGGAAGCACTTGCTCCTCTCGTTGCACTACACTTCGCTACTGCTCCGGTACTGGATCCGTAACCATGAAGGAGAACGTCATGAATCACCACTTGTCATTCCGGGGTATTGTGGTCTGCCTCCTGCTCGCATGCTACTCTGCCCCCGCCCTTCTGGCCGGAGATCAGGAACTCGTTGAAACCTATCTCAAGGACCACGCCGTCACCGGCTTTGCCATTCGCCCCGTGACCGGTGAATTCATCAGCCGCGCCTTCCCCGGCTACAGCTTCTTTGGCGTCTCCTTTCGCCAGTACCCGATCGCCGCCCCCTGTCCCGAGTCGGCCGGCCTTCAGTGCGCCAACTTGTTCTTCGTCAAGGACGAGCAGGTTGATGTCGTCTCCACCATCGATGGCCTCAAGTTCTTCTTCACTGTCAATCTCAATCCAGCGCCGGATCAGGATTCGGCTACCGATGCCGCCAGTTCCTGGCTGCGCTTCTCGGAAGAACTCAAGCAGGATTCCTTCTACACCTTCTCCGCCCCTGTGATTGCTTACACGCCCCGCGTGGATGTCGTCCTCGTGCGTGCCACCGCGACTGTCACCGCCGGAGGCGACGGCGCCATCGATGTCCTGATGAACTTCGGCGCCGCCGGTAGCTTCCTTGGCGTCCTCGAAAAGAGCGCGCTTCGCGCCGGGATTCGCCCCATCTGCCAGGCCACCAAGCTGCTTGACTCCGATCCCATCGTTCGCAGGATGGCTGAACAGGATATCCTCGTCATGGGCCGCACCGCCAAGCCCTACCTGGACCACATCCGCCCTACCGTTTCCCCCGAACTCCAGCAGGCCATCGACCGCATCTGGCAACGCATCCTCCGCGAAGGCCGCTAAGTCCGCCCGGGCCCCTTGACGCCCCTGCACGTTCTGCTTCCCTGGCGCCTCTACGGGTCCATGAGTCCCCGCTCGGCCTCTCTCATTCGGAGCCTCTTCACCGGTCGAGACCCTCCAGTTCCGCCGGGGCTCTCGCCGCGAGTAGCCGTCTCGCCCCGCCCTTTTCACTGCACCGGCCGGCAGGCTGTTCAGTCGATCCGATCTTACGCTTCGATTCCCTCCTTCCACCTCGCCGCATGCATCTCCGGCCCCCCGGGCGGCCTTCCCTTGAGTACGATGAACTCGTGCCAGTTCGCCCGCTGCTTTGCCTCATCGCCTGCTCCTGCGTCTCTCTCCAAGGCGCACCCAGGGAGTTTAGTGTCGACCGTTATGGCGCCAAAGGCGATGGCCGCTCCCTGGCGACCGCTGCCATCCAGAAAGCCATCGACGCAGCGGCCACCAGCGGCGGCGCCGTTGTCTTCCCTCCAGGCAACTACGTCTCCGGCGCACTGTTCCTCAAGTCCGGCGTCGAGTTCCGGCTCGCTGCCGGTGTCGTCCTTCACGCCGTCGAAGACGACTCACAGTACCCCATTCGTCCCTCGCGCATCGGCGGCATCGAAATGTCGTGGCCTGTCGCCTTGCTCAATGTGATCGATCAGTCCCGCGTCCGCATCACCGGCAAGGGAACCATCGATGGCCACGGCCCTTTCTGGTGGCATAAGTTCTGGGGCGCTGACCAGAAGAGCGGCATGCTCAGGGACTATGTCGCCCGCGGCGTCCGCTGGGCGGTCGACTACGATTGCCAGCGCATCCGCCCGATTCTCATCCAGAACTCGCGCAATATCGAGGTCCGCGATCTCACCATCCGCCGCTCCGGCTTTTGGACGCTCACCGCCACCTACTCCCAGCACGTCACCATCGCCGGCCTGGTCATCCGCGCCAACGAAGGCGGCCAGGGGCCGAGCACCGATGGCATCGACATCGACTCTTCTTCGCACATCCTCATTGAGGACTGCGACATCGAATGCAACGACGACAACATCTGCCTCAAGTCCGGCCGCGACGCCGATGGCCTCCGCGTCAATCGCCCCACCACCGATGTCGTCATCCGCAACTGCATCACCCGCGCCGGACACGGCATGGTCACCATCGGCAGCGATATGTCCGGCGGTGTCCGAAACGTCGAGGTCTACGGCATTCGTGCCATCGGCACTAAGGCCGGCATCCGCTTCAAGTCCGCCCGCGTCCGCGGCGGGCTGGTCGAAAACATCCGGTTCCACGACATCACCATGGAAGCGGTTCCCGTCCCCTTCGAGTTCAATCTCGACTGGTTCCCCGCCTTCAGTTACCCCAAGCTCCCTGCCTCCTTCAATGGCAAACCCATACCAGCCCATTGGATCGCCATGACCCGAGCCATCGAGCCGCCTGAGCGTGGCATCCCCGAGTTCCGCGACATCGACATCGCCCGCGTCACTGCCACCGGTGCGCAACGCGCCTTTGCGGTCGCGGCCCATCCCGAAAAGCCCATCCGGAATCTTCGCTGGACAGATATCTCCGTCTCGTCCGAAATGGCCGGCTCCATTCGTCACGCCGCCGATTGGACCATCCACAACTTCAAGCTCTCCACCACTAGCCCCCATCCGCTGGCGCTGGAGGATTGCCGCAACGTTCCGCTCCCGCCCCGCTAGCGGCCGCCCGATACGCCATTCCCGGTTGGGCTTCGCCTTCCACCATGCGGAACCCGCCCCCGCTGTTTTGCAACCCCCTCCCCGGCATGATACGAATTGGACCGTCTATTGCTATTGCGCTGCTCCGGAGTCACCCATGAAACTGTATGCGCCACTGCTCGTAGCCTCTGCTCTCCTGCTCTCCGCCGCTCAGCTTCTACACGCCGCCGGAGTGCTCCAGAACCTCACCGTTGAATATCGCAGGACGCCTCTGGGTATCGATGTCGCTACCCCGCGCTTCGCCTGGCAGATGGCTGCCACTGCCGGTGAGCGCGGCCTGGCTCAATCCGCCTACCAACTCACCGTCAGGGATCCCCGCGGCGACACCGCCTGGGACTCCGGCCGCATCGAATCCTCCCTCGCTGCCGCCATCCCCTACGCGGGCAAGCCTCTTGCGTCGGCCACTCGCTACACCTGGTCCGTCACCGTCTGGGACCTCAAGGGCGCGAAACTCACGGCCTCCTCCTGGTTCGAAACCGGCCTCATGGACCCGTCCCCCGATGCGCCCGCCTGGGACGGCGCCAAGTGGATCGGCGGTGGCGGCGAGGACCTCGTGCTCTACGCCCCCTACCTCTCCATCTTCGACGTCTCCTATGCCATCGCCATCGCCCCCGGCAGCTCTCGCGCCTCGTTCGTCTACGCCGCCAACGATCCCCGCCTGATGGATCGCAACAAGAATATCTACCAGCTCCAGAACGCCAAGGATCAGAGCTATATCAAGCTCGAACTCGACGTCGCTCCCCTCGCCGCCGCCCCCGCCGGTAAGGCAAAGCTCAACGTCTACCGCGTCGGCTACCAGAAGTCGGATTCCGCCACCACACCCTTCCGCACTTTTGAGATCGGCGCCGACATCCTGAATGCCGCCAACAGGAACGCTGAGCATACCGTCTATCTCCGTAGCGCCTTCGGACTGATTACTGTCACCATCGACGGAAAGTCTTCACTCGCCGCCGTCGGCGTCCCCGCCCCGGCACCCGGACCGGGCGGTGGCGGCGGAGCCTTCGGCCGCACCGCTCCCAGCGGCGTCAATCTCAACCCCGCCGGCTCCGGAGGCAACTACATCGCCTACGGGCTGCTCTGCGACATCGGCTTCTCTCTCGATCCCGGCCAAAACGCCACCTTCCGCAACGTCCAGGTACGCAACAACCGCGCGCCCAACAACGTCCTGTTCCAGGAAAATCTCGCCGCCGCTCCCTATCAGGGAATCTATGCCAAGGCCGGCCTGCCCATTCGCGACGGCCGCTTCTCCCTTTCAGGCGGAGCCGCGGGCCTCTTCGTCGTCCGGGATCCCAGCCGGAATGGCAACCCCCTCTTGCGCGCCGCTTTCAAGGCCGCGGCCAAGCCCATCGCGCAGGCCCGCCTCTATGTCACCGCACGCGGAATCTATGAGGTCTACCTCAACGGCAAACGCATTGGCGACGACTACTACAACCCTGGACTCACTCAATACAACATCACCCATCTCTACCAGACCTACGACGTCACGCCCATGGTCGCTGCCGGCCCCAATGCCCTCTGCGCCATGCTCGGCGAAGGCTGGTGGAGCGGCCTGCTCAGCTTCGGCACCATCTGGAACCACTTCGGTGACCGCCAGTCCCTGCTCGCCAAACTCGTCATCACTTACAAGGACGGCACCGCCGACACGCTCGTCACTGGGGATCCCGCCTGGAAGTTCTCCAACCATGGCCCCCTCGTCTACGGCAGCCTCGACAACGGCGAAGTCTACGACGCCACCCGCGAAGCCGCCGTCGCCGGCTGGACCTCCGCCGCTTACAACGACAGCAAGTGGAAACCGGCCTCCGTCGTCCCGCTCCAGGGCACTACCTTCTCCGGTTCTGAGCCTAGCCGCTTCGGACCACCCATGCCGCCATTCAGTTTCGACAGGCTCAGGCTTGTCGGCCAGATCGGCGAAAACGCAGGCGTCTTCAAGGTCCTCACCGCAAAATCGATGAAGCAGCCTCGGCCGGGCGTCTACGTCTACGACATCGGCCAGAATAT
>JACQZS010000302.1 GCA_016213725.1 Acidobacteriota bacterium | reverse complement strand
TCGACCGCGCCTCCAAGTGGGGCATTATCAAGGACAACACCGCCTCCCGCTACAAGAGCCGCCTCCACGCCCGCCTCAAGGCGATCGAAGGCGCTCCCAAGGCTGCATAGTCCAATTACCTGGCTGTTTATCTTCGACAGGGCGGTCCGTCTTCCCGGACCGCCCTTTCTGCGTCTATTACACCCGCCACTTCTTCTCTTACCGGATTCTGCGGTGCTCCCGCCCGTTTTTGCGGTAGAGTCGTTATTGATGAGCGGGTTAGTCCGCTCCAACTGACTCCGTGAGCCTCATCCGTTTCCAGGACGTCTCCAAGAGCTATCCTATCTACGACTCGCCCAGCGACCGTCTCAAGGAACTCCTCACCTTCAATCGCCGCAGTTTCCACCAGGACTATTGGGCCCTGCGCGATATCTCTTTTGAAATCAATCGTGGAGAGACCTTCTGCATCGTCGGGGAAAACGGCTCCGGCAAAAGTACCCTCCTCCAGATCGTCGCCGGCATCCTCGCCCCCACCACCGGCCAGGTTCAGGTCTCCGGCCGCGTCTCCGCCCTTCTGGAACTCGGCTCCGGCTTCAACCCGGAGTTCTCCGGCCGCGACAACGTCTACCTGAACGCCGCTATTTTGGGCTTCAACTCGGCTCAAATCGATCGAATCTACCCCCAAATCGAAGCTTTCGCCGAGATCGGCGACTTCATCAACCACCCCGTCAAGACCTACTCCAGCGGCATGGTGGTCCGCCTCGCCTTCGCCGTCGCCATCCACGTCGATCCGGAGATCCTCATCGTCGACGAGGCCCTGGCGGTCGGCGACATCTACTTCCGCCAGCGCTGCCTCCGCAAAGTCCACGAACTCCGCGCCCGCGGCATCACCATCCTCTTCGTGTCCCATTCCGCCGGCGACGTCAAAGCCATAGGGGACCGCACTATGTGGCTGGACCAGGGCCGCATCCGTGAATTCGGCGGCACGGACCTGGTCGTCTCCAAGTACCTGGCCGCCATGGTCCAAAAGGACTCGGCCTATCTCGACCTGAAGAAGCGTGAACCCCGCGCCTCCGGCGCCCGCGTGGAAGCTCCGGAAGTCGTCACGGAAATCCCCAACATCGACCATCGCTACGGGGACGCCCGCGCCGAAATCCTCGGCATCGCCATCCTCGACTCCTCCGGCCGCAAACTCGGCCTCCTCCGCCCCCAATCCGAAGCCATCGTCCGCATCAGCGTTCGCGCCTCCGAACACGTCGAGTTCCCCAACGTCGGCTTCATGCTGCGCAACCATCTCGGCGTCGACTTCGCCGGCACCAACACCACCCGCGAAGGCATCGAACTCGCCCCCATGGAGCCCGGCGACGTCAACACCATCGATTTTCACCTTCAGATCCCTAACCTCTACCCGGCGGAGTTCTCCTTCTCCCCGGCCATTGCCGACGGCTCGCTCGTCTCCTACCGCATGTGCGACTGGATTGACAACGCCATCACACTGCAGATGGGCCACGGTGAAGGCCAAGTCTACGGCTACCTCCACCTGCCCTGTAAGGTCAAGGTCAACAACCGCTTGCAGCAGCCATCACCCATCGAGGAGGCCCAGCTTGGCTGACCATTCCCTCGAATTCACCGGCGAACGCCTGGTCCCCGGCCAGGTAGACCAGGACCTGCTGAACGAACACCTCGCCCGCTACGCCTTCGCAGCCCGCCTGGCGCGTGGCAAGCGGGTTCTCGACATCGCCTCCGGCGCAGGTTATGGCTCGGCCGAACTCGCCCGCGTGGCCGATCAGGTGACCGGCATCGACATCTCGCCGGACGCCGTGGCGGCCGCAGCGGCAACCTACTCTCTCCCCAATCTGCGCTTCCTCGCCGCTCCCGCCCAGTCCATCCCGCTCAAAGATGGCTCCATCGATCTGATCGTCGCCTTCGAGGTGATCGAGCATCTCAACGACTGGACCGAGCTTCTCGGCGAAGCCCGCCGCCTCCTCGCCCCCGGCGGCCAGTTCATCGTCTCCACCCCCAACCGCGACTACTACGCCGAGTCCCGCCGCCTCCACGGCCCCAACCCTTACCATGTCCACGAGTTCGACTATCCGGAATTTCTTGCGGAGCTCCAGAAGTTCTTCCCCCACGTCTCGCTCTTCGTGCAGAACCATGTCGGGGCCATCTCGTTTCACCCGGCTTCGGGCCACCCGACGCTCGTCGCCGAACTCGCCCAGGGCCACAACCCGCCCGACCCCAACCTCAGCCACTTCTTCCTCGCGGTCTGCGCCTTGAGCCCCCTCACCGGCTCTCCTTTCTATCTCTATGTCCCCACGGCCGCCAATGTCCTCCGCGAACGCGAGCACCACGTTCTCAAGCTCGAATCAGAACTCGAGCAGAAGAATGCATGGCTCGAAGAGCTGAAGGAAAAGCACGCCCAGCTGCACACCATTCACCAGCAAATCCAGCAGGAGATGGCCGAGCACACGAAATGGGCCCTTTCTTTGGAACAGGACCTGAAGACCTCACAGAACCGGGTGGTCGAACTTCAGGCCGAAGTCGAGGAACAGCACCAGGCGGCCGAACGCGCCGTGGAGGGATACGAATCCAAGATCGCCGAACTCGACTCCGAACTCGCCGCCCGCGCCGCGCAGGCCGCCGCCCTCATTGAGGCGCACGAGGAACTCGAAACCCAGATGCGCACCAAGCTCGACGAACTGGCCCGCTGCGTCGAACTCCTGCATCAATCCGAGAAGCTCGTCGAAGAGCGCACACTCTGGGCACAGCAGCTCGATGAGCGCGTCAAACAGCTCGAACAGACTCTATCCACCATTCATGGCTCCCGCTGGGTGAAGCTCGGGCGCACCTTCGGCATCGGCCCGGACCTCCAGAAGTACTAAATGGCTGCCGCATTGCTCCGCTTTCTCACACAGCTCCCCTTGGCGGTTCTGTCGCTCATTTTTGTCCCTTGCTCCTGGCTCGCGTTGTGGCTGACTGATCTGCTCTGGCTCGCTGTCGGCCGGCGCCGTCCCCCGCAGGACTCCCGCCCCAACACGGCCTCCGCCTCCGTAGTCATCCCAAACTGGAACGGCCGCGACCTGCTGGAGAAGTACCTCCCCAGCGTCCTCACCGCCATGAGCGGCCATCCGGCCAATGAGGTCATCGTCGTCGACAACGGCTCCACCGACGGTAGTGCCGAGTTTGTCCGCCAGCATTTCCCGCAGGCAAGACTCCTGGCCCTCCCGCGGAACCTGGGTTTCGGCGGCGGCTCGAACGCCGGCTTCGAAGCCGCTTCCAACGACATCGTCATCCTGCTGAACAGCGACATGCGAGTGGCGCCGGACTTCCTCCAACCCCTGCTCGACGGCTTTACGGACGAAAAGGTCTTCGCCGTCTCCTGCCAGATCTTCTTTTCCGACGCCACCCGCAAGCGCGAAGAGACCGGACTCACGCAAGGCTGGTGGTCGCGCGGCGGCCTGCGCGTGCGGCACTACGACGACGGCCAGGTAGACACCCTCTTCCCCTGCTTCTACGGCGGCGGCGGATCCTGCGCCTTCGACCGCCGCAAGTTCCTCTCCCTCGGCGGTTTCGACCACATCCTCAAGCCCTTCTACCTGGAGGACACCGACCTCGGTTTCCTCGCCTGGAAGCGCGGCTGGAAAGTCCTCTACCAGCCCGCCAGCCGTGTCTGGCACGAGCACCGCGGCACCATCGGCAAGACCTTCTCCCGCTCTTACATCGACGGCGTGATTGGCAAGAACTTCCTCCTGTTCTCCTGGAAGAACATCCATTCGCCGGCGCGCCTCGCCGCCCACTTCTTCTATTCCTGGGCGGGCGCCCTCCTGAGCGCCGCTGTCGGCAACTCGCTGGAGCGCGCCAGTTTCCACGGTCTTTTCCGTGCTTTCCTTCAGCTCCCGGGGGCCCTGCGCTCCCGCTGGCTGGCCCGTTCCCTGGCGGTCGTGGACGATGCCGAGGCTTTCCGCCGCCCCATGGGCGCTTACTTCCGAGACCGTTTCGAGACCATCGAATCCCACCCCGAACGCCTCCGCGTCCTCTTCGTTTCGCCCTACCCTATCTGCCCCACCACCCACGGCGGCGCCGTCTTCATGAACGGCACAATCCGCGCGCTCGGCCAGCTCTCCGACGTGCATGTGATCGCCATGATCGACGACCCCAAGGAGATGCAGGCGCACGCCACGCTGCTGGATTGCACGCGCTCCATCGAGTTCCAGGTCCGCCTGGAAGGCCAGCCCAAGGGCATCGGCGCCATCACCCCCTTCGCCATTCGTGAGTTCCGCGACCCCGAACTCGAATGGATGATTCACCGCCAGATCTTCAACAAGAAGATCCACGTCGTCCAGCTCGATTACACCCAACTCGGCCAGTATGCAGGCCCTTGCCGCCAGCTGGTCTGGACTCTCTTCGAGCACGACGTCTATTTCCAGTCCGTCGCCCGTATCCTGAAGAGCCTGGGCCCCTTCGGCAAGGTCAAGGGCTCCATGGAGTACCTCCGGGCCCTCCACTACGAACTGCGCCTCCTGCCGATGTTCGACGAAGTGCAGACCTGCACGGAGGAGAACACGCGAGAAATCCTGTCGTTCCTGCCGGAGCTGAAGGGCCGAATCCACCACAACCTCCGCGCCGGCATCGAAACATCGTCTTATCCCTTCCAACCCGGCGGCCGGGCGGGGAAGACCATGCTCTTCCTCGGCAGCTTCCGGCACCTGCCGAACCGCGCCGCTCTCGATTGGTTTCTGGCCGAAGTCATGCCTCGTGTGCTGGAGCGCGAGCCCAATGCTCTCCTGAAGGTGATCGGCTCAGACCCCCCCGCCGCCCACATTATCCCGAGCTTCAACGGCGCCGTCGAACTGGTTGGTTTCGTGGATGACGTCCTTCAGCCCATGCTTGAGTGCGACGTCTTCGTCTGTCCCATCCTTAGCGGCTCTGGCGTGCGCGTCAAGCTGCTGGAGGCCTTCGCCTGCGGCATTCCCTCGGTCTCCACCTACATCGGCGCCGAAGGCCTGACGTCAGAAGACGGCAAGTTCTGCCGCCTGGCGGATGATGCGCAGACCTTTGCCGCGCGCATCGTCGAGGTGTTTCAAGACCCCGAAGAGGCACGCCAAATGGCATTGCGCGCACGCGATTTTGTCGTGGAAGAGCGCGGCATGGAACGCATGACCCGCCGCCTGGAACAGGTCTACCGCGAGACTCTCGCCCGCAAGACGCAATAGCTACTTGCTGGGCTGCAGTGCAGCCTGCTGGGCCTCGTGATACGCCTTCATCTGTTTGTTCACGGCGCTGGCGAGTTCGCCTGCCACTTCCTTGGCTGCGTCGTTCAGATCGTCCGCTTGCACGGACTTCGGCCGGAGATAAATGGACCACACCACGTTGCGTGTCGAGCGGTTCACCAGGAAGATCGTTCCCTTGCCTCGTCCGAATGAAGAAAAGCGATCCTGCTTGGCCACTTTCACGTCAGTCGCCTGGTTCTCCGGCCCGCCGTCTTCGGGCTTCGGCGCCGCAACCGGCTCAGGCTCCGGATACAGCTGCTTCAAGGCCATGTCGAACCCCTTGCCCAACCTGTCGGTCAGGATGGCGTCCGCCCTCTCCGGATCCGTCACCACCTGCAGCGGACCCTTGCGCTGGATCCAATTCGCCAGGTACTGGTCAAACGCGCTGCCCATTTGCAGCACATAGACATTCTTCACCTGCAACAGTTCGCTGGCTGGAGCGGGCGCAGGAACCGGCGCCGGAGCCGGGCTGGCTGCCTTTGTCGCGGCGGAAGCCGGACTGGCCGGAGCCGTGGCTGCCGCTACGGGCGACTTGGCGGAATTGCTCGCCGGAACTGCCGCCTGGGGAGGTGCAGCCGGCGGCGGAGCCGGTTGCGCCGGGGCCTGCATCATCATCAAGATCGCCAAAGTCAGCATCTCTGTACCTCACTCTATCCCTACCACCCTTACAATAGACGTTTTGGGCTCCTGGAAAGTCGAAACCGCGCGTGTACAAGAATCTCAAGATCACTGTTGTCATCCCCTGCCTGAACGAGGAGCAGGGAATCGAGAAGGTCCTCCGCCGCATGCCGGACTTCGTCGACGAAACGATCGTCGTCGATAACGCCTCCACTGACCGTACCCCCGAAGTGGCCGGCTCCCTCGGCGCCATCGTCATTCGCGAGGACGTCCGCGGCTACGGCCGCAGCTATAAGAAGGGCTTTTCCCTGGCCACCGGCGATGTCATCGTCACCCTGGACGGCGACCATAGCTACCCGCCGGATGCCATCAGTTACCTGCTTGAAGCCTTCCTGCATCTGGAAGCCGACTTCCTCAACGCCTCGCGCTTCCCGGTCCGCGACCGTCATGCCATGAGCTTCAAGCACAAGTTCGGCAACCTGATCCTCTCCGTCGCCATGAGCGCTCTCTTCTTTCGCTGGATCCGGGATTCGCAGAGCGGCATGTGGGTCTTTCGCCGCAACATCCTGCAGGGCATGAAGCTCGAGTCCGACGGCATGGCCTTCTCCGAGGAGATCAAGATTGAAGCACTCCTTCATCCGACAGCCCGGTTCGAGGAAATCTCCATTCTCTATACTTCCCGTCTCGGCGAAATCAAGCTCAACCCCTGGCGGGACGGCTTCCAGAATCTCTTTTTCCTTCTCAAGAAACGCTTTGCGCGCGGATGAGCCGGTGTTAATCTGTTAGTGTTCCCGCCACGCTCCCTTTCCCCTGCTGATGCTGCCGCAGCCCCGCTTGTCTTTCAGCATGCCGTCGCAGATCACAGCAATCGTCCCGCACTGGAACCGAGCTGAACTTCTCGGCCGCCTGCTCGCCTCCCTGGCCGCCCAAACCCTCCCCCTAGACCTCATCCTGATCGCCGATAACGGCTCCACCGACTCCAGCCGGGATGTGGCCGCCGCTTACAACGCGGAGTTCCTCCCCTCTCTCACCAACCAGGGGTTCGCCGCCGCGGTGAATCGCGGAGTGGCGGCCGCCGGCACCCGCTGGGTGGCCATCCTCAACAACGATGTCGAGCTCCACCCGGCCTGCCTGGAGCAGCTCCTCCAGCACGCGGAGGACGCGCAGGCCTGGTTCGCCGCACCCCGCCTCCTCCAGGCCGCCAGGCACAACGTGCTCGACGGTTGCTTTGACCTGCTCGCCCGCTCCGCCTGCGCCTGGCGTGCCGGTCACGGCGCCCCCTCCGGCGCCCCGTTCCTCGTCCCCCAACCCATCACCTTCGCTCCGCTCACGGCCACGCTCATTCGCCGCGACCTCTTCCAACACGCCGGCCCGCTCGACGAACAATTCGGCTCCTACCTGGAAGATGTCGATTTCTTCCTAAGGTGCGCGCTTACCCACGCCGCGGGCATTTACGTTCCTTCCGCCACCGCCCTGCACGCTGGAAGTGCCACTCTGGGTGCCTGGAGCCCCGGCATGGTGGAACTCATCTCACGCAATCAGCTGCTGCTTGCCGCCAAGCATTTTCCGCTGTCTTATCTCTGGCACGTCCTGGCTGGACAGACTCTCTGGGGCGCTCTCGCGTTCCGGAATTCCACCGGCTTCGCCTGGCTCAAAGGCAAGCTTGCCGCCTCTCTCCTCTTTCCTTCCGTCCGCCGCCATTCTTCGCCCGTGTCCAGGGAGGTTTTGGACCCGATCCTCCGCCCGTGCGAACGGCGCATCGCTGAACTGCAACAGGCCACGACGCGGGACTTCTACTGGCGCGCCTATTTCAAGGTTGTGTCATGAGACTCGGAGCGGTCGTCATCACCTACAACTCCCAGGGCCACGTCGGCGCCTGTCTCCGCTCACTTCGGACTGAGGATTTTCCAGGCGGGATCGTCGTCGTCGACAACGCCTCTTCCGATTCAACCCTGGAAGAGGTACGGGCCCTCCCATACGTCCAGGTCATTGCTAATGCCAGAAATGAGGGATTCGCCGCAGCCGCCAATCAGGGATTCACCGCACTTGCCTCTGCCGAAGCCATCCTGCTTCTCAACCCCGACGTCCGTTTGGCTTCCGCTCCGGACATTCTTGCCGCCTCTTTCGCCGACCCCTCAGTGGCTGCCGCGGGCGGCATGCTCCTCGGCGATGACGGATCACCCCAAACAGGGTTCCAGTTCCGCCGCTTCCCCACACCTGCCGCGCTCGCTTTCGAGACCCTCGGACTCAACCGTCTCTTCCCCTCCAACCCCGTCAACCGCAACTACCGCGCCCTAGACCTCTCCGTCCACGAACCTGCTGAGGGCATCCAGCCCGCCGGCGCCTGCGTCCTCATTCGTGCCTCTGCCTGGCGCGCAGCGGGCGGTTTTGACGAGCGCTTTCATCCGCTGTGGTTCGAGGATGTCGATCTCCTCCGAAGATTCTCCTGCGGCGGCTGGAGGATTCTCTATCTGCCTGATTTTTGTGCCTTTCACGAAGGGGCACATTCCATTGGCTCCCTAACTTGGTCCGCCAGACATTTATACTGGTACAATAACCTAGTTCGTTATGGTTCCCTGCACTTCGGGCTTGCCGGAAGGCTCCTCGTTTGTGGGGCGGTGGTTCTTGGGGTGTTGCCGCGAGTCGTTTTGGGGATGTGTCTGGAGCGGTCCGTCCAGCCTGCCTCAGTTTATGGTAGATTGGTGCGATCCTCACTTGCCTATCTTTTGGTTGGGCGTCAAAACGCTCTTCCGGTTAGGTCAGAGAGTGAAGACTTCGCGCATCGAGTATGAGATGGCCGGTTCCAGGGAACGGTCAGACTCCTAACTTAGGCCTTTTTTTGCATGGCTTATAACGATCTTGTTTCGGTCACGATAGTGACCTACAACAGCGGCCGCTACATCAAGCGATGTCTCGAGTCCGTGCTGGCCCAAAAGGGTCCGCAAATCGAGATCATCGTGGTGGACAACAACTCCACCGACGGCACCCGCGACATCCTCGAACGGTACGAGGAACGCTGCAAGATCGTCCTCAACTCCACGAACGCCGGATTCGCCGCCGCTCAGAATCAAGCAATCGACCTCTCTCGCGGAAATTGGATTCTCACCCTCAACCCTGATGTTCTGTTGATGCCCTACTTCATCCAGGCCCTGCTGGAAGCAGGCCGCCTCGATAATCGTATCGGCACAGTTTGCGGAAAACTTCTGGTGATGAGTCCGGATTTCGACATCGATGCGAAACCGCGTGTCGATTCCACCGGCATCTACTTCACGCCCAACCTCCGCCACCTCGATCGCGGCAGCCGCCAGGTTGACAACGGCCACTACCTCAAGCGTGAGTATGTCTTCGGCGCCACTGCCGCCGCCGCCCTGTACCGCCGGTCTATGATCGAAGACGTTTCGATCGACGGCGAGTTCTTCGATACGGACTTCTTCGTCTATCGCGAAGACGCCGATGTCGCCTGGCGCGCTCAGATCATGGGCTGGCGCTGCCTCTATACCCCCTACGCTCGCGGCTACCACGTCCGCGCCGTTCTGCCCGGCAACCGCCGCGCGCTGCCCCGTGACATCAACATGCACTCCGTCAAGAACCGCTTCCTCATGCGGATCAAGAACATGACGGGGCATCTCTATCAGCGGTACTGGCTGTCCATCACCGCCCGCGACGTGGTCGTGGTGGCCTGTTGCGTCCTCTACGAACACTACTCCCTGCGGGCCTTTTGGAAAGTGCTCACTCAATGGCGCGATACTCTGGCCAAACGCCGCCAGATCATGGCTCGCAAGCGCGTTTCCGATGAATACATGGCCGCCTGGTTCCACTACGAACCGGTGAGCCATCCAGTGAAGAAGAAGCAGGCTCCCGAATTGGCCCCAGCCCGTTCCGCCACCCGCACGGCCGAAAGCTAATCCTGTTCATGCGGCCAGCCCGGAGAGACCTCCTCAAGTCCTTCGGCCTTGCGGCCCTTTCCCTCCCCGCAGCGTCCCCACCCGTTGACAATTCGCTGACACGCCTCTGGTTGTCCGCCCCAAACGACAACCTCTACATGCCGCGGACCCGCTGGTGGTGGCCCGGCTCGCGGGTCACGCGCGAGGGCATCACGGCGCAACTCGAGCAGATGCGCTCCAATGGCATCGGCGGCGTTGAGATTGTGCACGTTTGGCGCTTCTATCGGTCGGACAATCTCGAGTTTCTCTCTCCCGCGTGGCTCGACATGGTTCGCCACGCCGTCACCGAGGCTACTCGCCTCGACATGAAAGTCGCGCTGACCACCTCGCCCGGTTGGGACTTCGGAGGCCCCTGGGTGCCGCCGGACGAACGCAGTTTGTGCCTGGCGCCCTGCTGGCTGGATCTCCACGGCCCCTTCCAATACGAAGGCCCACTGCCGGTCTTCCGTGACTTCGGCACTCCACACACTGGCCTATTCGAGAACCTCGCCCCGGTCGAAGGCAATCCTGCCCATCACCACAGCCCCATCGCCGTTGTCGGCGCCAGGCTCGCCGGGCCGCAAGGTGAAGCCATCGACGCGTCCTCCCTCGTCGATCTGACCTCGGAGTTCGTGGGAGAAGCCGGACGGTGGCAGGTCGACGAGGGCCGCTGGCGCCTGTTTGCCTTCCGCCTCATCTACACCGGCCAACAGAACTCCGCCCAGGACTCCGATCCTCGAAGTTGGGTGGTGGACCACCTCAACCGCGACGCCGTGCTGCGTTGCGTCCGTCATGTCACCCGCACCTACCGGCAGGCTTTCGGACCCATGCTCGGCCGCACGATCGATTCCCTCTTCGCCGATTCCTTTGAGGCCGTCCCGCTCGCGAACACCATTCTCTGGTCCACCGGCACCCTCGCCGAGTTCCGCCTCCGCCTCGGCTATGACCTGGCCCCGCTCCTGCCCGCCCTGTGGTTCGACATCGGCCCCCGCACGCCGCAGATCCGCTCCGACGTCAACTGCTTCCTGCACGATATCGCCCTCGACTTCTGCTTCCAGCCATTCCTGGAAGCTTGCCGCGAAATTGGCGTCCGCGGGCGCATGCAGCCGCACTACCGGTTTCACGAAGAGATCATCCAGGGCGCCGGCCTCGCTCACGTCCCGGAAACCGAGGTGACCACGGCCCGCTTCGAAACCGTGGCCGATCCTCGCAAAGCCACTGTCGCCGGTGCGCGCTTCTACGGCCGTGAGGTGGTCTCCGCCGAGGCGTACACCTTCCTCCACCCCTACCGCTACGCCTACACGCTCGAAGAGATGAAGCGCGCCACCGACGCCTTCCTGCGCGACGGCGTCACCCGCTTCTACAACCACGGCTTCCTCTACCTCACCGAGCCTTCCGTCAACCCCGCCTGCGATGTGCCGTTCGCAGAGAGAATCAACCCTTGGATGCCCTGGTGGCCGCACTACAAGGGCCTTGCGGCCTATGTTGCCCGCTGCTGCGCTCTGCTCCGCCAGGGACGCTTTGTCGCCGACATCCTGCTTTACTCTCCACAGGCTCAGGTCTGGAGCGAGCGCTCCATTTTCAACATCGAGCAGCGCGTCATGAAGTACGGAGATGTGCCCAAGACCCTGCTGGCCAACGGTTACGATTACGATCCGGTCAACGACCATCTGCTCCAAACGCGTGCCCAGGTCAGTGCCGGCGCCCTGGAGATCAACGGCTACCGTTACCGCGCCATCGTTTTGCCGCGCATCCGCGTGATGCCCTCGGCCACTCGCAAGGTCCTCTCCGATTTCATCGCGAAGGGCGGCCTCGTGCTCGCCCTGGACACAGCGCCCGCAGGCCTCCCGGC
This sequence comes from Acidobacteriota bacterium, assembly GCA_016213725.1. Classification (GTDB taxonomy): domain Bacteria; phylum Acidobacteriota; class Terriglobia; order Bryobacterales; family Bryobacteraceae; genus Paludibaculum. The sequence goes on along the minus strand of JACQZS010000302.1, from coordinate 8,170 downwards.
ACACATCATCGACTACGGCTTCCAGCCCAACTCATTCTCTCCGCAGGAGGCGCCCTACCGGAAGACCCCGCCCCTCCGCGACGGTCAGCGCCGCTTGCTTGCCGCCCTGAAAGAGCGGATCCCACCACAGTTCACCATCGCGGGAGATCTGCAAAGCGACGGCCTCACCTTCCAACAGCGGCTCTGCGAAGACGGCGCCGAACTGTTCTTCGTACCCAATCTGCAGCCTGAGCCCGCACGCCTGCCGGTTACTTTCCGAGTGCGTGACAAGACTCCCGAACTCTGGGATCCGCTCACCGGCTCAATCCGCCGCACCCCGTGGCGCTCCACGCCGGCGGGTGTCGAGATTGCTCTCGACCTCGATCCCTGGAACTCCATCTTCGTCGTCTTTCGCGCGAGTTCCGCGCGCCCACCCAAACCGGCCGCGCGCAAACTCCGCCAGACCATTTCGCTCAGCGGCCCCTGGACCCCTGAGCTGGGTGATGCGCGCCGCTCCGGCATTCTCACCTACACCACTATGTTCGACTGCCCGCGGCGGGATGCCGAACTCGATCTCGGAGCCGTCGGCTGCGCCGCCGAGGTCGTCCTCAATGGCCGGAGCCTCGGCTCGCGGTGGATGCAGCCCTATCGTTTCTCCATTCCCAAGAGCGTACTCCGAAAAGGCCGCAATCAACTTGAAGTGCTCGTCGCCACCACCCTGCTGCCCGCCGTGCAAGCATTGAAAGAGATGCCGCAGTCCCCTGATGCTCTACCGCCTCGCCCGGCCGCGCTCACCGCCTGGCAGCGCGACCGCAAGGCGCCCCTCCCTCTCTCCGGACTCGCCGGCCCCGTTACCCTGAAGATCTTCTGATGCGCATCGCTCTCCTCGGCACCCGCGGCATCCCTGCTTCCTACGGAGGCTTCGAGACCTTCGCCGAAGAACTCTCCACCCGCCTCGTGGCCCGCGGCCACCATGTCACCGTCTATTGCCGGCAACCTCACTCTCAGCCTTCCTACCGCGGCGTCAGCCTGCAATACCTGCCTCCTCTGCGCCACAAGTATCTGGAGACCATTGCCCACACTTTCCTCTCCGCACTGCATTTGGCCCGCCATCCGGATTTCGACGCCGCTCTCTTCTGCAACGGCGCCAACGCCATCTTTACACCAATCGCGCGCCTTGCCGGCATTCCGACTGCCCTCAACGTCGATGGCCTGGAGCGCAAACGTAAGAAGTGGAATGCGCTGGCCCGCGCTTGGTATTGGATCTCCGAATCCCTCTCCACGTTCTGCCCTAATGAGATCGTTACTGACGCGGCCCAGATCCGCCGCTACTATCGCGACCGCTATGGCGCTGATTCCACCTTCATTCCCTATGGCGCTCCCCTCGGCAAGTTGGACTCCTCCGCGGTCCTGCCGCAACTTGGCCTGGCGCGCGACCGCTATTTTCTCTACGTCACTCGCTTCGAGCCTGAAAACAATCCTCTGATGGTCCGCCGCGCATTTGAGCGCGTTGAGACCGAGCTGAAACTAGCCCTGATCGGTGATGCACCTTACGCGGCTGAATATATCCGCCAGGTGCGCGATACCAGCGATCCCCGCATCGTTCTTCCTGGAGCCATCTACGGTGATGCCTACCATGAACTCCAGTCCCACAGCTTCGCTTACATCCACGCCACCGAAGTCGGCGGCACTCACCCGGCCTTGATCGAAGCCATGGGCCGTGGCGCCCTGGTGCTCTATCTCCACACGCTGGAAAATCATGAAGTGGCCGGAGGAGCGGGCATCCCATTCCACGACGAAGATGAGCTCACCGCCCGCCTGCGCGAGGTGCTTCTCATGACGGAAGAGCAGCGCGCCCGCTACCGCAATGCTGCGTTTCAACGCGTTCGCCAACACTACAGCTGGGACGCAGTCACCGATGCTTACGAACGTCTCTTCCATAAACTCTCCGGATCCTGATATGCATCGCACTTGGGCCGAAATCGACCTTTCCAGAATTGCCGCCAACTTCCATGCGCTCCAGGCCGTCGTCGGACCGGACGTTACCCTCTCTCCCGTGGTCAAGGCAGACGCCTACCGGCATGGAGCGATTCCTGTAGCCGTGCGCCTTGCCGCGGAAGGCGCCGCGCGCTTCGCGGTCTCCTGCGCCGCTGAAGGAGTTCAGCTGCGGGAGGCCGGCCTCACCCATCCGATTCTCGTCATGGGCGGGTTCGCGCCTTTCGAAATGGAAGCCCTCGCCGGATTTCATCTCACTCCGGTCATCCACTCCCTGGCCGTGCTCCGGGATTACGACGCCTTTGCCCGCGCTCGTTCCACCCGGCTTCCTTACCACCTGAAAGTCGATACCGGGATGGGCCGCCTCGGCACCCGCGCCGAGCTCCGGGATATCATCGACGCCATCGGCGGCGCGGCAAACCTGCAGCTCGCGGGCCTGATGTCGCACCTCGCTTCCGCCACGGATTTCACCACTTCACAAACGGCCGACCAGATTCGCGGCTTCGAGTCGATCCGGCTCTCGCTGCAGCAGGCCGGCATAGAGCCTCCGTTCTATCACCTCTCCTCCAGCGCGCCCATCGTCTTCGGCATGAAGCCTGTGTTCGGTAACATGGTTCGACCCGGCCTTGCGCTCTACGGCTACGTCAGTCCTGCCACGGGCGATGCGCCACCCGTCGCCGCCCGGCTTTCGCCAGCCCTCACCTGGAGGGCCCGCATTCTGGAGATCAAGGAAATCAGCCCCGGCGCGCCCGTCGGCTACAGCGCCCGCTGGCGCGCAGAGCGGCCCTCCCGCCTGGCCGTCGTCGCGGCCGGTTACGCCGACGGCATCCCCCACACGCTCTCGAACAAAGGGCACGTGGTCGCCGCCGGCCGCATCGTTCCAATCACCGGCGCCGTCTCCATGGATCTCACTTCCATCGACATCACGGATTGCCAGGGCCTTCATCCCGGTGCCGCCGTCACGCTGATTGGCGCCGAGGGCGATGCCTCATACTCCGCCGAGGATATGGCCCGCGAAGCCGGCGTCATTTCCTACTCCGTGCTCTGCGGCATCGGCAACAGAGTGGCTCGTACATATCTCGATTAGCCCCCGTCCACTGCCGCCTGCGTGCCAAAATGAACCAATGAGCCGTAAACGGATCCTCGTCACTGGCGGTGCCGGATTCCTGGGTAGCCACCTCTGTGACCGTCTTTTGCAGTCGGGCGCGGATGTCATTTGCCTCGACAACTTCTTCACGGGATCAAAGTCCAACGTCAGCCATTTGCTGTCGGATCCCCGCTTCGAACTCGTCCGGCACGACGTAGTCCACCCCATCCTTCTTGAAGTGGACCAGATCTTCAACCTCGCTTGCCCCGCTTCACCCGTCCACTACCAGTACAATCCGGTGAAGACCATTAAGACGAGCGTCATGGGCGCCATCAACATGCTCGGCCTCGCCAAGCGCGTGCGCGCCCGCATCCTCCAGGCTTCCACCAGCGAAGTGTATGGAGATCCCAATCTCCATCCGCAGCCTGAATCCTATTGGGGCCACGTCAACCCCATCGGCATCCGCAGCTGTTACGACGAGGGCAAGCGCGTGGCGGAAACCCTCATGATGGATTACCACCGCCAGAACAAGGTGGATATCCGCATCATCCGCATCTTCAATACCTACGGGCCCCGCATGGCGGTCAACGACGGCCGGGTGGTCAGCAACTTCATCGTCCAGGCCCTCCGCAATCAGGACATCACTCTCTACGGCGATGGTTCGCAGACGCGCTCATTCTGCTTCGTCAGCGACCTGATTGAAGGCATGCTGCGCCTCATGAACTGCGACGGCATTACCGGCCCCCTCAACATCGGCAACCCCGGCGAATTCACCATTCGCGAACTGGCCGAGATCGTCATTGAGCTCACCGGCTCCCGCTCGCAAATCGTCCATCGTCCGCTGCCGCAGGACGATCCCGTTCAGCGCCAGCCCGATATCACCCAGGCCCGCGCCGTGCTGGGCTGGGAGCCCAAGGTCTCGCTACGCGAGGGCCTCAAGCCCACCATCGAGTATTTCGAGCGCGAACTCTCCGCCCAATAGCCGCACCTCTCCAGAAACACTACGGGGCAGCGCTTGTGGCGCTGCCCCGCGTGCTTTTTCCGGAACCTCTCTAGACGTCCAGGTTTCGTACGTCCAGCGCGTGCTCTTCAATGAACTTCCTGCGCGCTTCCACGTCTTCGCCCATGAGCGTGGTGAAGATCTCTTCGCTCTCCACCAGGTCTTCCAGCTTCACTTCCAGCAGGGTGCGCCGATCGGCGTCCATCGTCGTCTCCCAGAGCTGTTCGGGGTTCATCTCGCCCAGGCCTTTGTAGCGCTGCACGGAGCAATCGCGCGTACCCTCGTTTTTCAGGTAGCTGATCAGCTCGCGCCAGTTCGAGATCGTTTCCCGCCGGGCTTCCTTCACTACAACGAATGGCGGGCGGTTGAACTTCTGTGTGTTCTTCGCCAGAACCCTCAGGCGCTTGAACTCGGGCTGCTGAACCATGTCCACGCCGATCACACGGTCGCCGTGCGAATCGTCGTGATAGACGATGTTCCAAGTCGAATGCTCTTCGTCGGCTTCCAGCCGTACCTTCAGCTTCGGACTGGCCATCGCCTCCGCCACCTTTTGCAGCTCCTGCTGGTTCGCGAAGTCCGCCTTCGTGTCGAGGGCGAACTCCGGATTGGCCAGCACTTCCACTACGCGCGTCTCCCGCATCCGGCGCTCCAGCCGGGTGAAGATCTGCTGGAACTCGTCCAACGACATCAGGAAGCCGCGCAGCTCGCCGCCTTCCAGCCGCGGGCCTTCGCCGTTTTCACCCGTCTGAACGTAGACGTTTTCCGTCGCCCGCCGCAGGATCTCGCGCACGAACTCCTGGTCGTTCTTGATGTACTTCTCGCTCTTGCCCTTCTTGATCCGGTAGAGCGGCGGTTGTGCCACGTACACGTGGCCGCGCGTGATCAGCTCCTGCATGTGCCGGAAAAAGAAGGTGAGCAGCAGCGTTCGGATGTGGCTCCCATCCACGTCGGCGTCCGTCATCAGGATGATCTTGTGGTAGCGCAGCTTGTTGACGTCGAAATCATCCTTGCCGATGCCCGTGCCGAAGGCCGTGATCATGGTCCGGATTTCTTCGTGGCCCAGCATCTTGTCGTAGCGGGCCTTCTCCACGTTCAGAATCTTGCCGCGCAGCGGGAGAATTGCCTGGTACTTGCGGTCTCGGCCCGTCTTGGCTGTGCCGCCGGCCGATTCACCCTCCACCAGGAAGATCTCGCACCGGGCCGGATCCTTCTCCTGGCAATCCGCCAGTTTGCCCGGCAGTCCGCCGGAGTCCAGCGCGCCTTTGCGCCGTGTCAGTTCGCGGGCTTTCCGCGCCGCCTCCCGCGCGCGCGCCGCTTCAACGGCCTTGCCGATGATGCGCTTCATGACGCTCGGGTTCTTATCGAAAAATTCGGTGAGCTTCTCGTTGACGATCTGCGTCACGTAGCCCGCGATGTCGGAGTTGAGCTTGCCCTTGGTCTGGCCTTCAAACTGCGGCTGCGGCAATTTTACGCTCACCACCGCGGTGAGCCCTTCCAGCACGTCGTCGCCGGAGAGGTTCGCGTCCTTTACGTCTTTGAACACCCCGCCGCTGCGGGCGCAGGCGTTCAATGTGCGCGTCAGCGCCGTGCGGAAACCGGTCAGGTGCGAACCGCCGTCGCGCGTGTTGATGTTGTTCGCGAAGCTGAAGATCTGGTCCGAGTAGCTGTCGTTCCACTGCATCGCGATTTCCATCGTCAGCACGCCGCCCGCGGGCAGTTCGCGCTCGCCTTCAATCGCGATCGGCTTGTCGTGCAGCACGTTCTTGCCGCGGTTCAGATGCTTGATGAACTCGCTGATGCCGCCGGAATAGAAGAACTCGTGCGAGCGCACGGGTTCCACGCGCTCATCGGCCAGAATGATCTTGAGGCCTTTGTTCAAAAACGCCACTTCGCGCAGCCGCGTGGAGAGAGTGTCGAAGTTGTACTTCGTCACCTCCATGATCGTGGGGTCGGCCTTGAAGGTGATCTTCGTCCCGGTCTTCGCTCCGGCCTTGCCCGTGCGAGCCAGCGGCGCTTTCGGAATGCCGCGTTCGTACTCCTGCTCCCAAGTCGACTTGTCGCGCCAGATCTCCACATGCAGTGTTTCGGCCAGCGCGTTCACACAGCTCACGCCCACTCCATGCAGGCCGCCCGACACTTTGTAGGAGTTCGAGTCGAACTTGCCGCCCGCATGCAGTTTCGTCAACACAACTTCAGCTGCGGAGATCCCCTCGGTCGGGTGAATGTCCACCGGAATGCCGCGGCCGTTATCCACGATGGTGATCGAGTCGTCGATGTGGATCGTGACGCTGATCTCGTCACAGTGCCCGGCCATCGCCTCGTCCACGGAGTTATCCACCACCTCATAGACCAGATGGTGCAATCCGGCTTCGCTGGTGGAGCCGATATACATGGCTGGCCGGAGACGCACTGCCTCCAGGCCTTCGAGAATCTTGATGCTCGAGGAATCGTAAGCGCCAGGGTTGCTCAAATCGTTTTCGTCCTTCTTGTGACCGGTCAGATGCGCATCGGCATCACTACGTAGCGGTACTTGTAATCCACACCCTCGCCCGCGGGTGTCAGTTCACCGGCGCTCTGCGCGTCCTTGAAATGGAACGCCACTTTGCCTTCCGGTACGGCCCGCAAAAACTCTAGCAGATACTGTGCATTGAATCCGATCTCCACTGTCGGCCCGCCGTACTCAACGGCCAGGCTTTCTTCGGATTCACCGCTCTCTGAGAGCGACGAGTGGATGGTCGCCTCATTGTCGGCAAAGCGCACTTTGATGGCGCGGGAACGTTCGTCCGCAAACTGAGAAACGCGTTCAATCGCCGCACGGAACTCTTCGCGGTCCATTTCCACGCTGTGCGTGTGGGACTTCGGCAGCACGCGCTCAAAGTCAGGGAAGTTCCCCGTGAGCTTGCGGCTGATGAGAAGCCGTGAGCCGAGCTGGAAGAAGAGGTGATTGTCGTCGCCGGCAAAGTCCAGCGCTGCGCTCTTGTCTTCCGCGTCGGAAGCCAGCTTCAAAATCTCACCCATGGCTTTCCGCGGCAACAACGCTTTGTAAGTCGCGCCCCCGGGCAGCGGGTTCTCGCATTCCACCAGGGCAAGCCGATGTCCATCGGTTGCCACCAGGGTCACGGACTTCTCGCCCAGCACCAGCAGGGCTCCGTTCAAAGTGAAGCGGGATTCTTCCGCTGAGATCGCAAAGATCGTCTTGGCGATCATGGAGGCCAGCAGCCCGATAGGCAACTGCGCCAGCGGCGCCGGCATCTGAGGCAATTCGGGATAGCTCTCCCGGGACATGCCGGCGATGCGGGTCCTGGACCTGCCGCACGTGATCGTGGCCCAGTGATTGTCACTGAACTTGAAGCCGACTTCCCCGTCAGGGAGCAAGCGGACGTAGTCTAGGAGTTTCTTGGCTGGAATCGTACCAGCTCCGCCGGACTTCACTCCGGCCGGCGCGCCGCAACGGATCCCCAACTCGAGGTCCGTCGCCGTGAGGCTGAGGCGGTCTCCAGCCACTTCCAACAGCACGTTGGAAAGGATTGGGATCGTAGTCTTCTTCTCCACGACTCCCTGCGAGAGGTTTAGCTCGCGAACCAGATCGGCTTTGCTGACGGTGAACTCCATCGAACCACTCCCTCTTGCGATTGCGACCTTAGCTACTTTCTGTCTTCTACAACAAGCTCTTCAATGAGATTGATAGGGCCTGTGGAAATGTCAATATCTCTCTAAATTATACAAAACTCTGTGCGTTCTAGGACCTGTCAAGTGTGAAAAGTGGCTTCTTCCTGAGTGCATGCCGGGCGCCTCGACAGGTTTCCACAGGTTGTTGCCGGGTGGTCCCGGGCTACTGCTGTGGAAAACTAAACAAGTTCAAGAGAATGAGTCCATTAGACTGTGGATCATCCTGTTCAAATCAGGGTCGTCCTGTCGTTCGGCATCCACTTTTCGCACAGAGTGCAGGACTGTGGTGTGATGCTTGCCCCCAAAGTGCCTTCCAATCTCCGGTAGCGAAGCCTGCGTCAGTTCCTTGCAGAGATACATCGCCACCTGCCTGGGGTGGGAGATCTCATGCGCGTTGGTCTTCTGCTTGAGCTGCGAGGGCTGCAACGAGAAGCGCTCAG
>JACQZS010000297.1 GCA_016213725.1 Acidobacteriota bacterium | reverse complement strand
CCCAGCCGGATTTCGCGGCCACGGTCTCTATCACGTTCCGCAGCCGCGCCGTGTCGAACGGATAGTTCTCTTGCGTCTGATCGTGATTCCAGTACTTCATGCCCTCCGGCTGGATGTTCAGCTTGCGCCCCTTACCCAGCAGCGCCAGCGAATATTCCACCGGATCCTGGCCGGCCGCGTGCGCCAGCTCATCGACAAACGATTGGATGGCGAAGGCGTGATAGACGTTCGCCACGGCGCGCAGCCACCCGATCCGCTGATGGTGCTTGGCCTGCCCGTTCTCGGCCCGCAGGTTTGGAATGTCATAGGGAAGGTCCGTCCAACCCATGCACAACTCCAACTCCATGCCGTAGCCGCTCGCGTCTCCGAATGTTGTCCCAATCGAAGGGAACACCGTCCGCTGCAGCCAGGCCGCCGGTTTGCCATTCCCGTCCAGTCCGGCTTTCAAGTACATGGCCGCCGTCGAATGGTAGAAGTCCGCGCGCACATCGTCCTCGCGGCTCCAAACCACTTTCACGGGACGGCCCGTCTTTTTCGAGAGAATCGCCGCCTCGGCCACATAATCCGGTTTGGACTTGCGGCCAAAACCGCCGCCCAGCAGCGTCACGTGGCAGATGACGTCTTTCTTATCGATCCCCACGGCTGCCGCCACGGTCTCCTGCACCGCCTGCGGGTTCTGCGTCGCGGCCCAGCAGACCACCTTGCCGTTCTTGAACTCCGCCACGCCGGCCGGCGGCTCCATCGGCGCATGCGCCAGCAGCGGCGTCGTGTACACCGCTTCCATCGTCTTCGACGCGCCGGCCAGGGCTGCGTCCACGTCTCCGCGCTTCGCCACCACCTTGCCGGCCTTCTTCGCCGTCTCCATCAACTGCAGCCGGTAGGCCTCGCTGTCATAGGACGCGTGCTCACCCGGATCCCATTCCACCTTCAACTTCCTGCGCCCCTCCATGGCCGCCCAGGTGTGCTCCGCCAGCACGGCCACGCCGCCCAGCGGTTGGAAGCCGTGCGGCTCCTTGAAGCGCTCAATGGCCACCACATCCTTCACGCCCGCCACCTGCTTGGCCGCTGTCGCGTCGAAGGAAACCACCTTGGCGCCGTAGACAGGCGGATGCTCCACCACGGCCACCAGCATCCCGGGCATCTTCGCGTCGAAGCCGAATACGCCCTTGCCGTCGATGGTGTCCTGCTGGTGCGACACTGGCACGTTCTTGTTGATGTAGCGGTACTCGCTGGCCGGCTTGAAGCGCAGGCTGGCCTGCTCCGGCGCCTTCAACTTCGCTGCCGCCGTCGCCAGTTCGCCGAAGCCTGCCTTTCGCCCCGATGCGGCGTGCAGCACTTCGTGATTCCGGGCTTTGCACTCCGCCGCCGGCACACCCCACTTCTGCGCAGCCGCCTGCTCCAGCATCACGCGCGCCGTCACGCCCGCCACCTTCATGGTCTCCACGAAGTCCCGGATGGAACACGACCCGTCCGTGTTCTGAGACCCATACTTCTCGTCGCCGATCGCCTGCTCCACCCGCACCCGCTTCCAATCCGCTTCCAGGAAGTCCGCCACCACCTGCGGCAACGTCGAGCGCGACCCGGTGCCCATCTCCGATCTGTGCGCCACGATAATCACGTCCCCGCTCGGTTCAATGCCCAGAAACACGCTGGGATGAAAGGCCGCGGCGTCGGCGTCTGACGCCCAACCCTCCACGTGCGTGCCCAAAATCAGCGCGCCGGTCCCAAACGTGTATTGCAAAAACGTCCGCCGGTCCAAAGTCCGCCAGGATACGCGGCTCATGCTTTCACCGCCGCGGCTGTCTTGATCGCCGTTCTAATGCGTTGATACGTCCCGCAGCGGCAGATGATACCCTGCATCGCGCTGTCGATGTCCTGATCGGTCGGCTTCGGCTTCTCCTTCAGCAGCGCCACCGCCTGCATGATCTGCCCGCTCTGGCAGTAGCCGCATTGCGGCACGTTCTCCTTCATCCACGCCTGCTGCACCGCGTGCCCGCCGCCCAGTCCTTCAATCGTCACCACGGATTTCCCCGCCAGCGTCCCCATCTTGGTCTGGCAACTCCGCACCGCCTTGCCTTCCACGTGCACCGTGCAGGATCCGCACAACCCCATGCCGCACCCGTACTTCGTGCCGGTCAGTTCCAGCATGTCGCGCAGGTACCACAACAATGGCATCTCCGGATCACCATTGAAGCTCCGCACAGCTCCGTTTACTTTCAATTGCACCAGGCAGCCCTCCTTGGGATCACTCGATGATAACCCGCTTCGTCAAGATTCTCCAGGAGCCTCCCGGCCACCCGTAGTCCTCTGTCGCCCCAATCAGTCGGCGGACCCGTTCCGATTCCTTCGCGCGGCCCGGCAATCGCCCACTCTCCTGCTCCCTTCTCCTTCGACTGCGCATCAATACTCCATGGTTCGCTTGCTGGCATTCCTGGTTCTCGCCCTTCCGCTCTCCGCTGCATACAAGAAAGTCGCCGGCGGTTATGCCCACTTTCTGGTCCTGCGCGACGACGGCGCGGTCTTCGGCTTCGGAGAGGCGTCCCGAGGCGAGATCGCCGTGGAGGGGCGGGAATTGGTCCGCACGCCGCTCCGCATTCCGCTGCCTGCCCCCGCCAAGGATATCGCCGCTGCTTTCCACTCCAGCTACGCCCTGCTCGAAGACGGCACCGTGTGGTCCTGGGGCGCGGACGAAAATGGAATGCTCGGCCGGGCCGGCCCCGTGGAGCCGGGCAAGCGCCGGCGGCCCCAACCCATTCCGGCCGCAATCCCGGGCCTCTCCCAGGTTGTGGCTATCTACGGCAACGGCTATTCGGCGGCCGCCCTCACCGCCGCCGGCGAGGTTTGGAGCTGGGGCTGGCTCTTCCACAACGAAACCACATTCGCTCCTGAAAGGGTGGACGGCCTGCCACCCATCGCCACCCTCTCCATCGGGCCTGGCCGCAACCCGGGCCGCTTTCACACTCTGGCCGTCGGCCGCGACGGCTCGCTCTGGGCTTGGGGCAATAACAGCAGCGGAGAACTCGGCAACGGTACCCTCACACCCTCTCCCAAGCCGGTCCGCGTAAGCCTGCCCCCAGTCGTTTCCGCCGCCGCCGGCGGCAACAACTCGGTGGCCATCCTGGCCGACGGCACCGTCCGGGCCTGGGGCAATAACGACTCCTCCACCATGGGCAACGGCAAGAATGTTCAGGGCGAGACCGCCTCTACGCCCACTCCGGTGCCCGGCGTCGCCGGCGCCGTCAGCGTGGCCGCCGGCAACGGCCACATCTTCGCCCTTCTCAAGAACGGCACTCTGCGCGCCTGGGGCCACGATGGTTGGGGCCAGTGCGGACTCGGCAATGCCGGTGATTATCAGATGTCGCCGGCCACCACCAAGCTCACCGCCGTCAAGGCCGTCTTCGCCGTCGGCAACCGCTCATTCGCCATCACGCAGGACGGCAGGCTCTGGTTCTTCGGCCCTGGATTTTCGCAGCTTCCGGGCATCATGAGCGGCAACGTCCACGCCCCTGCGGAGCTGGTGCTGAAGACCGATTAGCGCTACTTCGCTCCGGATTTGTTCAGCTTGCGCTCTTCGCGGTCTTTCTGAATCTCCAGCGCCATGCGGTAGCAGACGTAGTACTTGTAGATGTTGGCGACGTACTGTGTCGTCTCCCGGCCGATGATCTTGCCCGCGGCCACTTCGACGTTGTTGAACCATTTGTTCGGGTCCAGGTTCAACTTCTTCGCCAGCGTCCGGCATTGGGCGATGCGCGCCGGGCCCGCGTTATAGCTGGCGATGGCAAACAGCATTCTGTTGAAGCGGTCCAGCCCCGGTTCGTTGAAGTGATCTTCAATCAGGTAGTGCAGCAACTTCGCGCCCGCATGAATGTTGTTTGCTTCAGTGGTGATGTTGGGGATCTTCACCGGCGCGCCCGCCGCCGTCTTGGGCATCACCTGCATGATCCCAATCGCCCCCACCGGGCTCTTCACGCTTTGATCCAGCCGCGACTCCTGGTAGCCCTGCGCAGCCATCAGGAGCACATCCAGATCGTACTGTTTGGAGTATTTCTGGAAATGCGGCAGCGTCGCGCGAAAGCGCTTCATCTCAAACTCCTCGGTGGCGTTGCGCACGTACTTCATGTCCGTCAGGTAGCGCCGCACCACCGTGCTGCCGAAAGCCGTCCCATAGGCGTGCGTCTTCATGAAGCCGTCCAGGAACGCCTTCAACTTCGGAGTGTTCTTCTGAATGGCCCAGCCCAGGTCCAGATCTTCAGCCAGAGTCACGTTCTTCCGCGGTTTGATGCCGGTGAACACCTTCGCCCAGAAATCGGCCTGCGCGCTCTGCATCAACGCGATGGGGTAGATCCCCGCGTTCACCATCTCCATCACATCGCCCGGCTCCAGCAGAGAATCAGTCAGCTTCACCTTTACCGCCGGCTTGCCTTTCGATTTCAGCTGCGCGTTGAGCGCTTCCACATCGTGCACCATCCGCGTCTGCGGCATCACCCAGACTTCCTTGCCGCTCAGGTCGTCCTTGGATGCCAGCTCCGGCGCGCCGGGGCCTGTCACCGCGATAATGCTCACTCCTGTCATCGTCGGCACTGTGAAATCGAAATCCTTCTGGAACTGCGCCGACACTGAAATCGACCCGGCCGCGATGTCAGCATAGCCGCCTTCCATCCGCGCCTTGAACTTCTCCGCGGGCGTCGGCAGCAGTGCCACCGAGATGCGGCTCGCACTCGTGGTCTTGAAACGCGTGTTGAGCACCGTTTCCAACTCCTGAAACGCCTCCTGCAACACCCCTGCCGGGCGTCCCTCGACGTAGAAGAACTCGGGACGCCGGTAGGGCACCAGCACGCGTAGCACCCGGCGCTTCACGATCCCATCCAGATCGCCCTTCCAGGGCTGCGTCAGCACCGGTGGCATGTCTTCATTGGCCGCCGCGGCCGCCGGCTGCGGCTTCGCCGCCTGCGCTTGCGCCGGCCGCGGAGTGGCGCCCCCTGAACCGCATCCGCCCACCGCCATCAACACCACGGCCAGCCCAAGCTTCCAGCGCAACGCTCCGTTTGCCACTTCAGTTCTCCTCTCGTCGCGTTTACAGTCTACCAATCCATGCGCTGGATCAGCCTTCGCCGCTCGCCGCTCGGATTGCTGAAGACACGCAGAACGGGCATGACTCCAGCCTCAACTGGTATGTCTGCCCCGGCTCATCAAAAAAGGCTGGGTGGCTGTGCGGGTGGCTGGGCGGGTAGCCGACTGGCTAGTTGGCTGGGGGGGGATTCAGTTCCCTGGAAGGGGATTGGGGCGCGTGGTGGGATTCGAACCCACGACATCCAGAACCACAATCTGGCGCTACTACCGACTGAGCTACACGCGCCGCAACTCGTTTCCTATCTTATCAAATCAACCCAGCCTTCTTCCACAACTCATCCACCTTCCCTTTCACCGCCTCATCCATCCGGATTACCTCCGGCCAGCGCCGCGTGAACCCCTCCTCCGGCCACTTCCGCGTCGCATCCACCCCCATCTTCGATCCGAAATCCGGCAGACGGCTCGCATGGTCCAGCGAATCCACAGGCCCCGTTACGAATTCGATGTCCCGCTGCGGGTCGATATTGTTCAAAGCCCGCCACGCCACTTCGCTGAAATTCTGCACATCCACATCTTCATCCACCACCACGATCACCTTCGAAAACATCGCCTGGCCCAGGCCCCAGATGGCATGCATGACCTTCCGCGCGTGCCCCGGATAGGACTTCCGGATCGAAACCAGCATCAGGTTGTGCACCACGCCCTCGGCCGGCATCGCCATATCCCGCACCTCCGGCAGCTGCAACCTCAGCAGCGGCAGAAAGATCCGCTCAATCGCCTTCGCCATGAAATAGTCTTCCATCGGCGGCGGACCGACAATCGTCGTCGCATAGACGGGACTCTTCCGCTGCGTCACGCACTCCACATGGAACACCGGATACGGATCCGAGAGCGAATAGAAACCCGTGTGGTCCCCAAACGGCCCCTCGATGCGCCGCTCATCCAGATCGACGTAGCCCTCCAGCACGATCTCCGCGTTGGCCGGAACCTCCAGATCCACCGTCTTGCACTTCACCATCTCCACCGGCTTGTTCCGCAGGAATCCGGCGATCATCATCTCGTCGAGGTCCGGGGGCAAGGGCAGAATCGCGGAGTACATGGTCGCCGGATCGGCGCCGATCGCCACCGCCACTTCCATCCGCTTCTCTCCGGCCCGCTTCCGCCTCCGCGCGTGCTCGGCGCCCTGCTTGTGCGTCTGCCAGTGCATGCCCGTCGTCCGGTCGTCGTAGACCTGCATCCGGTACATCCCGCAGTTCCGCTTCCCCGTCTCCGGGTTGCGCGTGAAAACCATCGGCAACGTGATGAACGGGCCGCCGTCCTCCGGCCAGCAGTGCAGCACCGGGAACTCCCGCAGCGAGAATCCCTCCGTCCGCACCACCTCCTGGCACGGCCCGCTGCTCACCATCTTCGGAAAGAAGCTCGCCATATCCGCCAGCTTCGGCAGCATCTTGAGCTTATTGATCAACCCCTGCGGCATCCGCATCTCGAGCATCTCCGAGATCCGCGCCGCGTGTTCTTCCACTGAGCCGGCTTCCAGCGCAATCTCCATCCGCCGCTCGCTGGCAAACGCGTTGATCAGCACCGGATGGGCCGATCCCTTCACCTTCTCGAACAATAGCGCCGGCCCGCCCCGCTTCACCGCCCGGTCGGCAAACTCCGTGATCTCCAGGTGCGGATCCACCTCGAATGGGATCCGCTTCAGCTCCCCAGCCTTCTCCAGCGCGCCGATAAATTCCCGTAGATCTGCATATGCCATGTGAGATCGTTACCCTCGTTTTACTATGATGGACTTTTGAGGAGCTTCGAGTCACTTTCCTATGTCCTCCCGCATTGCATTCGTCACCGGCGCTAGCCGCGGCATCGGCCGCGCAGCCGCCCTCTCCCTCGCCTCCGCCGGCCACACCGTGATCCTGGCTGCCCGGGATCAGCAGAAACTCGATGAGACCGCCCAGGCCATCCGCCAGGCCGGCGGCATCGCCCACACCGTCCAAATCGATCTCTCGTCGCCGGATTCCATCCAGCAGGCTTTCGCCAAAGCCAAAGAGATCGGCACGGTTTCCATCCTGGTGAACAACGCGGGCATCACCCGCGACGGCCTCGCCATGCGCATGAAGCCGGAAGACTGGGCCGCCGTCCTCAACACCAACCTCACCGGCGCCTTCCTCTGCATCCAGCAGGTGCTTCAGGGCATGATGAAGGAACGCTGGGGCCGCATCATCAACATCGCCTCGGTCGTCGGCGAAAGCGGCAACGCCGGCCAGGCCAACTACGTTGCCTCCAAGGCCGGCCTCGTCGGCCTGACAAAGTCCCTCGCCATCGAACTCGGCAGCCGCAATATCACCGTCAATGCCATCACCCCCGGCTTCATCGAAACAGATATGACCGCCGTCCTCGGCGAGCCGGTCCGCGAAAAGATGCTGGCCGCCATTCCCCTCAAACGCTTCGGACAGCCGGAAGAGGTGGCCTCCGCTGTCAAGTTCCTCGCCGGCGACGAAGCGGCTTACATCACCGGCTCCGTCCTGCGCGTCAACGGCGGCATGTACCTCTAAACGGTCCCCGGAATGCACGAAGGCGGCGCGCAGGCGCCGCCCTCTTTCTGTCCTTGGAATCTTTCGTCCGCTATACCGCGGTCTTCTTGTCCGCCACCGTATAGCGGCCCGGCAGCAGCGAGAAGTACTCCACAAACCGCTTCTTCGTGTCGATCTCGGTCTGCTTCGCCTTCTTCATTTGGATCTGCCCGGCCAGGTTCGTGAATTGCCGGCCCAACTCGGAGGCGGTGTCGACGCCCCGCCCGGCCTGCAACGCCCGGTGGACTCCCTGATAGTCGTTCGACAACGCGTGCGCCACGGGCGCGCCCAGCAGGTCTTCGATCTGACCCGGCGTCACCAGGTTCCGCTTGTTGCTGCGGTTCAGCAGCACCGTCACCTTGCCCGCCATCTCCAGCCGGTTCAGAAAGCTCAGCTTCTCCCGCGCCAGATGCAGCGACGGAATCTCCGGCGTCACCACCATGAAGATCCGCTTCGCTTCGTGCATGATCTCCAGCGAGTACCGCTCCAGATTGCCCGAAAGATCCACGCAAATCGTCCTGTAGTGCCGACGCGCGAAGTCCAGCATCGCCCGCAACTGCGACGACTCGATGCGGAAATCCGGGTTCAATCGGCCGGAGTGCACCACATCCAGGTCCTCCACCCGCGTCACCAGTTGCGGCCAAATCGACTCATCCAGCGCTGCCGCGTTCTCAGCCGCCTCTACCACCGAATGCGAGTTGTTCAGCTTCAGCAGAAATCCAATGATCCCCGAAGAGAGATCCAGGTCAATCAACAGCGTTGACGCCTCCGGCTGCCGCGAGATCGCCAGCGCCACATTCAGCGCCACCGTCGAGGTGCCCACGCCTTGCTTCGAAGGAAGGAAGCAATACAGCTGGTCAGTCGCCCCCATGTTCACCGGCTTGGCTTCCGCGGCCGCCACTACCCTCTGCAGCGTCTCCGAAACCGCCACCGCATCGAACGGCGGCGCCAGGAACTCCCTGATTCCAGCTCGCATCACGTCCAACAGGAGCCCGGAATCTACCGACCGGCTCACCGCCACCACCTGCAGACCCGGCGTCTCCCGCTCTATCAGCGCGAGCAGGTCCATCGCCTTCACCATCGACTCAATGCTCAGAAAGACCACCTGCGGCGCGTTCGCGCGCACACCCCGCATGAAGTCCAGTTCCCCAGGGTAGTGGTCGAAATCTCTAACTACCTTCACAATCTGTGCAGCTGCCAGGGCGTGATCCAGCATCTCAGCCAGCCGCGAATCGGGACATATGACTAACGCCCTCAACATGATTGTCACCTTCCACAAAAGTAATGGGAAACAGGGATCACAACAATCGGCAAAGTGCCTTAGTGCGAACGTCAGTCAGGATACAAAAACTAGGGCTTTTCCCTACCTCCTTCACACCCCCCGCCGATCCCCATACAACAGCACGTGCAGCCGCGGGCTGAACCGGTAGCCCCTCTCCTTGCACGCCTCCGCTAACCACACCGACCGCTCCGCCAGCACCTCCGCCCGCGTCCCTTCCGGCATCAGCACCACACGCTCCGCCGGAGCCTCTAATTCTCTAATAACCCCTTCAATTTCCGCCAAGTCCGACGCTTCCTGCACCACAAACTTCAACTGATACTCGTAGCCCCGCATCAGCCGCCGCAGCACCTCCGGCCGCCACCGCCCTGACTCGTGCATGCCAAACTCCGCCGTCCCCACCGGAGCCGAATTGCTCAGTTTCGGACTGATGCTCATTAGATCGCACTCCACCGCCTGCTCCACGGTTCCCGCCGTCTCAATCGTAATGTGCCGCCCGGCCGCGTGGATCGCCCGCGTCAGCGCGCCCAGAGCCGGCAGCAGCATCGGCTCACCCCCCGTGATCACCACGTGCCGCACCTGCGGGAAGCCCTCCACCCACTCCAGAATCCGCTCCTGGCTCCACTCTTCGCCCTCCGGCAGCCAGGACGTGTAGGGGGTATCGCACCACACGCAGCGCAAATTGCACCCCGTCGTACGGATAAACAGCGACGGCACCCCCAGCAACATCCCCTCGCCCTGGATGCTGGCGAAGACCTCGCTCAGCCGCATCGCGCCCCTCCGCCGGTGTAGCGCAGCGGGTCCGCCGCACCCGCTTCGGCGAATCCGGCCAGCCGCAATTGGCAGGAATCGCACTCGCCGCAGGACAGCCCGTCCACCGGGTCGTAGCAGCTGTGCGTCAAGCCGTAATCCACCCCCAGCCGCAGCCCAAGCCGGATGATCTCCCCCTTGGACAGGTCGATCAGGGGAGTATGGATCTTGAACCTCGATTTCCCTTCCACGCCAGCCCGCGTCGCCAGGTTCGCCATTTTCTCGAAGGCTTCAATGTAGCCCGGCCGGCAGTCCGGATAGCCCGAGTAATCCACGGCGTTCACACCCAGAAACAGATCCTCCGCCTCCAGCACCTCCGCCCAGGCCAGGGCGATCGACAGAAACACCGTGTTCCGCGCCGGCACGTACGTCACCGGAATCCCCTGCCCCATCTCTTCCTTCTGCCGCCCCTTCGGCACATCGATCTCCGCCGTCAGAGCCGAGCCCCCAAACGCCCGCAGATCGATCGCGATCGTCCGGTGCGCCGCCGCGCCCATCTGCCGGGCCACCCGCTCGGCCGCCTCCAGTTCCACCCGGTGCCGCTGTCCATAGTCGAAAGACAGCGCATAGGTCTCGTATCCGTCCCGCACCGCGCACGCCAGCGCCGTCGCTGAATCCAGCCCGCCGCTTACCAGACAAACCGCTCGCTTCATCGGCCCAACTCCTCAGGCAGCATCCGGGCCAGAAAGAAGCCCAGCGCCGGAAATACCAGCAATCCGCTCAACGCCACGTGCAGTGAAAGCCGGTCTGCCACCCATCCGGTCAACGGCACGAAGATCATCCCCGAAGTCCCCCACGCAAAACCCATCAATAGCGCCGACACCGTCGCCGCCTGCGACGGCACCAGATCCTGCGCCACAATCACGTTCACCGGAATCGTGAACAGCAGCACCAGCCCGCCCAGCACCAGGGCGGCCACCCCAAAGCCCGCCGGGGTCAAATAGAACATCGCCATCAGCGGCACCGACCAAAGGAACGAATGCATGATCACCCGCTTGGCCCCGAAGCGGTCCGACAGATGGCCGCCGATGAACCCGCCCACCGCGCCCGCCGTCAGATAAAGGCTCAACGTATAGGCCGCCTCGTGCAGCGAATAGCCCCGCTCCCGGCTGAGGTACAGCACCAGAAACTGGCTGTAGGTCACCTGCACCGCCGAGCGGAAAAAAACACAGACATACAAGATGATCAGCGGCCGCCGCACCGCCCGCAGCGCCGGCCAGTCGAAGCTTTTCGTCCGCGCCCCGGCCTGCGCCGGAGGCTGCACCAGCGCTAGAGTCGCCACTGAAAGCGCCACTCCGGGCAGCGCGGCCCATACCACGCTCTCAAACCCCAGCCGTTCAATCCACTCCTTGAAAAATGCGGGAGCCAGCGCCACCCCGAGCGTTCCGGCGCTGATGAACACCGCCATCCAGCGCCCCTTCGACGTGGCCATCCCCGCGCTCGCCCACGACGACGCTTGCGGATGGAAAGCGCTCACTCCCACCCCGCCCGCCACCATCATCGCCACCGCCCAGGCAAACGACGGCGCCCGCAGCGCTCCGAGGATAAAGAGGCCCGTCACCGCCGGCCCCAGGCTGCAGAACAGCCGCGACCGGAAGCGGTCCGACAGGTAGCCGTACAGCGGCTGCGTTACCGAGGAACTGAATACCAGCACGCCCCCCAGCACCCCCGCCTGCGTCAGGCTCAATCTGAACTTGTCCACGAAAAACGGCTGCAGCACCCCCAGCGATCCCGCATAGAGATCCACAACGAAGTGCCCCACCGACAAAAGCAGCAGCGTCACCAAACCCGCGTGAAAACGGCTCGTCCAGCTTTCTAACGCCACTTTGGTCTGGGATGCCATGGAGTACCGGGAGGGGGACACTTCAATTATAGATTCCTACCCCTCGTCTCCCGCTGCCGCCGGTGATACCCTGCCCCCATGCATCCTCACTGGCTCCTGCTCCCCATCTTCGCCCTCGCCCTGCCAGCCGCGGCGCAGTACGACGAAAGCCTCGGCGGCGATGTCCCCTACGTCCCCACCCCGCCCGCCGTCGTCGAAGGGATGCTCAAACTCGGCCGCATCCAATCCTCCGACTTTGTCATCGACCTCGGCTGCGGCGACGGCCGCATCGTCGTCATGGCCGCTCAGAAATTCGGCGCCCGCGGCATCGGCTTCGATCTCAACCCCACGCGCATCGAAGAGGCCAACGAAAACGCCAAGAAAGCCAGTGTCACCGACCAGGTCAAGTTCATCGAGAAGAACCTCTTTGAGGCGGACGTCTCCCAGGCCACCCTCGTCACCCTCTACCTCCTGCCGGACGTCAACCTCCGCCTCCGCCCGCGTCTGCTCTCACAGCTCAAAACAGGAGCCCGCATCGTCTCCCACTCTTTCGACATGGGCGATTGGAAACCGGACGCCAAAACCGAAATCAACGGCAAGACCCTTTATTTATGGGAAGTAACCGCCGAAGCCAAGGCCCGCTTCGCCGATTCCAAGTAGCTCTCCCCCGCGCCCAAATCTCCCGCACTCCGCCTCCGGCTGAATCAGGCCAAATCTGTCACCGATTCCTGATGATAGAATCTGGATTACCAGATAGGAGTGTCTGATGGCCGCGCAGCCACCAAAGTACAAACCGAACCCGAAAGCGCCGCGCCAGGCGCTGCCCCTTTTGAATCCTGAGATCCGCTCGAGCACGGCCGAAGAGGTCGCCCTGGGGTTCACCCCGGACCAGGTGCAGATTGAGGCTATGCGCTGTCTCCAGTGCGCCAAGCCCACCTGCATCGACGCCTGCCCGCTTCACTTGCCCATCAAGCGCTTTATTGCGCGCCTGGCGGACAACGACTGGCAGGGCGCCCACGACGTCATCAGCGAGGAGAGCCCCTTCCCCGGTGTCTGCGGCCGAGTCTGCCAGCATGAGCTCTTCTGCGAGGACGCCTGCATCGTGGCCAAGAAGTGGGACCCCGTTGCCATCGGTTCCCTCGAGCGCTTCGCCGCCGACCATGCCCGCCTCCGCATGAAGGAGCTCGCCGGCACTTATTCCCAGCCCACCGGCAAAAAGGTCGCCCTCGTCGGCAGCGGCCCGGCCTCCCTCATCGCCGCCTACGACCTCGTCCGCCTCAACTACCGCGTCACCGTCTTTGAGGCCCTCCACAAGCTCGGCGGAGTCCTCGCCTACGGCATCCCCAATTTCCGCCTGCCCCGCGAGATCCTCCACGAAGAGATCGCCCGCCTCCAGAACATGGGCGTCGAGTTCGAGGTGGACTTCATCGTCGGCAAGACGGCCACCCTCGAAGACCTCTTCGAGGAGGGCTTCGAAGCCATCTTCATCGGCACCGGCGCCGGACTCCCTTATATGATGGGCATCCCCGGCGAAAACCTCGTCGGCGTCTACACCGCCAACGAATTCCTCACCCGCATCAATTTGATGGAGGCGTTCAAATTCCCCGACGCCCCCACCCCCGTCCGCGTCGGCCAGCGCACCATCATCGTCGGCGGCGGCAACTCCGCCATGGATGCCGCCCGCTGGGCCCGCCGCATGGGCAGCGAAACCACCGTCCTCTACCGCCGCGGCCGCGCCGAACTCAAGGCCCGGCTCGAGGAGATCGAACACGCCGAAGAGGAAGGCATCCACTTTGAGTTCCTCGCCGCTCCCGTCGCCCTCTATGGCGATGAACGCGGCTACCTCAAAGAGATCGAGTGCATCAAAATGGAGCTCGGCGAACCCGACGACAGCGGCCGCCGCTCCCCGGTGCCCGTGAAAGGCTCCGAGCACCGCATCCCGGTCGATACCGTCGTGGCCGCCATCGGCCAGGCGCCCAACCCCACGCTCCAGAAGGTCACTCCGCAGCTCATCACCAAACGCGGCAAGATCGTCGCCGATTCCGACGGGCTCACCTCCATGCCCCTCGTCTACGCCGGCGGCGACGTCGTCCGCGGCGGCTCCACCGTCATCCTCGCCATGAAGGATGGCCGCGCCGCTGCCCAAGCCATCCATAAAGCCCTATCGGAATCCCAGGCGGAGGTCCCCGTCCAATGAACAACCTGATCCTCAGCAAGCGCGTCCTCGCCCCGGAGATCACCCTCCTCGAAGTCGAGGCCCCGCGCATCCAGAAGCGTTGGAAGGCCGGCCAGTTCATCATCATCCGCCCCACCGCCCAGAGCGAGCGCATCCCGCTCACCATCGTCGACTCCAGCCAGGAGCGCCACTCCATCACCATGGTCATCCAGGCCATCGGCAAGACCACCAAGGAGGCCGTCGCCCTCCAGCCCGGAGACTCGCTCTGCGACCTCGTCGGCCCCCTCGGCGAGCCCGCCACCATCTCCACCGGCCAGAAGGTGGTCTGCATGGCCGGCGGCGTCGGCGTGGCCGAACTCCTCCCCGTCGCCAAGGCCTTTCACGACGCCGGTAACCACGTCACGGCCCTCTGCGGCGCCCGCTCGGACTCTTACCGCATCCTCGACGCCGAACTCCAAACCGCCGTCGACGTGCTCCAATGGGCGACCGACGACGGCACCTTCGGTTTCCACGGCAATGTCGTCCAGTTGCTCCAAAGCCTCGCTCAGCCCGGTACCTTCTCCGAAGGCCACGTCATCGGCCCCATTCCCATGATGAAGGCCGCCGCCGAAGCCACCCGTAGCTGGAACCTCAAGCTCCACGCTTCCCTCAATCCCGTCATGATCGACGGCACCGGCATGTGCGGCGGCTGCCGCGTCACCGTCGGCAATGAGGTGAAGTTCGCCTGCGTCGACGGCCCCGAATTCGACGCCCACCTCGTCGACTTCGACGAACTCACGCGCCGCAATCGCGCCTATCGCGAAATGGAGCAGGAGTCGCTCAACCACATCTGCCAGGTCGGCCTCGGCCAGTAAGAACTCCGCCCCGCTAGATCCGGCGGCCCTTCCAGCACGGCCTCATGCCCAGCGCGGACGCCACCGCCGCGCTCACGGCTATCGCCTGAAACAGATAGATCGCCACCGGCGCACATAGTGCGTCCCGCCACCCCCCGTACCATCCGCGCCAGGCCAGGGCGGGCACGAAGAAGAAGGCCGCCGCCGGTCCCCAGTGCTCCTGCCACAGCAACGCGCCCAGCATCGGCAGCCAGGCCAGCATCACCAGGGAACTGGCCACCGCCCACGCCGCCGCCTTCGGGTTCAGATGCAGGAGGCGCAGCGAGTTCTTCTGCACGCCCCGCCACAGCTCGCCAGCCGAGCGGTACATCCGCGCATGCGCCAGCGTCTCGCCGCGCAGCACCGCAATGTTCATCCGGTGGCGCTTCAGCAGCCTCGCCAGCGCGACATCTTCGATCACCGCCTCCGCCACCGCCTTGTGCCCCCCCACAAATTCGTACGCCGAACGCCGGAACAGCAGACACTGCCCGTTCGCCAGCACCTCCAGGCTGCGAGGGTTGCCCACCCGCCCGGCGTTCATCCCCATGAATTGCAGCCCCAACTCGTACGGAACCAGAACCCGCTCCATCCAACCTTCCAGGTGCAGGCGCGGGAAGACCGTCGCCGCGTGCAATTGACGCTCCGCCGCCAGCCCCAGCAGCGAGGCGGCAAAGCCGGCTTCGTACCACGTATCGGCATCCACGAAGAGAATCCAATCTGACTCTGTGACGCCCGCTCCGGTCCAGCACGCATACGCCTTGCCCAGCCAGTGCGCCGGCAGCGGCGGAGCCTGCCGCACCTCCGCGCCGGCCGCCGCCGCCGCCTTCGCCGTCCCGTCTTTCGATCCGTCGTCCACCACCACGCGCAGCGAACCCTCCAGGCTCGCCACGCACTGCGCGATCCGGTCCCACTCATCCCGCGCCGGGATCACCACCACGTGATCCGGAATCTCACCCGCCGCGCCTCGCCGCAATTCCGGTAACGCCAGATAGTTCCGCCGCGACAGCCAGCCCAGCGCCAGAATGACTAGCGCCACGCCGATGGCCGCCAATAGCACCGGCCAAGCCCAGTCCATTTGCGGCTGGATATGCAGTTCTGCTGGTATTTCGTTCACGTCTGCTTCTCGCTCGCCGGCCCGGCCTGGCCTCCCCGCCTGTTATGCCTTCCGGCCAGTCGAGTTTTCCGGAACGAGCCGCTCCTCACTCGCGCCCCCGCCGCCAGCCTCACGCGGAGCCGGAATCTCTCCGCGCCCCGGCCTCCGGCCCGGGCCGCTTGGTTCGCAAGATTCATTCTATTCAGCCGCGCCCGCCCCGTGCACGGCGATCGCTACTCAAGTTCCTGGCCACCAACCCCAGGACCGCAGGATGATCTCGTGGATCCGCGTATTCGGCATGAATCCCTGCACCCGCTCCGAGCCCGGCCCCTCCGCCGCCACCAGCACTTCCTCGGCCGTGTGCGACCCGAAAAGCCGGATGTTCGGCAAATCCAGATAGGCCGGCTTCTTGCCGGCCGTCTTCTCTTTCCACTCATCCAGTCCTTTTAACAGTGGCTCGTCTTTTCGCCCGGCCCGCACCCGCAGATCGAAGGAATGGTCCGCCGTGAATACCAGCAGCGTCTCTTTGAGGTTCACGGTGCCGGCAATCTCCCGGATCAGCTTGTCCAGCCCCACCAGGTTGTTCAGTCCCTTCTGCGGATTGTCGGTGTGCGCGTCCCACTCAATCATCAGGAAGTAGCCCTTCTTGTTCTTCGACAGCCGGTCGATCGCCAGCCGCGCCGCGGCCGGAACGTCCGGCTCTGTATTCGTCACCACGATCGGCCTCAGCTCGCCGGCCGGAACATCCGCCAGCGCCGAGCGTACCTGCCGCTTGCCGGCCGCCGCCACCGCATCCAGATCTTCACCCGACTCTTTCACCGCCTTGTACACCGCCGGCCGCCCGGCCCCAATCACCACGTCCACGCCATTGCCGTACTTCGGCCGGAACACCTGCAGGAAGATCTCGCCCGCGCTTCTCCGGTCGTTGGCGTGCGAATAACAGGCCGCCGGCGTCGCGTCCGCGATGTTGACGTTGGTGATCACGCCGGTGGAAAGCCCGTGATCTTCGGCCTCTTCCAATAAGGTCTTCAGCACCTTGCCGTCTTTCTTGCCGCGCACGGAGTCCGGCCCCATGCTGATCACCCCGTTCTCCGTCTTCACCCCGGTCACAATCGCCGTCATTCCCGCCGCCGAATCGCTCACCCACGCCGAATTCGTCGACGTGTCGCTCAACGCGATGTGCGGCATGCCCTGCACGTACAGGCTCTGCGCCTTGCTGTAGCCGTGGATGCTGGCTGCGTTCAGAGTCGACGTCCCGCCCGCATCCGCCAGGAAGATGATCACGTTCTTCGCCTTTTTCGGGGCGGCGCCGGCCGGCGTCATGGCTAGTACGCCCAGCAGGGCCAGTTGGAGGACTCTTGATGCTCGCATGACGCCCATCTTATCGAATGGCAGCCCTGCGGCAGGCACGTTCGTGCATCGTCCTGGCTTCCCGCGATTCCCGCGGTTGCAGCCGCCGCGCCCACCTGCGCGGGACGCCTCACTCGGCTCCCGGCCACCTACCATCGCCTCCGCTCAGAGCAGCGAAAACCGCCCGTCCCGGACGGCATCAACCCTCCGCCACGCCGGCCGCGACAGGGCACGCCCCGGCCCTTCCCAAATGCTGAACTCCTCGACACCCCCTCTCATCCTGCCTTCCGCTCTTCCGCGGCCTCTCAGCGTGCCGCTACAAGCAAACAAAGCAGTTGCGCACCTTCACCCAGAGGTGGTGATATTCACCCAACTTGATCCGATATTTGCCCATGTGGTAAAATACTACAGTACTTACAAGTCATTGAAAAACTTGGTATTGACTAAGGGGTAGGAGTTGAGATAGCTTTGGCGTGGAACTTGCTGTGTAAGTTCCGGGTCGTGTATTGCGGCCAAGCAGTAATGCTTCAAAACTTCTGAACCTGACAGAGAAGAACCTGAGAAAGAAGGAGAGCGCAATGCGCATGCAGAAAAGCTCGGGCGGGTGGATGAAGTGGACTTTGGTGGTGTTGGTACTGGTAGCCTCCACGGCGCTGGTCAGCTCAACCAAATCCCCATTCACACCGCAGGACAAAGCATTTTACGCGGACGAGGCTACGGTGAACTTTGTCCGTCCCGGTTTGGTGTTCAAGATTCTTGGCCAAAGCATCGCGGCCGACGGCACGGTTAAGGTGAAGTTCTCGATCACCGATCCCAAAGGCCTCCCGCTCGATAGACTTGGAGTTACCACCCCTGGCGCGGTTTCTACCAGCTTTATTATCGCTACGATTCCCGCAGATACCCCGTACTACCAGGCCTACACCACTCGTGTGAAGACCAGCACCTATCCTCCTACCGCCGGCAAGACCGCGCGGCAGGCCAGTGGTGACACTGGCGGCACGTACGCCCAGACTGCCGAAGGCGAGTACGAATACACGTTCGGGACCAAGCTGCCCACCACTTTCGACAAGGGCGCCACCCACACCATCGCCCTGTACGGCAACCGGAACCTGACTGAGTTCGACCTCGGCACCAGCTATGCCACCACGCTCTCCACTTTTGTGCCGAGCGGCGCCCCGGTCACCAAGGTTCGCGACCTCTTTGAAGTCGAGTCCTGCAACAAGTGCCACTACAAGCTCAGCTTCCATGGCGGTTCTCGAGTCGGCTTCGACATCTGCGTGCTCTGCCACACGCCCAAGTACAGCATCGGCAACGTCGGCGTGAACAACACGAACCCCGAAACGGACAACACCATCGACATGAAGGTGATGGCCCACAAGATCCACATGGGTTCGAACCTGCCCAGCGTCCAGGGCGGCAAGCCCTATCAGATCGTCGGCTTCGGCAACGCCGTTTCCGATTGGTCTTACGTCAACATGCCCTCCGGCCCCAACAATTGCCAGTGGTGTCATGAAAAGAACAACGACAAGGCAACGCAGAAAACCGCCTGGCTGACCATGCCCGGCCGCGAAGCTTGCGGCGCCTGCCATGACAACATCAACTTTGCCACCGGCGAAGGCCACCTGGGCCTGCCCCAGCTGAACGACAACCAGTGCAAGAACTGCCACATCCCGGAAGGCGAAATCGACTTCGACGCATCCATTAAGGGTGCCCACGTCGTTGAGCAGTACTCTTCCATGATTCAGGGCGCACAGGTGAAGATCCTCAACCTCGAGAACACCAAGCCCGGCCAGAAGGTCACCGTGACTTTCTCTCTCGCCGACCGCTCGGGTAAGCCTCTCGACATCAACAGCCTGATCCCCGGCGCCGGCCGCGGCCGCCTCGGCTTCACCATTGCCGCGCTCGATACCGATTACGGCAAGGGTATCTCCGCTACGGGCACGAGCGGCTACGTCCAGGATTCCCCCACCACTACCTCCGGCATCACCGGCACGCCTGCCGCCTACAAGTACACGGTAGCCACCGCGCTCCCGGCCGACGCCAAGGGCACCTGGACCTTCCAGATCGAAGGCCGCAGCGATGAGAAACTGCTCGGCGGCACCCAGAAGGAACGCATCGTCGAAGTAAACATCCCGAACCAGATCAAGTACTTCGCCGTCGATGGAACCACTCCCAAGCCGCGCCGCATGGTCACCAGCCTGGCCATGTGCAACCAGTGCCACTTCAGCCTGGCCCTGCATGGCTTCAACCGCGACAACCCGGAAAGCTGCATCATCTGTCACAACCCGATGATGACTGACGCTGCCCGCCGTCCTGCCGCGAACATGCCTGCTGAGTCCATCAGCCTGGCGTCCATGGTCCACCGCATCCACACCGGCGAAGAACAACCCCGGAAGTACACCCTCTGGGGCCGCGGCGGCGAGATTGACTTCAGCAAAGCGAAGCTGCCTCCGCCCGTCACCGGCATGGATTGCCAGATGTGCCACACCACCAACGGACAGAACGTCCCCGCTGGCGGCGTCTACCCAGTCGTCGACCCCAGAGGCTACCTCAATCCGGCTGCCACCAATTCGGCCGCCTGCATCGGTTGCCACGCCAGCAAGGACGCTTCCTCCCATATGCTGGCCAACACCACCTCTCTCGGTGAATCCTGCGGGACCTGCCACGGACCCAATGGCGATTTCGCCGTCAGCAAAGTACAT
>JACQZS010000296.1 GCA_016213725.1 Acidobacteriota bacterium | reverse complement strand
TGCGAGAGTGTGGCATCGGCCTGCGTCCCGTTGGACACCGTGAACGACCCCGGCTCCTGCTCAATCGCAGCCACCGAGTTCCCGCCCTGATTCCAGACTCCGCCAAGCAGGTCATCGCTCAGCCGCAGCAGGTTCGCCAGCGGATCCACGAAACGGAACGAGTTCAGTCCTCCCCCACTGGCTCCATACAGCGCCTCCAGCGCCCCGGCTTCGGCGTCGGTCAGATCTTCGTACCGAATCGTCCAGCCCATCTCGGGAGTGCGCCCGCCCTGGATCCGCTTCACATGCCCGCCCGGCGTCTCGGTCGACACAATGTGATGCCGCGTCCTGCGTGACAGCGGATACTGCGCGGCCGCGCCACTCTTCAAAATCGGGTAGTTCATCTCATTCCTCCGTCTCAGAGATCGTGATGTCCACGCGGCTGTCGCCCGCCGCCCAAGCTTCCAGTTCGTGCCCGTCGCCTTCCACCACGCACTGCGCGTACACCGCGCCCGTCTGCGGGTCGGTAAATTCGAACGGCTCCAGCGTCGCCATGTGCCGCCGCACAAACTCCTCCACCGCGCCTGCCTCCCCTTCGTCCAGCTGGTCCAGACGGATGCGCCACCTCCGCCTCTGCCGCTTCAGCGGATATCGCTGCTCTGTTCCATCCACGAACGGCAATACGCGCACTTCGCCCGTCACGCCTCGCCGCACTCCATACTGCGCCGCCGCGCCTGTCCTCAGCTTGGGGAATACCAACATCGCTTCTCTCCTAATCGGGGTTCATCAACCGGCCCAGTCCTTCGCTCTCGAGCAGCGCCCGCTTCACCGCTTCGGCGATCTCCGGCGTCCGGTCCAGGAACGACCGGCTGTCCATCGCCTCCACTTTCACCACTACGCTCGGCCCCGGCTCCGCGCTTCTCAACTGCCCTTGCGCATCGCGGTCCACCTGCACCATCTCGCCGCCCGCCCCGCGGATGCCCGCTTCGTAGTGAATGCTGGCCGGCCGCACCGCTTTCGGCAGTTCGATCTGCGGCGCGCTCTCCTTCCGCCCGAACAGGCTCAGTAGCGCGCCGGCCAGCGGGTTGATCCACGAAACCACCTTCGACACCGTGTTCCCGCCGGACACCTGCGTCACCAGCGGTGCGATCGAATCCAGCACCGTGCCGCTCGAGCCCCTGCCCTGCGCCGCTTCGCCAGTGCGCGTCTCCGCCGGCGCCGGCTCGGCCGGAGCGCTGCGCTCCACCGCACTCCCGGCGCTCCGCGTCGAGCCATCCAGTCCCAGCGCCTCCATGCCTGGCATTGCTTGCGGAGAACCCGCCGCCGCCTCCACCGCCTGCTTCAGCACGCTTGCCACGTCCCATTCATCGTTCGTCATTTCTCGACCTCTCCCATTCGCGGTTCAGAATCGCCAGCGCGTCCACGTCCCGCGCCGTCAGCTCGGCCTCGCCGGCCAAGCCGGTCCACTTCCATGCGGCGAACAACTCCAGCCACGCCGCGCTCTGCGCCGTGATCGCGCTGCGCGGGCACTCCGCCGTCGCCGCCCCGCCGCGGGCCCACACAATCCGCCCGCTCTCCTTCCGCGGCTTCAACCAGCCGCACCCGCGCCGCTCTTCCAGCCGCATCTTCCTGCATTCCTCGCACCGCCAGGCGGCTCCGCCTCCCAAATGGAACTGGAGTGCGAGAACTAGTTTTTTCGTTCGTCGGCGCTCACGACGCACAGCGTGCGGATGCGCGCCGCAATCTCCCGGCACAGCCCCTCAGGGCCGCGCTCGATCAGTTCGGCCACGCTGCACGTCGCGCCGTCCACCCGCAGGCCTCTCACCTCCAACAGCCCGCACTGGAGATATGCCTGGTTCACCCGGGCCTCCACTTCCGCCGCCGCGATCGTGTCCAGCATCCCGCCGCCCGACATGTGATACTCGGCCTCCGCCACCAGCGCGCGCACGCGGCTGGTGATCTCCACCCGCCGCGCCAGCGAGATCCGCGCCAGTTTGTATCGCACGCCCTTCATCGACTCGGACTCGTGCCACTCCGCGCTCGCGTATTCCACCTCGCCCCGCCGCCGCCACTTAGCCAAATGCCACATGGACCTCGTCCTCCCCCGTGCCAATCGCCTTGCATCCCCGCAGCCGCCACCGCAGCCGCTCTTCGTCATCCAGCAACTCCGGCACCGCCGGAATCAGCGCCGGGATATACACCCCGCACATCGACCCCTCGGCCTCCCCCATCTGCAGCGTCAACCCGATCGGGCTCTGCTGCCGCGCCGCTTGATAGATTTCGTCGAACACCGTCCGGTCCTGGCTGTACATCTCCAGATCCACCGTCACCTCCCGGTCCCCCGGCACGATGCACCGCGGCGCCAGTGCGCCGAAGTCTTTGCTCCGGAAATCGATGTTGTTCTTGATCCGCACCCGCGCGTCCACCAGCGTGTGCAACTGCTCCGGACCCGTCCCGATCCACGCCTGCCCCAGGTGCCCCGGCACCGGCCAGTCGTTCACCACCTGCTGCGCCGGTTCGGCCGGAAATGCGCCCAATCCGCCGCTTCCCGCCACGAAGCTCTTGCTGTCCACCAGGTCCGCCGCCTGCCCCTCGAACACCAATTCGTGGAAATCCGCGTTCAACTTCAGCTCCATCAGGTTCACCGCCGAACCCCGCAGTAGCCGCTGCACCGCTGTCTCCGGATCCCAGTAGTCGTACACCGTCACGCCCTTCAATCCCGTCGCCGGCGAATACGCCACTGCGCCGCCGGTCACCGCGCCGGCGCCCGCACCTGCTCTTAGCGGGGCGCTCAAGGTCACGCTATCCAAGGCGGGCACCGTGGCGACAAACCGCAAATCGCCGCCCACTGAGATTGCATCGCCCAGGCTCAGGCCGTGTGCCGCGCCGAATGTCAGCGTCAATCCGTTCGCCGACGCCACCGCCTTGCCTCCGGCAATGGCGCGCGGCGCGCCGCCCAACGCGCTCTGCACCAGCGCACTGTAGCGCGGCGCCTGCTCTCCGCTGTCGCGGCTGTATAGATAGGTCTGCAGCGAGAATCGCGTCTTGCGCTTCAACTCGCCCGTGAAGCCCAGGTCTGTCCGTGTGCCGGTCTTGTCCTTCCGCCTGGGGCGCTCATATTCGAGCTGAGCCTCCAGCGTCACGGCATTGAACCGGTTCGCCGCCGTCACCGGCGCCGCAGTTCCGTATGTCTCTTCCACCGCTGCGTAGTAGCGGTTGTTTCTCGACGATATATAGCAAGCCATCTTCCGTTCTCCGTCTATCCTCGGTTCACCATCACCACGCAGCCGATCCGTGCCGCCTGCAGAAAGTTCTGTCCGCCCTTCTTCACCGGCTCCACCTGCACCTCGTACTCCTGGCAGAGGTAGAGCCCTTCACGCACGCATCCCGCATTGCGCTCCACCACGTCACGCACCGCGTCCAGGTAGTAGTGCAGCCGGTCGCTCAGCGCGTTCAGCCGGTCCCCGGAAACCCGGATCTCCACCACCACCCGCACTCGCCCCGAAAACCGCCGCAGCCGCTCCACCGGCCTGCTCTCGATCCGGTCGCAGTAGACCTGCAGCACCGGATACTTCACCCCCCAGGCCCGCTCCTGCATCTCCGCCGGAATCTTGGAAAGCACCAGCTGCGCCGTGTCCGGTTGATGCTCGTCTCGAATGTATGCCGCCTTCAGCGCCTCCAGGCTGGCGGTCAGGCCGCTCTCTCCCTCCAGCAGCTCCTGGATGGCTTCCACTACCTCTCGCGTCGTGAACGTCATCGCTAGCCCCTCCGCATCTGCGGCAGGCGTTCAATCCGCCCGTCCGCCGCCTGTCCATCGCCCGGAGGCCGTCCGCTCTTCACTCCGCCTGCCGGCAAAGTCCAGGCTGACCCGGCCTCCATCGGCGCCGCGTTCTGCAGCCCGATGCTGCCGGATTCCAGCCCCACGTAGATGTTCCAGTGCGTCACCCCCGCCGGCGCGTAGGCCAGCGACGCCGTCATCGAATGCGGCAGGGGGGAGCTCACCATCTGCACTTCGCTGGCCGCGCTTTCCCGGCCCCTCGCATCCAGGTGCGTGGCTCGCACCCAGTACGTGGAAGCCGGCGCGCCGCCTTCGCCGAAGGACACTGTCACCGCTTCCGGCCGGCGCACCGGATTCGTCACCGTCGCCACGCCCAGCTGGAAGTACCGCCGCTCCTGCGCCGCCGCCAGCTCGCCATAGTGCTTCCAGCGCTTCTCGTACCGGTCGTTCAACTGGCTGAAATAGGCATCCCGGTAGACGGCTTCCAGCGTAATCAGCGCATGCCACTTCCGCATCGCCTGATCCACCTGCACCTGGCCCAGCTCGCCCGCTTCCTGCCAGAGAAGGAACCCCTGCACCTCCTCCTCGATCTCCCGCCAGGCCAGCCTCAGCTTCGCTGCTAGGTCGATTCCCTCGCTGTTCGCCACATCCAGGACCGTCGTGTCCCAGTCTTTCAGCTCTTCCACTCGATTCAAGTCGCCGTCTACCAGCAGTGCCATCTCAGCGTCCTCCTACTCCCGCCCGCCCTTCGGCTCGCGCAAGCCGAACTTCGGGTTCGATACCACCTGCACCTGCAGCCGCTGTGCGTACACCTGGCTGTCGATCTCCGCGCGGCGCACCTCCTGCTCTTTCAGGAACGCTGCCACTTCCTCCTCGCTCGCCAGCCGCGCCTTGCGTTCCACCATCAGTTGGCAGCCCAGCCGCTTCGGTACCTGCGTCACCACTCCCGGCTTGCCGCCATCCCCCGTCGCCAGGCTCGTCACGTAGATGTCCTTGCCGGAAATCTCAGCTTCTTTCTCCCGCAGTTCGCGGAAGTACTTTTGCAGTTCCATGCCCGCTCGCTCCTTTCTTTCTTGCTCTCAAAGAAGAAGGGCGGCCCTGGTTGAGCCGCCCTCCGCCGCATCCGCTCGCCCTGGGGCTAGCTGCGCACCTGCACGCCGTGCTGGTTCCGAAGAACGCCCACGCCGTACAGAATGTCCACCGTGAACTGCTGCGCCAGCGTGTTCGGCTGGTAGCTCATCAGCACGCGCATTCCGAAGTTGCCCACTTCGGCGTACTCCACGATCCCGCCCGTGCCCGGCAGGGGCTTCGGCAGCCGGCGGATCGCCAGGCCCAGCGCATTCTTCGCAAAGGCCAGGTTGTTCGTCGTCACCGGCGAAGAGCCGGTCTTCTTCACGAACTGCGAACGGAAGACGTAGAAGTCCTTGATCCGTCCGATGCTGCCGTCCACCAGGGTCTTCAGCCCGGCGTCGCCGGCCGTCTGGTACTCGCTGAAGCGCGGAATCTGCCGCAGCTGCGAGTACGACGAGCTGTCCACCACCAGGTACTTCTGCTCCGATGCCGGAACCTTGGCCTCGAACAAGGCCGTCTCGGCCGCGTCCACCGTCGCTTCCGTCAAGGCCGAGCCGCCCGTGCCCAGCGGACTGTTCGCCGTGAACTGGCTATACAGATCCATCAGGTCGCTTTCCACCTTCTCGGCCAAAGCGATCATCGCCGGCTGCATGTACAGCCGCAGCAGATCCGGCACCGCGATCACCTTCGTCACGTCCGGAATCTGGAACGTCGCTTCGGCGTGCGTGTTCAGCACGATCTGCGCGTTTGAAAGGCTCGGATTCTGCGTCTGCACCGTCCCGCCTTCGGCGATGTTGTTGGCCACCATCGTCGGCGGAATCGGCACGTTTACCGTGTCGCCGGCCTGCGCCAGCGTCGGCTCGAAGTCGCGGTTCACCAGGTTGCCCATCACCAGGTTCCCCATCAGGGCCGGCAGCGCGTCCACGGCCACCAGCTTCACAATCGCGTTCGCCAGGTTCGATGAAGTGATTGCTGACATTGTTCTTGTTCCTCTCTCTCTACTTGTTTCTTCTTCCTACCCGCGGGCCCTCGCGGCCCGGCTACTCGCCTCCCAGGGTTTGCAACATCACCTGGGAGATCTGCTCGCGGACCTTCTGCAACTCTTCCCGGCTCATCCCGGGCTGAATCCGCTCCAGCTCAATTCCGTGCCCCGTGGGCCCCTTCGCGGGGCTCACCGCTCCACTGCCGCCTGCAATCCGTGCCGGCAGAAATTCGGGGTTCTCTTTCACAAAGCCCGAAAGAAACTCCTTCAGGCCCTTCTCGCCCTCGGACGTCACCGCCGCCAGCGCTCCGTCGGCCGTGCGCACCACCTCGTCCTTCACGATCTTGAAGGCCAGGTCCACCTTCGACACGCCCAGCCTCTGCAGTTCCGAGCGGATCTGCGAATGCCGGTCGGACTCTTCCGCCGCCTGCCGGCTGCGCTTGTTCTCCTCCACCAGCTCGTTCACCCGCCGCTCCAACTGCTCGCGGCGCTTCCGCTCTTCCACCAGCTCTGTCTTGTACGCCGGCTCGGTCTTCGTCCGCTCCGACGACACGTACTCGTCCACCACCGACCGGATCAGGCCCTTCATTCCCTCCGCCGTCTCCTGTTCGGACACACGGCGTTCCTCGTTCTGCCTCTGCTCCATGTTGCTCCTTTCCTCTCCCGCCGCCTGGGCTCTACAGCCCGGCGTCGATCTCCTGCGCGATCCTGTCTTTCACTTCCTGGCTCGCGTCGCACAGATACTTCAGCGCCACTTTCTTCTGCACTTGCGTCTTCAATGTCTTGGAGTCGATCCCCAGCTTCAGCAGCCGCTCGGCGTCCTCCAGTTCGCTCGTGAATTCGCCGATGTCGAACTCATCCAGCCCCGCCACGTCGATGCCGATCTCGTCCTCTCTCACCTGCGCCAGCGTGCGCAGCAGCACTTTCAATGTGTCCTTCACCCTGTCGCCGAAGCCCCGCAGCACCTCCTGCGTGATCAGGTAGTCTCTCTGCTTGCTCCAGCCCGTCTGCGCCGAGTTCTTCGAGAGTGTTCCGCCCGCCTGGTTCATCGCGTAGCAGACCCGGTAGATTTCGTCCTTCAACCGGTCGATGTTCTTCAGCGCAATCTCGAACACATGCCCCTCCGGCTCCGTCCAGCCGAAGTGGTCGTCCTTGCCCAGCTTCACGTAGTAGCTGTCGCCCACCAGTTGCTTGAACTCGGCGTCGGAGTAGATCACCGGCATCGAGAACAGCCCCATCGTCAGCGCCCACGCCAGCGCGTTGCTCTTGTTGAAGTGCTCCAATTGCAGCGACGAGGCTTTGTTCATCAGCCACATCCCCTCGCCCATCGAGAACTCGAACACCGGCACCTTGCCGGCCTTCGACAACCCGTGCAATCCTTCGCCCACCAGCTCCGGCGCCACGCCCGAATCCTGCCGGCCTTCCTGCCTCCACAACTGGAAGCCCTGCCGGTCGTACCGGATCCACTGCCGCGCCACTTTCAGCCCGCCCCGGCCCTCGTCTTCCACCAGCCGCTCGCCTCGCAGCACCACCCACTCGAACTCGCCCTTCTCATCGCGCTGCCAGTTGATCACGCTCTCCGCCGGGTACTCGCACAGATAGCCCCGCGACAGCCCCATCGCTTCTTCCTCGGCCCGGCTGCCCGGCTGCTTGTTCGATCGCGGGAAGTCGATCGCCACGTAGCTCCGTCCCGCCACCAGCGTCTCCACCACCATCCGCCGGAAAAAGTCGCTCAGCGTCGAACCCCGCCGGTCGCAGTCTTCCGAGAGCTCGTTGAAGTACTTCCGCGCCAGCGGGTCTTTTCCTTCGAACGTGAGAATCGGTTCCCGCCGGAACAGCGTCGCCGCATACCAGTCGATAATCGAGCCGATATAGTTTTCGTAGAACGCCCGGCTCACTCGCTCGCGGTAGACGTCCGCCGGCTCCTTCTGCCGCGGAATCAGGTACCGCTCCGCGTTCGCCGTGAACTGCTCGCCTCCGACGTACAGGTCGCGGTACCGCGGCCAGACCGTCTTCCATGCCGTATATTCGGGATGTTCCCGGTTGATGTCCATCACTTTCGTTCCGCTCCCTTACCAAAAAAGCCTCTGGTCTCTCTCGCCGATCTCCGGCCTTCTCTGAAACTCCTGCCAGAGCAGGTAGCCCAGCGCGTCGCTCAAGTGCGTTCGCCTCGGATCTCGATCCTTGTCAATCTCCGTCGAGTTCTCCACCCACTGCACGCGCTCGAAGTCCGCTATCAGCTCCTTGCACCGCGCGTCCACCAGCAGGCTCACGGCTCCCCCGGCCGCGCGCAACTTGGCGTTCACCAGTCCCACGCGATCCCTCACCGCCGGGTTCTTCCTCGGGATCCGGTAGGCCGGCCGCTCGCCCAGCTCCGCGAAAAACCGTTCGATGATCTCCCGGTCCGTCGTCCCCGACGTCTGCATGTGCGATGCGCTGGCGTCGGCGTAGATCACCAGCCCCGCATGCCGCCGCGGATACCTCCGCGCAAACTCCTCGCAGGCATCCCGCGTGCTCGCCCGGTTCAGGACGATCTCGTCCAGCACCTGCACGCTCTCTCCGTCCCGCTGCGCCACCACGCTCGACATCGGATTCACGTTGAAGTCCAAAGACCACAACAGCTCCTTGCCCCCGTCCAGCCTCGCCTCCCCCACGTTCACTCTCCGGTCGAACGCGTGATACACCAGCCCTTGCCGCGGGTTCAGGTACTCGCCCAGCACCTCCTGCGCAAAGAACGCCGTGTCGTAGCTCTTCTCCAGCCGCGCGTAGAAATCCGGCACCTTGTCCAGCAGGTGCCGGTTCTCATACGGCCTCGCCTGCACGCACTCGTAGCCCTCCACCGGGTTCTGAATAAAGCGCTCGTAAACCCAGTCGTATCCCTTCGGCGTCCACACCCCGAAGCCGCACAGCCGCGTCGCCCTCGGGTCCCGTAACCTGCCTTCCAGCCGCGTCCAGGCCTCCTGGCTCGCATACGTCAGCTCGTCCACCCCGAACCACGCCAGGTTCGTGCCTCTGAGCCGTTCGTACTCGTCCAACGACCGGAACAGGATCTTCGACTGCGTGTCCAGCAGCGTCAGCATGTTCTCCGCCTTGTTCAGGTCGTACGGAATCTCGCTCGCCGCCAGTACCTCCAAAATCGCCGCCTGCGTCGCGTCTCTCAGCATCGGAAACGTCGGCGCCCCAATCAGCCCCATCCGCCCCGCATTCAGATACGCCAGTTTGATCGCCTCCTGGCACAGCGCCGCGCTCTTGCCGGAGCCGATCGGTCCCGAAAATCCCTTGAACCTCGCGCCTGAATCGTGAAACTTCGCCTGCGACGGCAGCGGCTGGTACGGGATTCTCCGGGTTACTTTCATCGCTCTACTCCTTCGGCTCCACCCATTCGACTTTCACTCCCGTCGGCTTGATCAGCCCCATCGTTTCCTGCAGCTGCATCAGCCGGAACCCTTCGCTCGGAGTTAGCTTCACGCCGCCTTCCTTCACCTGGTCCGCATACTGGTTCAGCAGCATGTTCAACATCGCCCGCAGCTTTTTATCGCTGAACTGCCTCGCCGCCGGCTTCTTTGGCGGCTGCTCTGCCGACGCCGGCCGTGCCGCCTTCGCCGGCGCACCCGAGCCACCGGCGCTCTTCTTCGCCGCTGTCTTTCGCGCCATCTTCTTCGTCGTTGTCTTCTTCGTAGCCATTTCTGTCCGCAACTTCCCCCGCCGCACAAAAGATTAGGAAACGCCACCAAGCGTTTTTCAGTGAAAACGTTCCACCGCTCTGAAAACAAACGAAATACAATTTCACTCAGTGCCGTGACCAACCATGCGCGACCCTGCTGGTCACGCAGAAGCAGGGATGAAAAAGGGGGTGAAGCGAGGCATTCTGGGTGGAGCCGCAAGGGCGAGATAAGGCCGGGTATCGATTGGAGTTTTTGAGCCCGACGGTGACTATGGCCAGGGACGCGAGTGGAAGAAGTCAGTGAGCCAACCCGCCGCCAGGT
>JACQZS010000295.1 GCA_016213725.1 Acidobacteriota bacterium | reverse complement strand
TGCTCCGACAGCCATGCGGAGACCGATTTCGCGGGTGCGTTCGCGCACGGCGACGAGCATGACGTTCATGGTGCCGATGCCTCCGAGCAGGAGCGTGACGACGCCCATGGCGCCCAGGAAATACTTCATGCCGTCGGCCATGGTGGCGAAGGCGCGGGACTCCTTGACGGTATCCCAGATGGCTGCGGCTTCTTTGTCTTCGGGATCGAAGCGATGGATGCGCGCCAGGCCGCGGCGCACTTCGGCGACGCAGTCTTCGTGCTGGTCGAGAGTCCAGGCTTTGACGATGAGCTGGTCGACTGTCATGGGCGGATAGGGTGGCGGCTGCGGCAGGTCGCGGATCATGGCGCCGTAGGGAACGTAGATCTTGGTGATGTCGCGGCCGTCGTAGCTGGAGTCCTGCTCCTTGGACTGCATGACGCCGATGACCTGGTAGGGCATGCCGGAGATGGAGATGGTCTTGCCGACGGCATCGCGTTCGGCGAAGAGTTGCTTGCGGACGTCGGAGCCGAGGAACGCCACGCGGCGGCCCTGGGCGTCATCTTCCCAGGAGAAGAAGCGGCCTTCGGCCACCGGGATGGCGCGGATGCGCTGGAAGGGCGGCTGGGAGCCGGTGATCATGAGGGTGGCGGAGTTGAAATCGCTGCGCACGGCGACGCTGCCGCGGCCGAGTTCGGGCAGGACGAACTCGCAGGAGGGAGCCTGGGGGGCGAGCAACTGGTGGTCGTAGACGGTCCACATGAGGCGGCGGCCGACGCGCTCGCCGCCGGCCTGGAGGGAGGTGCGGCCGGGAAAGACGATGAAGATGTTTTCGCCGAAGTTGGCGGCGACGCGGCGCTGGCCCTCGCGGAAGCCGTCGCCGGCGGCGGTCATGAGGGTGATGGAGACGACGCCCCAACTGAGGCCGAACATGGTCAACCCCGCCCGCAGCTTATGCGCGAGCAGGGTTTGAACGGTATCGCGAAGAAGGTCGCCGAAGGTCAAAGCTTATTGGAGGATCACCTTCTGGCCCTGGGTGAGGCCGGAGACAAGTTCGGTCTTGACGCCATTGGAGATGCCGAGTTTGACCGGCAGCTTTTTGCGGCCCTTCTCGGCAGTCGTGTCCGGCACTTCCACGCTGGCGCTGCGCTGCTTGTCATAGACGACGGCGGCTTCAGGCACCAGCAGGACATTCAGTTTCTCTTCCAGGATAATCTCGGCGTTGGCGCTCATGTTGGCCTTGAGTTCACGGCCGGGATTGTGGATGGAGACCTGGACTTCAAAGGTGGTGACGTTGTCCTTCTCCACGCCGTAGGGCGAGATGCGATAGACCTTGCCGTCGAACTTCCGGTCGCGGAAGCTCTCGACGACGATGCGGGCGGGCTGATCGATGTAGACCTTGCCGATGTCGGCCTGGTCCACCTTGCCGCGGACGAAGACGTCGCCGACATCGCCGAGAGTGAAGAGGAGGGTGGATTGGGAACCCATGACGAGGATGGAGCTGACGGCATTGCCGACCTCGACGTTGCGGGAGAGCACGAGGCCTTCGATGGGGCTGGTGATGGTGGAGTTGCGGAGATCTTCCTCGGCGCGCTCGAGCATGGCCTGGGCATGGGCGACCTGGTCATTGGCGCGCGTGATTTCGGCGCGCGAGACGGCCAGGTTGCGGGAGGCGGAGGACTGCTTGTTGAGGGCCATCTGGTAAGCTTTTTCGGCGTCCTCGACGAGGTTCTTGGCGATAAGGCCTTCCTTATGGAGCTGGCGGGCGCGTTCCATGGCGGACTTCAGGAAGGGCAGGTCCGGACCTTCGGCTTCGACCTTGTTGCGTTCCAGGGAGGCGAGGGCGGACTCCTCGGTGGCCTGGGCGGCCTGGAGGTTGGCCTTGGCTTCGCGCTGGCGGGCCTGCAGCTCCTCTTTGTCGAGCTCGGCGAGAACCTGCCCGGATTGAACGACATCGCCGTAATTGACGAAGATCTTCTTGACGATGCCGCTGGCCTTGGATTTGACCTCGACGGTAGCGCGCGGCTCGATTTTGCCGGTGGCGACGACGCTGCGGGCGATGTTGCCGCGGTCAATGGAGGCGATCTTGGAGGGATCGATCTTGTTGTCCGGTTTCAGGGCGGCGCGAACGCCGAAACCGGCTCCCGCCAGGACCAGCACGATGATGCCCGCCCAGATCCAGCGGCGCTTGCTCTTGTTCTTTCCGTTCGCTGCCATCGTCTTCAGAACTCCCTTAACAAACATATGAGACGAGCGAGCGGGGGATGATGTTCCCTGAAGACGACAACAATTGGCGATTTCGTTTTGGCGTTAAGATGGAACCCATGAAACGCGCCTGTTTTCTTTGGATTGCCATAGCCGCGACGGTGCTGGGACAGACGCCGGAATCCGGCGTGCTGAAGCAGGCGGCGCAGGAGATGGTGGAGGGGCGGAAGCAGTTCACGCAGCAGATGGTGGACTCGATCTTCAGCTTTTCGGAGTTGGGGTATGAAGAGGTGGAGACGTCGAAGTACGTCACGGGGATTCTGGAGAAGAATGGCTTCCGGGTGACGCGGGGGGTGGCGGGACTGCCAACGTCCTGGGTGGCGGAGTGGGGTTCCGGCAAGCCGGTGATCGGGCTGATGGCGGACATCGACGGGCTGCCGCAGACCTCGCAGATGCCGGGCGTGGCGTGGCACCAGCCGCTGATTGAAGG
Source organism: Acidobacteriota bacterium (assembly GCA_016213725.1). Classification (GTDB taxonomy): domain Bacteria; phylum Acidobacteriota; class Terriglobia; order Bryobacterales; family Bryobacteraceae; genus Paludibaculum. Next base: position 12,935 of record JACQZS010000295.1, on the reverse strand, counting down.
CGGGCCGGGACACGGCGAGGGGCACAACGCGGGGCAGGCCGTGAACGTGACGGCGGCGCTGGTGGCCAAGGAACTGATGGCGAAGTACGGCATCCGGGGGACGCTGCGGCTGTATCCGGGCGTGGCGGAGGAGCTGATCGGCAGCCGGACTTACATGGTGAACGCGGGGTTGTTCAAAGACCTGGACGCGATGCTTTCGACGCACATCGCTTCGGATTTCGCGACGGTGTACGGGGAGTCCGGGTCGGGGCTGGTTTCGACAGAGTATACGTTCCTGGGGCGGAGCGCACATTCGGCCGGGTCGCCGTGGGCCGGGCGGAGCGCGCTGGACGCCGTGGAGCTGATGGACATCGGGTGGAACTTCCGGCGGGAGCACCTGCGGACGGAGCAGAGGTCGCACTATGTGATCACGCAGGGCGGAGACCAGCCGAACGTGGTGCCGCCGGTGGCGAAGGTCTGGTATTACTTCCGCGAGTGGGATTACGCGCGCATCAAAGAACTCCATGAGCTGGGGACGAAGATCGCCACGGCCGCCTCGATGATGACGGACACGGAGGTGAGCGAGCGGGTGCTGGGCGCGGCGTGGCCGGGCCATTTCAACAAGCCGATGGCCGAGGCGTTGTCGGCAAATATCCAGGCAGTGGGGATGCCGAAGTGGAGCGCGGACGACCAGGCGATGGCGAAAGCTGCGCAGGCCCTGATGAAGGTGAAAGAAGACGGGCTGCGGACCAAGCCGGGCGAGCTGCGGGCGCCGGATGCGTCGCGGCGGAGCTACGGCTCAGACGATATCGCGGAGGTGGGATGGAACGTGCCGACGGTGGTGCTGCAGTTTCCGGGCAACATTCCGGGGATGACCGGGCACCACTGGTCGAGCGCGATCGCGATGGCCACGCCGATCGCGCACAAGGGGGCATCGGCGGGCGCGGCGGCGCACGCGATGACGGTTCTCGATCTCATGCTGAAGCCGGAGCTGCTGGAAGCCGCGAAGAAGTACTTCGCCGAGCAGACGAAGGAGATCAAGTGGCAGTCGTTGATCCCGGTGGGGCAGGCTCCGCCGGTGGCCATCAACAAAGAGAAGATGGACCGGGTGCGGCCGCAGCTGGAAAAGCTCCGGTACGACCCGTCGCGCTATGCGACCTATCTGGAGCAGCTGGGGGTGAAGTATCCGGGGGTGAAGAAGCAGTAGCCGCTAGAGCGTGGAGTCCAGCACCTTGATGGACTCCTGGGCGTCGGTGTCGGCCAGCATCTGCTTGAACTGCTGGCGGGCCTTTTCGAGCGAGACGAGCGACTTGGAGACGTCCTGTTGAAAGGTTTCGACGCCGGCGCAGGCGTACTTCTGGTGCATGAGGATGAACTCCTGAAGGCGGCCCTGCTGCTCGCCGATGGACTCCATGAGCTGGCGGTAGTCGGTGAGGAGCATGCGGCCGGTGCTGACCTCGCGGCGGGAGGCACGGAGGCGGTCGTCGAGGGCGGTGAGGGCCTGGAGGGGGATTTCGCCGTCGCGGGTGTTCATGGCGCCGAAGTAGGCGGCAACGCGGTCCTTGACGGGGCCGGAGCCTTTGAGAAGGGCGAGCATGCGCTGGTGGTTCTGGCTCATGCGGTCGCGGAGCTTCACGAGGCGGTCGTTGAGGGCGTCGAGTTCGGCGATGCGGGCCTTACGGGCGGTGTCCACCTGGTCGGCAAAGTCCCGGGCGCAGATGATGGTCTTGGCGTCGGTGTCCTTGCTCTTGCTCCGGAAGGAGGGAGAGAGGACGAGGGTAACGGCGGTGTTGAGCCAGGCGACCTGCGGGAAGGCGCCCATGAGCTGGGTGGCGAGCGAGGGCAGGCTGCTCTTCCTGGACTGGGTATCGAGGGCCTTCACGGCGGCCTGGTACTGAGCGCTGGCGGCAACGGGACTGGGGAGTTGGATGAGAGCACGGGTGGTGTTGCCGGTGTTGGAGAGGGCGCTCAAGTTGGTGATGAGGGATGAGAGGGCGGCCTCGGCGTTTTCAAAGACGGCCTGCTCCGTGCGGATGCGGCCGTGGAGGGCCTCGCGTTCAATGTTCTCCTGCTGGCGGAGCTGCGCGGTGAGAGATTGCTGGAAAGCGGTGAGGGCTTTCTGGTAGGCGGCGAACTCGTCCTTGGTGACGTAGCCGCGGCCCTCCTTGAGCTTGAGATCGAGCTGGGCGAGGGAGGCCTTCTGGGCGTCGAGTTCGCGGCGCTGGTCTTCGAGCTGGGCCTGGAGGCTGTTGATCTTCTCTTCGGAAGCGCGGCGTTCGGCCTCGATGGAGGACATGGAGGGCGGCGCGGGGACGGCCGCCGGGTCCTGGGCGAATGCCGGACACAGGAGAATCGAGATCAGAACAAGCCGGCTCATTTATGTATATTACCTTTTGACGCGCGCCGGGCCGAAAAAGACGAAGGGGCGGCGGCTTCGATAGAATCCGGGGGGACTCTCATGAAGAAACTGATTCTGGCGGCGATGGCGGCGGGGGCGCTGATGGCGCAGACGCCGGCGAAGAAGGACCCTGCGCTGGCGGTGGTGCGCGAGACGCCGGGGCTGAAGCGCGTGCTGCTGATCGGGGATTCGATCTCAATGGGCTACACGCCGGTGGTGCGGGAGCGGCTGAGGGGCAGGGCGAACGTGCACCGGATCGGAGAAAACGGCGGGCCGACGTCGAACGGCGTGGCCAAGGTGGACGCCTGGCTGGGGACCTTCGAGTGGGACGTAATCCACTTCAACTTCGGGCTGCACGACCTGAAAGTGATGGACGACGGCAAGCGGCAGGTGGAGCTGGACCAGTATGAAGCGAACCTGCGGAAGATCGCCGCGCGGCTGAAGGAGACGGGGGCGAAGGTGATCTTCGCCACAACGACGCCGGTGCCGGAGGGCAAGGTGAGCCCGGCGCGGCGTCCGTAAGATGTGGGGCGGTACAACGAGGCGGCCGTGCGGGTGATGAAAGAGCTGGGCATCGAGGTGAACGATCTTTATGAGCTGGCGCTTCCGAAGCTGAAGGAGATTCAGCGGCCGGTGAACGTGCATTTCACAGAGGCCGGCTATGCGCTGCTGGGCGAGCGGGTGGCGGCGAGGATTGAGCGGGCGTTGGAGCGCTGATGAAGGGGGAAATGAGCGAACAGGCTTCGCGGCTGCGGTGGGGGATGATCGCGCTGGTGTTCTGGGCGACGGTGATCAACTATTTGGACCGGCAGGCGCTGTCGGTGGCGGCTCCGGTGCTGCGCGAGCAGTTCTCGATGTCGAACACGGAGTACTCGCGAGTGGTCACGGCGTTTCTGCTGGCCTATACGATTGCAAACGGGATCTCCGGGCCGCTGATCGACCGGATGGGCACGAAGGCCGGCTATGCGCTGTGCATGGCGTGGTGGAGCGGGGCCGCGCTGCTGCATACGCTGGCGACGGGCGTGTGGAGCCTGGGCGCGGCGCGGTTTCTGCTGGGGCTGGGCGAAGCGGGCAACTGGCCGGCGGGCGTGAAGGTGGTGGCGGAGTGGTTTCCGAAGCGGGAACGGGCGCTGGCGTCGGGGCTGTTCAACAGCGGGTCTGCCATTGGCGCGATTCTGGCGCCGCCGGTAGTGGCATGGCTGCTGCTGCAGTATGGGTGGCGGGCATCGTTCGTGGCGGTAGGATTGAGCGGCTTCGTCTGGCTGCTGATCTGGTGGCCGGTGTACCGGACTCCGGCGCCGGCCGCCGGAACCGGCCGGACCGCGGTGCCTTCGCCCTGGAGGCTGTTCCGCGTGCGGTTTGTGTGGGTGTTCACCTTGTCGAAGGTATTCGTGGACCCGGTCTGGTATTTCTACATCTTCTGGTTTCCGGAGTACCTCAGCAAGGCGCGCGGATTCAGCATGGCTTCGATTGGGAAGTACGGGTGGATTCCGTTTCTGGTGGCGGGCCTGGGGAATGTGGCGGGCGGATGGATGTCGGCGGCGCTGATAAGGAGAGGTTGGACGGTGAACGACGCGCGGAAGACCGCGGTGACCTGCTTCGCCGCGCTGATGCTGGCGGCCGTGCCGGCCGTGCTGGCATCCGACGTCCGGGCGGCAATCGCGCTGGTGGCCGTGGCCATGGTGGGCTACACGGGCAGCACCGCGAACATGCTGGCGTTTCCGGCGGACGTGTTCCCGGGTCACATGGTGAGTTCGGTGTACGGGCTGGCCAGCATGGGCGCAGGGTTCGGGGGGATGCTGTTCACCTTGATGACGGGATGGATGGAGCACCGCTCCTCGTACGAGCCGGCGTTAGTGATGTTCGGGCTGATGCCGCTGGTTTGCGTGGGGCTGATGTGGCGGTGGCTGGGGCCGCTGGACCGGCGGAGCGCGGCGGATCTGGCTTAGTTCTTGGGCGGTCCCAAGGGGCTGGGGACGCAGCCGGTGGGGTTGACGTCGTAGGCGATGGAGGTGATCTTCCAGGCGCCGTCGGCTCCCTTCATGAGGTGGATGGCGTCGATGCCGCAGTGGCTGAACTTGCCGCCGCGGTGGAAATCGTATTCGGTCCAAACGGCGGCGAGGCGGCCCGAGACGCGCACTTCGGGCTTCCACATGCGCTCCAGGATGCCCTCTTTCATATCCGGCAGGCGGGCTGCGAATTGATCGACGGTGCTGACGTTCATCGTGCCGTCTGGACGGACGGAGAAGAACTGCGCGGCGGGGTGGAGCTCGGCACGAAAGGCGGCGGCATCCTTGGCGGCCATGGCGTCAAACGTGCGCTGGACGGTGGTGACGATCTTGTCCCGGTCTGGGGACTGGGCGGAGAGGGTGAGGGTGGCGAGGCAGAAGACAAGCAGGCGCATGGGTGGTTTGTCGAGTTTAGCAGGAGAGCGGACCGGCCGTGGGGCCGGCCCACAGATCTGACGACGGGCGCCAAGCGCTAGCGGTACTCCTCCCAGTTGATGCTGCGCATGTCGCCGTGGCGGAGGAACTGGCGGTGCATGGCGAGGCCGAGCGAGAGCGAGAGGGGCTCGTGGCCTTCCTTGGTGAGCTTGAGGTATTCGCGGAGCTGAGCGCGATAGTCGGGGTGGGCGCAGTTGTTGATGATGAGCTGCGCGCGTTCGTGCGGGTCCTTACCGCGCAGATCGGCCACGCCCTGTTCGGTGATGACGATCTGGACTGAGTGCTCGGAGTGATCCATGTGGGAGGCGAGCGGGACGATGGCGCTGATCTTGCCGCCCTTGGCGGTGGAGGGGCAGGAGAAGATGGACAGGTATGCGTTGCGGGTGAAGTCGCCGGAGCCGCCGATGCCGTTCATCATGGTCTTGCCCATGACGTGGGTGGAGTTGACGTTGCCGCCGAGATCGACCTCGATGGCGGTGTTCATGGAGACAATGCCGAGACGGCGGACGATTTCGGGGTGGTTGGAGATCTCCTGCGGGCGCATGAGGATCTTCTTGTTGAAGAAGTTGATATTGGAGGTGACCTTCTTCATGGCCTCCGGACTGAGGGTGAGCGAGCAGGTGGAGGCGAAGGTGCAGCGGCCGGACTCGAGTTGAGGAATGACGGAATCCTGCAGCACTTCGGTGTACATCTCGAACGCGGGAATTTCCGGAGAGCGGCCGAGGGCGCCGAGGACGGCGTTGGCGATGTTGCCGACGCCGGATTGCAGGGGCAGGAACTGGGGCGGGATACGGCCGGCCTTCATCTCGCCGACGAGGAAGTCCGCGACGTTCTGGCCGATCTGATCGGTGACGGGAGTGGCTTCGTCGAAGCCGCCGGTTTCATCGGCGAGATCGGTGTGGACGACGCCGACGATCTTGGCGGGATCGACGGTGCAGATGGGGGAACCGATGCGGTCTGACGGCGCGAAGATGGGGATCTCCTGGCGCGCGGGCGGATCGAGCGGCTCGAAGATGTCGTGCATGCCGAGCAGGGTGGCGGGGTGGCTGGCGTTGAGTTCGACGAGGATCTTGTCGGCGAGGCGGAGGTAGGTATTGGCGGCGCCGACGGCGGTGGAGAGGACGATTCCGCCGCCGGGGGTGATATCGGCGGCTTCGACGACGGCCCAGTGCACGGGGCCGAGGAAGCCGTAGCGGACCACCTGCGGGAGCAGCGAGAGGTGCATGTCGACGAACTTCACCGCGCCGGTGTTGATCTGCTTGCGGAGAGTGGCGTTGGACTGGTAGGGCGTGCGGAAGCTCATGGCCTCGGCTTCGGCGAGCGCTCCGTCGAGGCTCTTGCCAGTGGACGCGCCGGTGATGACGCCGATCTTGAAGGGACGGCCGGCCTCATGTTCGCGGCGGGCCTTCTGAGCGATAGCGGCCGGGATGGCCTTGGGCGAGCCCGCGGGAGTGAAGCCGGAGAATCCGACGGTCTGGCCGTGCTGAACGAGTTCGGCGGCCTCTTCGGCCGTGAGGATGGGGAATGGAAGAGACATAGGATTAGGATTTTTCCTTGGATTCAAAGAGCGCCAGCAGTTCGCGGGCGGCGGTGAAAGAACTGATGTGGCCGCGGCGCACCTCTTCCCGCATCAAGGGGAGGCGAGTGCGAACGCGGGCATCGGAATGAAAGAGATCGTCGAGGCCCATGGAGATGAGTTCGTGCATCCAGTCGAGGGCCTGGCGGCGGCGGCGTTCGGTGAAGTGGCCGTTGGCCTTGAGCTGCGCGCGCTGATCGAGAACGAGTTCCCAGATTTCGGCGACGCCTTCGCCGGTGAGAGAGGAGCAGGTGAGCACCTGGGGGTTCCAGCCGTCGGGGGCGGCGGGGAAGAGGTGGAGGGCGGAGGAGTATTCGACGCGGGCGCGCTCGGCTTTGGGCTTGTTGTCGCCGTCGGCTTTGTTGATGGCCATGCCGTCGATCATCTCCATGATGCCGCGCTTGATGCCCTGCAGCTCGTCGCCGGCGCCGGCGACCATGATGGGGAGGAAGAAATCCGTCATGGAGCGGACGGTGGGTTCGCTCTGGCCGACGCCGACGGTTTCGACGATGATGTTGCGGAAGCCGGCGGCTTCGCAGAGCAGCATGGTTTCACGGGTGCGGCGGGCGACGCCGCCGAGGTGGCACTTGGAGGGCGAGGGGCGGATGAAGGCGAGATCTTCCTGGGAGAGCCGTTCCATGCGGGTTTTGTCGCCGAGGATGGAGCCGCCGGAGATGGGCGAGGAGGGGTCGATGGAGAGCACGGCGAGGGATTCGCCGCGTTCGCGGATGAGGTGGAGGCCGAGGGTATCGATGAATGTGGACTTCCCCGCCCCGGGCACGCCGGTGATGCCGACGCGGCGGGCCTTGCCGGTGTGGGGCAGGACGCCCTCGAGAATCTCCTGGGCGAGGCCGCCGTCTTCGACCAGATCGCTTTCGATGACGGTGATGGCGCGGGCGAGAGTGACGCGGTCTCCGGCGAGGATTCCGTCGACGTAGGCCGGCCCAGGCAGGCGGCCACGGCGGGGCCGCCTGCCCGGAGTGTTGCCGGGGATGGCAGAGTCAGACTGCAAGGGCGGTCTCCTTGAAGCCACTATTGTCTCAGCGCACGGTGTCTCCGTGCGCGGTGTCTCCAGCCGCGAAGGATCAGGCAGCAAGCGCCGTGAGGACCTTCTGCGCACAGAGCGGGATAACGGTGCCGGGCCCAAAGACGTCGATGGCGCCGGCGGCCTTGAGTTCGTCGTAGTCCTGCGGCGGGATGACGCCGCCGACGAAGACGACGATATCTTCGCGGCCGAGTTTCTTGAGTTCGGCGATGAGTTCGGGGACGAGCGTCTTATGCCCGCCGGCGAGCGAGGAGACGCCGACGGCGTGGACATCGTTTTCGGCGGCCATGCGGGCGACTTCCTTGGGGGTGGCGAAGAGCGGGCCGACGTCTACGTCGAAGCCGAGGTCGGCCATGGCAGTGGCGACGACCTTGGCGCCGCGGTCGTGCCCGTCCTGGCCCATCTTGGCGACGAGCAGGCGCGGGCGGCGGCCTTCGGCCTTGGCGAACTCTTCGGCCATGACGCGGGCCTTCTGAAACTCGGGGTCGGTCTGCGACTCGGCCGAGTAGATGCCGGAGATCGTGCGGTTGACGGCCTGATAGCGGCCGTAGACCTTTTCGAGGGCCATGGAGATTTCACCGAGCGTCGCGCGGAGGCGGGCGGCGTTGACGGCGAGTTCGAGCAGGTTGCCTTCGCCGGTCTGGGCGCACTGAGTAAGTGCGGTGAGGGCGGCTTCGACTTCGGCGGCGTTGCGGCGGGCCTTGGTCTCGTTGATGCGGCGGACCTGGCTTTCGCGGACGGCGTCGTTATCGACCATGAGCACGTCGAGCTGCTCTTCGTGCTCGAGGCGGTATTTGTTGACGCCGACGATGACTTCCTTGCCGGAGTCGATGCGCGCCTGGCGGCGGGCGGCGGCCTCTTCGATTCTCATCTTGGGCAGGCCGGTCTCGATGGCTTTCGTCATGCCGCCGAGGGTCTCGACCTCCTGGATGAGGTGCCAGGCCTTGTGCATGAGTTCATTGGTGAGGCTTTCGACGTAGTAGGAGCCGGCCCAGGGATCGACCACGCGGCAGATGCCGGTCTCTTCCTGGAGGTAGATCTGGGTGTTGCGGGCGATGCGCGCGGAGAAGTCCGTGGGCAGCGCGATGGCTTCGTCGAGAGCGTTGGTGTGGAGCGACTGGGTGTGGCCGAGCGCGGCGGCGGTGGCTTCGACGGCGGTGCGCACCACGTTGTTGAAGACGTCCTGGGCGGTGAGGGACCAGCCGGAGGTCTGCGAGTGGGTGCGCAGGGCCATGGACTTGGTGCTCTTGGGGTGGAATGACTTGACGATCTTGGCCCACAGGACGCGGGCGGCGCGCATCTTGGCGATCTCCATGAAGTGGTTCATGCCGATGGCCCAGAAGAACGACAGGCGCGGCGCAAACTCGTCGATGGAGAGGCCGGCGGCGATGCCGGTGCGGAGGTATTCGAGGCCGTCGGCGAGCGTGTAGGCCAGCTCGATGTCGGCCGTGGCGCCGGCTTCCTGCATGTGGTAGCCGGAGATGGAGATGCAGTTGAACTTGGGCATCTTCGCCGAGCAGAAGCGGAAGATGTCGCCGATGATCTTCATTGAAGGGGCGGGCGGGTAGATGTAGGTGTTGCGCACCATGAACTCTTTCAGAATGTCGTTCTGAATGGTTCCGGTGAGCTTTTCGGTGGGGACGCCCTGCTCTTCGGCGGCCACGATGTAGAAGGCCATGACGGGGAGAACGGCGCCGTTCATGGTCATGGAGACGGACATCTGGTCGAGGGGGATCTGGTTGAAGAGAATCTTCATGTCCTCGACGGAGTCGATGGCGACGCCGGCCTTGCCGACATCGCCGGGGACGCGCTCGTGATCGGAGTCGTAGCCGCGGTGGGTGGCGAGGTCGAAGGCGACGGAGAGGCCCTTCTGGCCGGCCGCGAGGTTGCGGCGGTAGAAGGCGTTCGACTCCTCAGCCGTGGAGAATCCGGCGTACTGCCGGATGGTCCAGGGCCGCATGACGTACATGGTGGAGTAGGGGCCGCGGAGGAAGGGGGCGACGCCGGCGGCGTAGTCGAGGTGCTCCATGCCTGCGAGGTCTTCGGCGGTGTAGCAGGGCTTCACCGGGATCTGCTCGTTGGTGACCCAGGGTTTAGATTCAGCGGGGCAGTGGCAGACGCCGGAGACGCCCTGGTAGTTGATCTTAGAGAAATCGGGGCGCATCTACTTGGCCTCCTTTGCCGCGATGCCGAGTTTATTCTGCCATTCGGTGAGAGTGTCCACCATGTTGGAGAGGACGTGGACGAAGCCCGCCACACCGGCGGCCTTCAGCTCCTCCATCTGCTCCTTGGGGTTGCCGGCGACGACAACGGGGACCTTCACGGCGGCGCAGACTTCCTTTGCGAAGTCGACGTACTCGGGATCGGAAGAGCAGAGGACGATCAGCGCGGCGTCTGTGCCGGCATAGGATTCGTTCTCCTCAATGGCGAAGCCGGCGCAGCCGAAGAAGTTCTGGCAGAACTGGGCGCGGGCCATCTTCATCTTGAGGTCGCCGCGCTTGAGCAGCAGCACCTTGGGGGTGCGGCCGGCCTGGCGGGCGTGGCTTTCGGTGCGCAGGCGAATCTCTTCGATCGGCTTGGCGAGGCGCCAGGCGCTGGCGGGCAGCGATCCGGCTTCGTCGAGTTCCTTTTCGTGGATGTCGGGATAGTTGTTGACGCCGACCATGGCGCGGCGGCGGGAGGCGATGGCCTTGTCCTTGGACGCGCGGGAGGCGGCGATGGCGGCATCGACGGCGGCCTGAGCCTGGGTGAGGCCGCCCGCGGCTTCCACCCGCTGGAAGAGCGTCCAGGCGGCGGCGGCGAGCGAATCTGTGAGGGCTTCGAGGTCGTAGGAGCCGCCGGCGGGATCGGCCACCTTATCGAGGTGGGACTCTTCCTTGAGGACGAGCTGGACGTTGCGGGCCAGGCGCGCGGGGTAGCCGGCGGGCTGGACGGCGAGCGAATCCGCGCCGCCGAGCACGGCCGAGAGAGCCTCGGTGGTGGAGCGGAGCAGGTTCGTGTAGGGATCGTAGATGCTCTTGTTGGCGAGGGCGGTGACGGCGCCGATTTTGACTTCCTTGGACACGCCGTAAGCCTGGGCGACGGCCGTGTAGAGGAGGCGCGCGGCGCGCAGCTTGGCGATCTCGAAGAAGTAGTTGGAGCCGACGGCGAAGGTGATGGCGGGCACGGGCTTGGCGGCGGCCAGCAGCTCAGAGGCGGCGGCCATGGCGTAAGCGAGTTCCTGCACGGCCGTGGCGCCGGCTTCGTGGTAGACGGTGGCGTCGACGCCGGCGGGCGCCTGGCCGGATTCGAGGATCTCCCAGCTCTTCGTCACGCAGTGGCGGAAGGGCTTCTCGGGGAGATTCTCCTTGCGGTAGTAAGGGCGGACGGCGATGCCTTCGTCGGTCTTCCAGACGAGCTTCTTTTCGTAGTCGGCGCCTTTGAGATCCGCAGCGATGGTCTGTTCCCACGTTTCCGCGGGAACAGCCGGGAAATCCTTGAGGAGGTTGAGTGCGTCGGTGCCTTTGGCTTCTTCAGGCATGCTGACCACCTTCCTGAACGACTTCGATAAGGAAGCTGAAGTCCTTGGGGTGGACGAAGAAGATCATGGTGCCGCGGGAGCCGGGACCGGGCTCCTGGGTGAGGTTGAAGCCCTTCTCCTTCATGAAGGCGTAAGCGGCGTGAATGTCCTTCACGCGAAAAGCCAGATGCGCGAAGCCGCCGCGGCCGCCGTTCTTTTCAATCTGCTTGGCGACGGGCGATTCGGGCGAGAGCGGCTCGAGGAGCTGGATGAGGTTCGGGCCCGCACCCACCTGGAGGAGAACTTCGCGGACGAGGTGCTTGCCGTGCACCTCTTCGCGATGGAGCTCGGTGAAGCCGAGCGCCTTGTACTTGGCCACCTGGGCGTCGAGTTCGCCCTGCTTGACGGCAATGGCGACGTGATCGACGAATTCAAAACCGGCGCTAGTGAGTGCGGCGTTGGTCAGTTCCTGGATCATGGCTCTCTCCTACTCGAACTCCACGAGAACGGCGCCGGCCTGGACGGAATCGCCCGCGGCGACGTTGATCTTGGAGATCTTGCCGGCGATGGGGGCCGTGATGTTGGTCTCCATCTTCATGGCTTCGAGCACCAGGATGATGTCGCCGGTCTGGATGGACTGCCCGGCCTGGGCGGTGACGCGGACGACGATGCCGGAGATGGGGCTGCGGCAGACCTTGTCTTCGTTTTCGACCGGAGCGCCGCCGGCGGGGGCGGCTGCCGGAGCGGCCGGGACGCGGACGGCGGCAGGCTGCATCAGGTAACCGACGGGAGGCAGTTGGCGTTGCTCGGGCTCGGATGCCTCAACTTCCACTTCGTAGACTTTTTGATCGATGGTGACTTTGAGTTTCACTGTATCTGGCTCCTCTTGGTTATCTGACCCTGTGGTGCTGGACATTCAGGCGATGAGACGCCTGGATCGAAACGCGGCCCTGCTGTGCCCAGTTGGCGGAGCCAAGCAGGCGGACGGTGCGGATGGGGGCGCGTTTGCCAAGGTAGGCGGCCACGGCGGCGGAGAGCGCGATCAGGATCTCTTCGCTAATCTCGGCAGGCTCGGGCGCTGGAGCGGGTAGTTCATCGGCTTCGACTTCGACGGAGTGCGAGGGCGCGTCGGCGGCGGCGCCCTCCAGCTCCTGGATCTTCTCGGTCAGCGCAAGGAGGTGGGCGCTCAGGGCGTCCAACTCCTCACTCAGACTCTTCAGAGTGACTTTGCTCATGGGGTCTCTCCGTGTGCCTCGCTTAGAGCGGCATCAGGCCGTGCTTCTTGCCGGGCCGCAGTTCGCGCTTGGTGTGGAGGTACTCGAGGGCCTGGGCGATGATCTTGCGGGTATCGGCCGGCTCGATGACGTCGTCGACGAGGCGGCGGCCGGCGGCGACGAAGGGGTTGGAGAAGGCCTCGCGGTACTTCTCGATCATCTCGGAGCGCTTGGCCTTCTTGTCCTCGGCTTCGCTGATCTCCTTGCGGAAGACGATCTCAGCCGCGCCTTCGGCGCCCATGACGGCGATTTCGGCGGTGGGCCAGGCGTAGGAGCGGTCCGCGCCGAGGTCCTTGCAGCACATGGCGAGGTAGGCGCCACCGTAGGCTTTGCGGAGGATGATGGTGACCTTCGGCACGGTGGCGGCGGAGTAGGCGAAGAGGAGCTTGGCGCCGTGGCGGATGATGCCGCCGTACTCCTGCTGGACGCCGGGCAGGAAGCCGGGGACGTCGACGAGGGTGACGAGGGGGATCTTGAAGGCGTTGCAGAAGCGGATGAAGCGGGCGCCCTTGGAGGAGGCGTCGATGTCGAGCACGCCGGCCTGGACGCAAGGCTGGTTGGCGATGACGCCGACGGTGCGGCCGAAGACGCGGGCGAAACCGATGACGATGTTGGGCGCGTGGCCGGCCTGGACTTCGAGGAAGTCCGCGTTGTCGACGATGCGCAGGATGACATCGCGCACGTCGTAGCCTTTCTTGCCGTCGACGGGCACGATCTCGG
>JACQZS010000299.1 GCA_016213725.1 Acidobacteriota bacterium | reverse complement strand
GGAACGGGGCGGGGAAGAGCACGCTGCTGCGGTTGATTCAGGGGTTGGAGGCAGCCGATGAGGGGGCGATCCGGCTGGGCGCGAAAGTGCGGATGGCCTGCGTGGAGCAAGCACCGCGGGATCTCGATCTGGAGAGAAGCGCTCTGGAGATTTGCGGGACGGGGACCAGCGCGCGGACGCTGCTGGGTTGTTTGAAGCTGCGGGCGGAGCGCTGGAACCGACCGCTGGCGGAGTTGAGCGGGGGCGAGCGGACAAAGGTGGCGCTGGCGCGGGTGCTGAACAGCGGGGCGAACCTGTTGCTGCTGGACGAGCCGACGAACCATTTGGAGGTGGAGGCGCAGGAGGCGCTGGAGGAGGCGCTGCGGCGGTATCCGGGGACGGTGGTGCTGGTGTCGCACGACCGGGCGTTTCTGGAAGGCGTGGCGGGGGAGGGGCGGGTGCTGGAGTGGTGAGGGGCTATTCGTAGCGGAGGCTGACGATGGGGTCGAGGCGGGCGGCGCGATCGGCGGGCCAGTAGCCGAAGAAGAGGCCGACGGCGGCGGAGAGGCCGACGCCCATGGCGGTCCAGAAGGGGCTGACGCTGGCGGGGATGGAGGGGACGGTGGCACGGATGGCCCAGGCGATCAAGTAGCCGATGGCGACGCCGAGGATGCCGCCGGCGACGGTGAGGGTGACGGCTTCGAGGAGGAACTGGACGCGGATGTCGGAGGCGCGGGCGCCGATGGCTTTGCGGACGCCGATTTCGCGGGTGCGCTCGGTGACGGAGATGAGCATGATGTTCATGACGCCGATGCCGCCGACCAGGAGGACGATGGAGGAGATGACGGAGGTGAGGATGACGATGGCGCCGGTGAGCTGGTTGAAGAGATTGGAGAGGAAGTCGGAGGAGAAGATTTCGAAGTCGTTGACGTCGTTGTGGGGGACGTGGCGGATGCGGCGGAGGGCCTCTTCGACCTGATCGCGGGCTGCCTCCATGGAGGCGTCGTGGCGGGCGGTGAAGATGAGGACGACCTCCTTCATGTCGGGGTTGTGCTTGCGGAAGGTGTTGAGGGGGATGAGGACGAACTGATCGACGCCGGGTCCGCCGAGGAGGCCCTCGTCCTGGGCGAAGACGCCGATGACGTCGTAGGGGGCGCCGTTGACGAGGACGGACTTGCCGATGGGGTTGGCGGCGCCGAAGAGCGAGTTGGCGATGGAGGTGCCGATGACGGCGACCTGGGCGGCGCGGGTGTCTTCGCCGGGAGTGAACATACGGCCCTTTTCGACGAAGAACATGGGGATGATGTCGCAATAGTCGGAGTTGGCGCCGCGCAGGATGACGCGCTCGACGCGCTGGCCGCCGTAGCGGACGTCGTTAGTGGCGCCGAAGAAGACGGCGCGCGTGCCGAGGGCGCTGATCTTGTCGACGGCCGGAGTAAAGGGGCGGATCCTGTCGGCGTCTTCGTACTGGAGGTAGCGGCGGAGGCGGAGTTTTTCGGGGATGCGGCCGGGGTTGGTGCCGAAGGGGAAGCGGGAGACGAAGTAAGAGCGGGCGCCGAGTTTTTCCACCTTGCCGGCGATGAACTGGTTGAGGCCGCCGATGATGGCGGCGACGGTGATGACGGAGGTGACGCCGATGACGATGCCGAGAAGGGTGAGGCCGCTGCGAACCTTATGGGCGCGGAGGGTGTCGAGAGAGACGAGCAGGTTTTCGCGGAATTCGGCGGTGGTCATGGCTAATCGGCCCTCAAGGCTTCGACGGGATCGAGGCGGGCGGCGCGGGAGGCCGGGTAGATGCCAAAGAAGAGGCCGATGGTGGAGGCGATGACAATGCCGAGAATGGCGACGCGGGTTTGGACGGCGGCGGGGAAGGAGGTGAAGCGATTGAGGAGTTCGGCGCAGACGAAGCCGATGCCGATGCCGAGGGTGCCGCCGACGAGGCACTGGAGGAAGCTCTCGGTGAGGAACTGGCGGAGGATGTCGCGGCCGGTGGCGCCCATGGCGCGGCGGACGCCGATCTCCTTGGTGCGCTCAGTGACGGAGACGAGCATGACGTTCATGATGACGATGCCGCCGACGAGGGCGCTGATGGAGGAGACGAGGAGGAAGACGGCGAAGAAGGCGCCGGAGATCTGGTTCCAGAGCTGGATGTAGGAGTCCTTGGTGCCGATGAAGAAGTCCTCTTCCTGGGTGGGGCCGATGTGGCGGCGGGCGCGGAGGATGAGGCGGGCGCGGTCCATGGCGCGGTCGAAGAGGGCGGGATCGTTGGGAACCTTGACGTTGATGGTGAGGGAGGAGCGCTGGCCGCGCATCTGGAGGAAGGCGTTGAGGGGGATGATGGCGAAGTTGTCGGCGTCCTGGCCGAGGACGGCGCCGTTTTTTTCGAACAGGCCGATGATGAGGAACTCCTCGCCGGAGAGCTTGATGCGGTGGCCGAGCGGGTCTCCGGAGCCGAAGAAGCGTTCGCGGAGAGTGGCGCCGATGAGGCAGACGCGGGAGGCGTGCTGGTCTTCGATTTCGGTGAAGTAGCGGCCGGATTCTACGGTGCGGGACTCGATGGTGGCCATGGAGGCGGTCTGGCCGGTGAGGCTGGTGTCCTGGACCTCGGTATCGAGGTAGTTGGCGCGGATGGAAGCGGTGCCGGAGGCGCCGGTGAGGACGCATTCGGCGCAGCCGGCGCTGATGGCTTCGAAGTCGTCCTTATGGATGTGCTTGTTGCGCAGGGCTTTGCGGATGATTTCGAAGTCAGTGACGGCGAACGGGGTGCGGGCCATCTGGAAGACGTCGGCGCCGAGGTTGGCGATTTTAGTTTCGACGTAGACGTTGGCGCCCTGAATGATGGTGACGACGGTGATGAGAGTGGCGACACCCATGGTGAGGCCGAGCATGGTGAGGACGGTGCGGAGCTTGTGGGCACGCAGAGCGTCGAGGCTCAGCTTCATGGTGTCGCTGGGGCGCAGCATATGAAGATTAGACGCGGATGCGGGCCCATTTCTTTCCGGCGCGGAGAATATATTCGCCGGGCTCGAATTTATGGGACGGGGTGCGGACGGGTTCGTTGTTCACCTGGACGGCGCCGGCCTTGATGAGACGGTCGGCTTCGGTGGAGGAGGGGGCGAGGCCGGTTTGGAGGAGGCAGTGCTTGAGGCGCGGGTCGTTGGCGGGGACGAGGGGGAGGTCAGTGGGGACCTGGCCCTGGCTGACGTCGTGGAGCCACTGTCCGCGGGCGGCTTTGGCTTCGTGGGCGGGGTGGAAGTCGGCGGCGATTTTTTCAGCGAGATCGAGCTTGATGTCGCGGGGGTTGCGGCCGCTGGACTTGAGGGCGGCGATGGTGGGGAGGGAGAGATCGGTGAGGAGTTCCCAGTAGCGCCACATGAGGTCGTCGGAGATGGTCATGAGTTTCTTGACCATGTCGGAGGGGGCTTCGGTGATGCCGACGTAGTTGCCCTTGGATTTGGACATCTTTTCGACGCCGTCGAGGCCTTCGAGGAGCGGGGTGGTGGCGATGATCTGGGGGAGTTGCCCGAAGTCGCGCTGGATTTCGCGGCCGACGAGGAGGTTGAATTTCTGGTCGGTGCCGCCGAGTTCGACGTCGGCGTTGAGGGCGACGGAGTCGTAGGCCTGGGCGAGGGGGTAGAGGAGTTCGTGGATGGAGATGGGGATGGCGGACTGGTAGCGTTTGGTGAAGTCGTCGCGTTCGAGCATCTGGGCGACGGTGTACTTGGATGCGAGACGGATCATGTCCTCGAAGGTGAGGCGACCGAGCCACTCGTAATTGAAGCGGACCTCGGTTTTGCTGGGATCGAGGATTTTGAAGACCTGGGCCTTGTAGGTTTCGGCGTTGCGGTCGATGTCGGCGCGGGTCATGGGCGGGCGGAGGGCGTTGCGGCCGGTGGGATCGCCGATGAGGCCGGTGGCGTCGCCGATGACGAAGATGACGCGGTGGCCGAGATCCTCGAAGTGCTTCATCTTGCGGATGAGGACGGTGTGGCCGAGGTGGAGGTCCGGGGCAGTGGGATCGAAGCCGACCTTGATGCGGAGCTGGCGTTGCTCCTTTTCGCAGAGGAGCAGGCGCTCTTTGAGATCCTCCTCGCGGATGATTTCGGCGAAGCCCTTGCGGAGGTAGTTCAGTTGTTCGTCTACGGGAAGAAAAGCCACCATACCATTGTACGGGGAGGTTCGAGGCGCGTGCCCTCCGCCCCGGGGGAGGCGGAGTGGCACTATAATTCAGGGAAGCGTGTTCTCCTTCACTGGAATTTCCAATGTCGGCTGCGTCCGGCAAAACAACGAAGATTCGCTTCTACTTGCGCCGGAGTTGGGCCTGTATGCGGTAGCAGACGGGATGGGCGGGGCACAGGCGGGCGAGGTGGCCTCGCGGATGGCGGTGGCGGCGCTGAAGGAGTCTCTCCAAGAGGCCACGGTGCGCGACCTGGAAGCGCTGAAGGAAGCGGTGCAGCACGCGAACCGGGCGATTCTGGAGGCGTCGTCGGATCCCTCGCTGAAGGGGATGGGCACGACGCTGACGTGCCTGTTGGAGTCGAGCGAAGGGTGGCTGGTGGCGCACGTGGGAGACAGCCGGGCATGGCGAGTGCGCGGGGGGCGGCTGGAGCAGTTGTCCTTTGACCAGACCTGGGTGAACGAGATCGGCCGGCCGCTGGGGTTGAGCGAAGAAGCGCTGAAGCAGCACCCGATGAGGCACGTGCTGACGATGGCGATGGGGGTAGGCAGCGCGCTGCGAATGCAGGTGGAGCGGGTGGATTTTGCGGAAGGCGACCTGATACTGCTTTCGAGCGACGGGCTGCACGGGCCGGTGAGCGAAGAGAAACTGCTGGAGATTCTACTCCGGCCGATAACTTTGGACGAGCGCGCGCACTACCTTATCGAAGCAGCCAGGGAAGCCGGCGGACCGGACAACATCACGGTGGTGTTGCTGGAACGGTAGGGGTGCGCGCTGGCTGCCCGGAAAGGGAGCCATGCCGTCCAAACAATTCATCCTTGGATTCTTATTGAGCATTGCGCCGCTGTGCGCGGATTCGCTGTCGATTGTGCTGGCGGAGGGCCAGCATGCGGTGGTGGCGCGGAGCGCGTTCTCAGCGCGGCGGTTCGCGGTGAGGGTGACCGACGGGAGTGGGCGTGGGGTGGCGAATGCGACGGTGCATTTCCGGCTGCCGGAGCAGGGGCCGAGTGGCGCGTTTTCGAGCGGGCTGAAGACGGAGTCTCTGGTGACGGACGGGCAGGGCCGGGCAGGGGTGTACGGGATCACGTGGAATGGCATTCCGGGCGCGCTGATTCTGATGGTGAGCGCGGTGTCGGGAGGGCGGAAGGCGGAGGCGGCGATCGCGGTGGAGATCTCGCCGGCGGCCAAGGCGGAGGGAGGCGGGAAGCGGGCGTTCGCGGTGAAGAAGGGTTCCGGGGCGAAGAAGTGGCTGATTCTGGCGGCGGTAGGGGGCGGGGCGATGGCGGGGCTGGCGTTTGCGGGGGGATCATCGGGGGCGGCGGCTCCGGCGGGGGTGGTGGCGCCGATCGTGACGCCGCCTTCGATTGGCGCTCCGTCGATCACAGTGGGGAGGCCGCAATGAGAGCCGCGGTTTGGATGGCGCTGCTGGCGGGCGTTTGCGCCGCGCAGGAGCGGCCGGTGGCGGGGTACTTCTGCGATGGAGCAGGCGCCCTGCGGGTGCTGGAAGGAGTGGAAGGCGCGTGGGTGGCGCGAATTGCGGTGGCGGAGGGCGTGCTGTCGGCGGGGTACGACGGAAGAGCGCTGTGGTACAAGACGGAGCGCGCGCTGCACGTGCGGAACGGGGATGGTCCGTGGCTGTCGCTGGAGGCGCCGGGCGGAAAGGCGGAGGCGAGGCGGAGCCGGGACGGGCAGATAGAGCGGTTTGTGTTTCCGGAGGCTAAGCTGGCTGCCGGGTGGCATGGGGAGAAGCTAGGCGACCTGGTGGAGTGGGACGGGGACGAGGAGGCGGCGGAGGAGTGGTTGGACGCGGAGTGGCGGCTGGCGCGGAAGGAGAGCGGGCTGTACGCCTGGCGGGCCGGGCTGGAGCCGGTGCTGGTGCCGATGGCGGAGGCGGTGACGTTCCAGTTGTTTGTGCGGAACGGGACGCAGGAGACGGCGGTGGGTTCGAGTTTTGTGATGCCGCCGGCGGCGCCGGGGG